>NZ_MSJQ01000235.1 GCF_014596515.1 Streptomyces sp. CBMA156
CCGGGTGGCCGACGGTGTAGGCGGTGCCGCGGCGGCCGCCGGGCAGGTCGAGGGTGACCGGGCGCAGCGGGGGCCGCCGGACGAACCGGCCGCTCTCCACCACCGCGACGGTGCCGCTGATCTGCTGCATCACTCGTACTCCAGAGTGGGAAGGCCGCTGAACAGCGACGGATCCGGATTCGCGAGCCTGCCTGGGAGAGGCATGGGAAAAGGCGGCATCCACAGCTCGGCCCCCATCACTTCCTTCTCCCACACTCCCTGGAGATACCCAACTATCCGCGCCTCCATCACGGGTGTCACCTCGCTGTAGGTGCCCTCCACTCCCGGCAGTTCATGGCCCATCCGCTCCTCAACTGCCACCCGTGGGATGTCGCCCGGCTCGTCCAGCTTCGCCTTGTGCCAGTGCCTCAGCCGGTAGATGGTCTCTCCAGCCATCTCCACGACGGCCGGCAGTGCTGGTCGGGCCCGCCGCTCGTACCGAGGCCGGGACGCCCGCTCCTCGGCGCCGTCCCGGATCGGGAGCCAGTAGGTCTTAGCGAAGTTCGCGCTTAGCAGCGGCTTGCCCTGCATCGACAGGAACATCCACGGCTGGTCGTGCGACGCCAGGAGGGCCTGGTGCATCTCGTGCAGGAACGGCGGGATGACGATCGTCCTCCAGCTGTCGTACTTCGGCGCAGCCAGCACTGCTCTCTTGTCGGCCCGATAGGTCTGGTACTGCACCCGGAGAGCGTGGAGGGACTCGTACCGCTGGAGGGCCTCCACGCGCAGCTCGGCGTCCGGCTCGGAGGCGGGCCAGTACGGCGAAGCGTAGCCGCGCTGCAGTCCAAACATCTCACCCGGCGGCCGCAGTCCGGTGAAGGCGATGGTCCAGATGTAGGTCCACCCAGCGAATCCCCAGACGTAGTAGGCGTTCTGGGCCGCCTGGTGCACGGATCGGGTGGACAGCTGCCGCTTGACTCGGCGCACCTGCTTCTTCTTGTACAGGCCTCGCCGCTTCTGCTCCACGATGGGCGACTCCTCGCGGTATTTGTACTTCACTACCGCATCGTCCATGATCATCTTGAATGTGCCCAGAACCGCCTTCGCATAGTTGTGCGAGTATTTGGCCTGCACGAATTCCCTGAACGCGTCGTACTGGATGGGCGTGATCGCGTCCACCCTGTTCTGCGCCCAATACGGGCGAATCACAGCCGACAGCCGGTATTTGTACGCCATCATGGAATTGCTGCGCAGACTGACCCCCGCGAACCAGAGGTCGCAGTAGTCTGCCATATTGATCGGGGCGGCGACCTTCTGGCCCCGACGGTTCCGCACGTCGGACTCCCGGTCGAGGCCAAAGGTGAACGCCTCATCCTCATGCGCGAACGGCATACCGTCCAGATTCTTGGACGCGGACCTGTACAGCTTCGTGGTCGTCGGCTTGCCGCCGTCGTCCAGCTTGTACTGCCCGGTCCACCACTTCACGCGGATGCTGTTCCCGCGGACTTCCGTGTACGGCATCTGTCATCTCCCACTTCGATGATCGGCGCGCAGGCGCCGGCAGACACTCCATTCGCTGATTCCTTCCGCCACCCGTCCTACCGTGAACGCCCGGTCAGGCATCCACGGCATGACAGACAATCACGGCCCTGGGCCTCCATGAGCTGCCTCACGCGCTTTCGAACCACGTGATCTCCGGAACTCCCGGACGGCAGGACGCACACCGTCTCTCTTTTACTTGAGTCGCGGTAAGGCCCAAAGATTATACGGGAATTGAAGCGAATCCTTTCCATTCCAACATATCGCCCAACCTCCGCAGCGCCTCCACGAACTGCTCACTAAAAGCGTC
Organism: Streptomyces sp. CBMA156; assembly: GCF_014596515.1. Classification (GTDB taxonomy): domain Bacteria; phylum Actinomycetota; class Actinomycetes; order Streptomycetales; family Streptomycetaceae; genus Kitasatospora. The sequence continues at coordinate 1,829 of NZ_MSJQ01000235.1, forward strand.
AAGCTCCCCGATCGATACGCTCGGCATCACCTTTCTCGCAGCATTGAACACAGCTACGCGGACGGCATACACACTTAGCCCGACCCCGGTCGATGCCGACTCGCCGCCAGCAGTGCCAACAAGGACTGGCTCGGCGCCTTCAGTCCCCGCAACACAGCCCCCGCAGCCCACCCGAGCGCCCGGTCGACCTTTGCGCAGGCCACCTCGCGAGCATCTACCCCCTCCTCAACTCGTCGCCCCATGCCCTTGGAGATACCTGCCGCCTCGATGACCGCGAAGCGCCAGGGGCAGAGCCCCAGTCGGTGCGCCGTGACACGTGACGCAAGTCGGGCGAGATCGCGAGTCCCCATACTGGCATCCTCACAGGGCCAGCTGTCGCCAGCTAGACCCATCCACGAGAAAGGCCGACTACTGATCAAAAGACCCCCGACAAGACCATCCAGATCCATTCAACTACACCAGACAGTCCACCAGATAGTCCACGAGAAGGCTATCTGGGTCTATACAATCGAGGCCGACTAAGGTTAGGTTGCTGGGGTGCACCAACCGTTGACCTGCAGGGTTGACGGGGGCGCGAGCCGCACGGAACGCGTATACAGCTGGCACCACAGGCGGGGATAGCCGCCTCCCTCACCTCGAAAGCGGCACTCGTAGATACATGAGCCCCACTACACATCACCCTCCGGGCAGCCCTCGGCACCACCGACGACCGCCTCGCGCCGCATCCGGACGAAGCACACCAGCCTGAAAGGACATGACGATGGCCACCAAAGCCTACGAGCTCTACGGAGTGCCCACTGCCCCCGAGGACCCCGCGCAGGAGTACATGACGGTCCAGGAGACCGCCTATGTCTTGAAGTGCTCCGTCTCGTGGCTGCGCCGCTTCCTCCGGGACCATTCCACGCTCTGCGGCCGGACCGGCCGCGGCGGCCGGATCATCACCAACTGCGAGCAGCGCGCCGCGATCCATGCCACGCGCTCGGCCGGCGACCCCCGCACGGGGCGGCCGATACCGCGCCGACGCAGTCCTCGCCGCGCGACTGTGAAAACACCCGTCGCCCCCTGATCAGACGAACACGCTACCTGCAGCGATGCGCCGTCGCTGGGCGACGAGGAGTTACTGACTCCGGCTCGTTACTCGGGTTGAACTGGCCTTATCGCAGGTGCTGACGGACCTTGATCCCTACGGTACGACATCGGTGTGCGGCAGCGCGTCGGGCCGGGCCCACTGCTGGCCGTTGTGGCCGCCGGACAGAACCGCCGTCGTGCCATCCGGGACGGCGGTGGTGAACACGAACTGCCGCACCCGGCGGCGCTTGTGGTCGGTGTAGTCGATGGTGCGCGCGAACTCCAGGTCTAGGCCCGTGAGGCCGGTCTCCTCGGCGAGCTCGCGGGCGGCGCCGGCCTCCACCGTTTCGTCATTCGTGCGGTCGCCACCCGGGTACTCCCACGAACCGGGTAGGTCGTCGTGGTCGGTCCGCCGGATCAACAGAACCCGGCCCGAACGGTCGCGTACCACGATGCCGACCCCGAAATGTTCGATTCCTTCGTGGCAAGCGGAAGCCGTCAGCACTTCGAAGTCATCATTCGTAGATCCTCTTATCCTGGAAGGTGAGCACAGCGCGGCCCAGCGTCGCAAGAAACCGTCACTGACTATGTTTTACATAGAAATTGACACTCAATCGGACACCGCGCCCAGGTCGCAGACCCTGCCGCTGTTCGAGTCGTCCGATCAAGCCCGGCGGTTCCCGGCGAGCCCGGGTCGAAGGCGGCCTTCTCGATTTCACGTGACTTCCGCTCTCCTGTGCCCCGGATCCGGCGGAAGGGCTTGAGGTCGGGTAGCCGGGTCACGTTACCGTGCCCCGGCTACCCGACCTCAGGCGGTACAGCGGGCGCCAGCCGATCACGGCTCCCCCGATCTGGGGCCGGTCGGGCGGTGGGAACAGGAAGAGGCTGGCGGCGTCGAGGCGGACCAGGCTGGTGTGCACCTGGCCGTCCGGGAGGAAGGCTCGGTCGCCGCGGTCCGGGACGCTGACGCCTTCCTCGATGACAGGCCGGCCGGTCGTCAGCGCTTTCAGGCGATGGTCGGTGTCACCGCCGCTCTGCTTCCGGGGTTCGTCAGACGACTGTGTCGGCCTGCCAGCCCGGCCAACTCGCCGCTGCTGTAGATATCGTGAGGGCTGGCGGGCGAATAGGGGCGCACGGGCGGGTGGCGTGGACGATCTGGCGGGCGGTACGGAACATCTCGACGCCGTGGGCGTCGTCGGGGAAGCGCTCGACGACGCGGTGGTGCACGTGCTGCCGGTAGGCGAGCGTGTTCAGTCCGGTGAAGACGGTCATGTCGAGCTGCTGCTGCGAGGCGAAGCATGCCAGAGCCTTCTGCTTGGCAGCCAGGAGTTCGGGAGTGCCGACGAAGAGCAGGTTGGGCTCGAAGTTCCGGCTGTAGAGGGAGCGGAAGTAGATCAGGTCGGAGGCTTCGCGCATCGCCACCGCCGTGACCTCCTCGCCGGTAGCGCCGTGGTCGAGGTGTTGGTCGTCGGGGAAGTGGGTGTAGACGATGTCGGGGCGTTCGACGGCGACGGTGTCGAACAGCGCCGCGTTGATGGCGCCGCGATGGTCGGTGAAGCGGGTGTCGGGGATGGCGGAGAACGTGTACCGGTCGATGCGCAGGATTTCCGCGGCGGCCAGGCACTCAGCTTGGCGCACCTCGCCGTCCTTCCCGGGGCGCCCGGCGCTCAGACAGTGGACGCGGACGCGGTCGCCGGCCTGGGCGTGGTCGAGCAGTCGCATGCCCATGGCGAGCTCGGCGTCGTCAGGGTGTGCGACGACGGCGAGGACGGACCGGCCGGGGCTGAGCTGGGTCGTGGTCACGGGGACTCCGGGAGGGTGGTGATCTGCAGGGCGCTGTGCAGTCGGCGGCCGTCGAGGCCCTGCCAGCGGAAGGGTTCATGTGCATCTTGGGGCCAGCGCAGGTAGTGGAGGCTGCCGACTGCGTCGACCTGGCCGCTGTGCCGGTGGGCGATCTTGGAGGTCTGGCCGCCGTCGAGGTGGAACACCGCTGCGGGGTCGTGGCCGGCATGCTCCACCAGCTCGGAGGTCTCCTGGACGGTGGCGCCCTGGAAGCCTGGGGCGAGGGGCGCACCGTCGAGGACGGTGATGGTCAGGTGCTGGCCGTCGAGGGTGAGCAAGGTGCGGGCGTAGCGGGCGTCGGGGCGGAAGGGGCTGGTGCCCAGGCTCTGGTCCCAGGCGGCGGTGTGTCCGGCGGCGGCGTCGGCGGCGGACGGGCCCAGCGACAGGCCGCTGTCGATGCCGGCGGTGGCGAGGGTGTCGAGAGCGGTGACGTGGACGGGCGCGCCGAGCGCGAGGTGGGCGGGCCAGGGCCGGTGGGTGCGCAGGATGTAGGCGCCGGTGAACAGGTCTGCGCCGCCGCCGGGGTGCAGCGCGGTGATCCGGGGGCCGGTGGGGGTATGAGTGACGGTGCAGTCGAGGGCTGCCGGGTCCCGGAGGGTGGTGTTGGCGGCCGGGTCGACGTCGCGCCGGAAGCCGGTGCGCGGGTCGTCGCGGTAGCGGATGCGGCAGTTGGCCGCGCCGAACACGTTGAGGTGGCCCGGCTGGTGACGATGCGGTTGGGGTTCCTTGGACCCGGTCCAGGTGTGCGGGTGGCCGGCGATGGTGACGCTGCCGGTGGCGGCCAGGGTGCGCAGCGTCGGGCGCCCCTGGTGGATGAGCAGGGCGGGTTTGGTGATCGTCGGCAGGCTGACGGCGCAGCGGTCGCCGACGGCGAGGTCGAGGCGGGGTTCGGCGGGCTGGTAGGCAGGGTCGTCGGAGATGTAGGAGAAGGCGCCGGAGGCCGCGGCGACGGCGGGGCCGGTGACGAGGTGGCGCAGGTGGAAGCCGGCGGGTGAGGAGACGGGCCGGCAGCTGGCGCGGCCGAGGTCGACGGTGAGGGTATAGGCGTTGGTGAAGCAGTCGGCGCTGAGGTCGATCGGCCGGGCGGTGAGGGTGACGCCCGGGGCGACGGTGCGGGTCCAGGCGAGGGTGGGGCGGGCGAACGGGCTCTGGTCTCGGGCCAGCGACGGGACGCCGGGGACGTGGATGCCGCGGGCGCTCAGTTCGGCGAGTGCTGCCAGGTCCGCCCGGTCACTGGCCGGGGCGAGGGGACGGTTCACGCTGTCACCTGCCGTGCGGTCTCCACCAGGTCGGGGACGGTGAACGGCCCGGCGTCCAGCAACAGGCGCAGCCGGTGGCGCATCCGGCCGGTCGTGGCAGGCGGGGCGGTAGGCGGGTAGGGGACGGTGCGTGCCTCCAGCCGGTAGAGCAGCACCCCGGCCGCCACGGCCGCGAGGAGGTCGTCGCTGCGCCAGGGCCTGACCGGGGTGTAGGCGTCGAGGAATGTGGTGGTGAGCGGCTGCAGGTGCTCGGGCCGGGTGAGGTGGTGCAGGACCAGGTGGGCGAGGAGGTAGCCGAGATCGAACAGCGGCGTGCCGGTGTGGACGTTGTCGAGGTCGACGAACGCGGTGCGCCCTGCGGCGAGGCTGATGTTCTTCGGGCTGGCGTCACCGAGGACGAGCTGGTGGCCGGGCAGGGCGTCCAGGCTCCGGCACACCTCGTCAAGGGTGCGGTGCCCGCTGGCGCGCAGGCAGTAGCCGTAGGCGTGCTCGGTGCGGAACAGGTCGTCGCCGTCGCCGTCGCGCAGCGGCGGAAGGTGGGCGGTGGCCAGGTGGATGCGGGCCAGGGCCGTGCCCAGGCGGGTGCACTGCTCGGTGGTGGCGGCGCGCTCGTCCAGATGCTCGCGCCAGGTGCGTCGGTCAGGGAAGATGTCGCTCATCACCATGGCGTGTGCCTGGGGCACGAACGCCAGGACCTGCGGGAACATGTCGGGCAGCAGACCGTGATAGATCGTCAGGGCACGATGCTCAAGGGCGATGAGTGCTGGGTCGGTGTCGATCGCGATCCGGGCGAACTGGCGGCCGCGGACCTTGGCGATCGCGCTGCCCGCCTCCCCGTGGACGCGGAAGACGTGGCTGACGTTCCCGCCGGTGCACGCCTCGATGTGGGTGAGGCGTCCGGCGTGGGGGCGGCACGCCTCAAGGACAGGGAACAGGTGCGGGCCGAGGACTCGGGCCAGGGCGGGCGCGGCGGGGACGGCGGGCGGGGCGGTCATCACGCGGCCCCCAGCGTGGCGAGGGCCTTGCCACCATGGCTCACCGGGGCGGAGGCGGGGTGAAAGTCGAGGACGACCGGGGGGCAGGGCTGCCCGCCGCCGGCCTCGCGGCGGGCCATCGAGAGGTAGGCGGCGGCCATCAGGCGGGCCGGGCGCCGGTGGTCGGCCAGGTCAGAGGCCATCTCGGCGCGCGGAATGCGGCCGGCGAGGTAGGAGAGGAAGTCGGTGACGGCGCAGGTGCGCGCCGAGCGCTGCGTCGGCAGCACCACCTCGCCTCTACTGTCCCAGGTGAGGTCGTCGAAGCCGAGCACACGGTGCCGCTCCCACCCCAGTCCCAGCCCGTCGTTGCGGAAGACGTGGAGCTCGATATGGTCGGCACCGCCCGCCGCCCGCCGGTCGACGCCGTCCCCATCAGCGTGGAGGGTCTGCAGGACGTGCAGGTGCAGCGCCTGGAACGGGCCCTGCTGGACCATGTGGCTCTCCTGCCCGATCCGGCCGTTGCCCTTGTACAGGCCGCCGAGTGCCGGGTGGAGGTCGCCGCGCTGGGAGAAGGTGGTGTGGGCGAGGCTGTGGCTGCCCAACGCCAGCGTTCGGCCGTGGCTGCGGTAGGCGACGTTCAGGAACATGTCGACCTCGCCGAAGCCGGCGAGGCGGTGCAGATCCTGCGCGGTGTAGGGGTTGCGGTCGGCGAACCCGGGCAGCAACCGCTCGTGGTCGGCGGCGGTGAGCTGGGCGAGGAAGTCGCTCGGTCGGGTGCACGCGGCGTGGACCTCGATCTCGTCGAGCTCCTTGCCGGGCCGCTCTGCGGCGGCCAGCCACCACGGCACGATGTCGAAGTGGTGGTAGCCGGAGTGCGCGGCTTTGCCGTAGCCGTCCCGGAAGCCGTGGTAGCCCAGGTCGACGAGTTCGTCCGGCAGCCGCCACTGGCCGTCGCCGTGGCTTGACTGGATGGAGGTGACCGGGCAGTTGGTCGCCTCGGCGACCTCGCCGATCAGCTCCCGCACCCTGCGAAACGCCGGGTGCCAGCGCCGCTGACTCAGCACGCTGACCACCATCCGCGGATCACGCTGCCGCCCCGCCCGGTACGCGTCCAACAGGGTGTCGAAGTCGTCGGCGATCGCCATCGCCGCCGCCGGATCGGTGGACGCTGCGGGGTGCACGGTCAGCGGCTTGTCGAGCAGCACTGGCAGGTTCCGCCCGATCGCCCACAGCGCGTACGGCAGGTGCACGGACGGTTCGGTCGCCACGACGACGGCCCCGATCCGCTCCTGCTCCACCACGGTCTCCAGCGCGCGCCGTACCGCGCCGGGCAGCTCGCGCCGCGAGGCGGGAAACGGCTCGACGGCAACAACCGGCATGCGCCGCGGCCGGTCGGGTGTGCCGTACTCGACCGCGGCGGCATTGTGGGACAGGTCGACGCCGGTGACCGTTCCTGCCAGGCCCGTGTCCTGGGCGGCGGCCAGCGCTGGCAGGTGGTTGAGGCGGGTGTGCGGTCCGACGCCGACGACCAGCACGTTCATGACGGCGTTCACCGGCCCACCGCCACCGCGCGGTCGGCGCCGAGCAGCGGCAGGACGCCCTCGCCGACCTCGTAGGCCTCCTCCAGGTGCGGGATCCCGGACAGGATGAACTCCTCGATCCCCAGCGCCGCGTATTCGGCGATCCGGTCGGCGACCTCCTGATGGGAGCCGACCAGCGCGGTGCCCGCGCCACCGCGCAGCAGCCCCACCCCGGCCCACACGTTCGGGTGCACCTCCAGGTCGGAGGTCCGCGCGCTGTGGCGGTAGGCGGTGCTCAGCCCGCTCTGGCGGGCCTGCCCGGTGGACTGGCTGCCGGCGAGCGTGGTCTGCACCCGGGCCACATGCTCGGGGTCGATCCCAGTCAGCAGGCGCTCGGCGGCGGCCCACGCCTGGGCGGCGGTGTCGCGGGCCACTGTGTGGAACCGGATCCCGAACCGCGGGACGCTGCGCCCCGCATGGGCGGCCAGCTCGCGGATGCGCTCCAGCCTGGCTGCGACGTCGGCGGGCGGCTCGCCCCAGGTGAGGTGGACGTCGGCGTGGCGGACCGCGACCGGCAGCGCCTCGTCGGAGGAGCCGCCGAAGTACACGCCCGGCATCGGGTCGGGCGGGGAGAAGACGGCGGCGCCGCGCACGTCGTAGTGCGCCCCGGAGTGGTCGAACGGCTCGGGACTCCAGGCGCCGCGCAGCACGGTCAGCCACTCATCGGTGCGCGCGTAGCGGGCGGCCTTGCCGAGGTGGTCGCCGAAGCGGGCCTGCTCGGCCGGATCGCCGCCGGTGACGATGTTCAGCAGCAGCCGGCCCCGGGACTGGCCCTGGAAGGTCGCGGCCATCTGTGCGGCCAGCGTCGGCGATATCGCGTCAGGGCGCAGCGCAACCAGGAACTTGAGGCGCTCAGTGGTCTGGGCGAGGGCGGCGCAGGTGATCCACGGGTCCTCGTTGAACGTGCCGGCGGGGGTGAGGATCGCGTCGAAGCCCAGGTGTTCGGCGGCTTGCGCGATCTGGGTGAGGTAGCGCAGGTCGGGGGCGCGGTGCCGGTCGGAGCCCGGGACTCTGCTGGTGGCCGTGTCGTGGCCGGGCCCGTGGGTGCCGCGCATCCCGGTGGTCAGGGTGCGGCCGTCGGCGCCGGTCGGCAGGAACCAGTGGAACTGCATGAGGGTGCCCTTCTTCGCGCTGGTCAGTCGGATGTGAGGTCGCCGGCGGCCCGGGCGAGCAGGCGGCGGTGCACGGTGGCGGGCAGGGCGATGGCGCCTTCGCGCAGAGCCGCCTGCTCGCGTTCGCGGCTGCTGCGGCCGGGCAGGCGCAGCGGATGGCCGTCGCGGGTGCGGCCTCGGGCGATCTCGGCCAGGAGCTGGGTGTTCGCTGCGGGGGCTCCGTCTGTCTGGCCGCCGAGGGTGGGGTCGAGGGCGATGACCGTGTAGCCGGTGGTCCAGGTGGAGTCGACGCCGGTGCCCATCGGGAAGCCGAACAGGCTCCCGGTGAGGGTCTGCAGCAGTAGGGAGAGCGCGAAGCCGCGGTGCTCGCCGAAGATCACTGCCGCGTGGGCCCGGTGGGGGTCGGTGGTCGGTTCGCCGTTGGCGTCGGTGAAGCAGCCGTCGGGGAGCTCGTCGGCGGCGCGGCGGGCTTCCCAGAGCACGCCCATCGGCGCGAGCGTGGTGGACATGTCCGCGGATGCAGGTCCGTCGAGGGTGGGGACGGCGTAGGCGAGCGGGTTCACGCCGAGTACGGGAGTGCGGCCGCCGCTCGGCGTGGCCTCAGGCCGGGAGGTGTTCGTGACGATGGCGACCATGCCGGCGTCGGCGACGTGCTCGGCGACCTCGGCGAGGATGCCGTAGCGCTGGGCGTTGATGGTTCCCACGGCTCCGACGCCGAACTCCCGGGCCCGGGTGATGGCCAGGTCTGCGGCGTAGCGGGCGGCGAGCGGGCCGATCTCGCGCCGGGCGTCGACGACGGCCAGGGCTCCGTACTCCCGCACGATGAGCGGCTCGGCCTGGCGTTCGGCGAACAGGGTGGCCTCGAAGCAGAACTTGGCGATGCCATGGGACGGCTTGCCGCGCAGCTCCCCGGTGAGGAAGTGCTGGACCACCTGGCGGCTCGCGCCGTCGGGCACGCCCGCGGCCGCGCACGCCCGGAGCATCAGGTCCTCGAGTTCGGCGATCTCCACCCGCACGGCCGCCGGCGCGGCTGGCGCGGGAGCGCGGGCGGGACCGGTGGGGGCGGTGTCGGGCATGGCTCTCCGTTCGACGGCATGGCGGGGTGGGACCGGGGCGCGGCAGGCGGCCGGTCGAAGGACTGAGGGCGGGTCAGGAGCGGGAGCGGAATCGGTTCCAGGCCGTGGCGGTGCGCAGTTGCCCTTCCCGTTCCGTACGGCGGGCGGGGCTACAGGTGGCGGCCTGGGCGGCGCGGCGGCGGGTGAGCGCGGTGACGAAGGTGTCGACCGCGTCGGTGGGGGCCGCGGCCCAGTCGGGGAGTACCTGCCAGGCCCAGTTCTCGGCGTCGGCCGGGCTGGTGCCGGCGTCGATCAGCTGAGCGAGCAGGAAGGCGGCGCTCAGCCATCCGGCGCCGCGCCCGGGCCACGCCCAGTCCACCAGGACTGCGGTGCCGTCCGGTCGGATGAGGATGTTGCCGGCGTTCAGGTCGGTGTGGACGAGTCGGTCCCCGGCCAGGAGGCCGAGGTCCAGGTCGGCTCCCAGGTACTCCCAGCGATCCTCGACCCGTAGCAGGGCGGCGTCGGGGGCGGGCAGCACCGCGAGGTGCCGGAGCACGCGGGCGACGGCGCCGAGGTCTGCCGCGCCCGGGGACAGGTCGGCGGCCCGGCCCTGCACGTGTTCGAAGACCAGCCACCGCCAGTCGGCGGCGGCACCGTGGTACAGCAGGCGGGGCGCGAGCGTGCGGACGGCGGCCGCGACGCGGGCCTCGGTGTCCAGGGTGTGGCAGTGGCGGTGGGACAACGGTGTGGCCTTGAGGAACACCAGGCCTCCGGGGATCTCCAGGGACAGGCGCCGCCAGGCGGTTCTGCCTGCCGTCGCCTCGGTGGCGGTAAGCACCGGACCGCAGGCCGCTTCGACGGCGGAGCGCAGCTGCTTCGGGAGACCGCTCCACACGGTGGCGGTGGGAGCGGTGGGGCCTAACGGGTGGGGAGCCAAGGCCATGGGGTAACTCCTGATCCAGGTTGTTACGGGAATCCGGGGACGGTGGGCGGGAGCGGAGCCAGCTGCGCACCGATCGGACTACGGCCCGGTGGGTGGCTATCCGGTCGAGGCCCAGGTGGGGCCGCGCCACCAGGCCGGCGAGGTCGTTGACCGGATGGTCACGCGGGCATCAGGAGCTGCGGCGGACGGTGAGCAGCTGCCGCAGCCGGTCTCCTTCGGGAGACAGCGGGCGGGCGTCGCCGGTGAAATGGGCCTGGCTCAGTGGCCGGACGGGGCCGGACAGCCGCGCGAACTCGTCGCCCGGGCCGGCCCCTCGGACGGCTACTGGTCCTGGTCGGCCATACGGGCCAGGACGAACCGGCCCCGGTCGATGAGGACGGAGTTGTTCTTGATGAAGCCGCCGTTCAGGTACGAGACGCCGAGCCGGGTGGTCAGCAGGCGCAGCAGCCGGTCCTCCTCGGCCGTCAGCGGGCGGCCGTACCCGTCGAAGAACGCCTTCTTGAGGTCGGAGCGCTTCACCCACACCGCGGCGTACAGCCATGTGTACTCCTCGACGGCGAGCCCGTGGGCGGCCATCTCGAAGTCGATCAGCCCCAGGACACCGGTCGAGTCGTCCCACAGCCAGTTGCGGGTGGCGAAGTCGCCGTGCCGGTAGACCGCGGGCACCTGGCGGGCCAGTTGCGGCAGCTCGTCGGCCACGCACCGCACCAGCGCGCGCTGGGCGGCGTCCAGCTGGTCGCCGACGCTGTCCAGGCACGCGGCGGCCTCTGCGGCCTGCTGCGCCATGGACGCGCCGATGGCGTCGCGCTCCCGGTCCCGGTCCGGGACCGGGGCGGACGCGTCGTGCCAGAGGCGGAGCGAGCGGCCGGCGAGCTCGTACACCCGCTGCTCGTCGCGGGGGTCCAGGGGCAGGTCGCGTACGACGCGGCCGGGCTGGGGCGAGCTCAGGATGGCTTGCAGGCCGGGGTCGGCGGCCAGGAGCCGGGGCGCGCCGTCGGGGTCCAGGGCGTGCTCGGCGTGCCGGTAGCCGGTGATCTCGCGCTGATAGCCCGGAGCGCTCGGGCTGATCTTCACGTAGGCGATCCGGTCGCCGACGCTCACGCGCCACACCTGGGACTTCGCTTTGGGCCAGGACACGTCGGCGGCGGCCAGGTCCCCGCCCGCCAGGTTCTCGGTGACCCACCGCCGCAGGTCGGAGGGGATAGGGGTGTTCCGGGTCATGTGAGGTGCTCTCCGATTCGCGTGGGTACAGCGGTGGCCCGGCGGCCGGGGCGCTGCGCGGCGGGTAGCGGCGGTGCACCGACGATACCCGCCGGGTGGGCGGGGTGCGGACGATGGAGCGGTGGCGGGTGCTGGTGCACCGCCGGACCTGCCGGATTACCGAGAGGCGCCTTCCGCTCTCGTCGGCTGGGACAGCCGGTCTGCGCGGGGATGGGGCGGGCGGGGTCAGAAGTAGTCGGCCAGCCAGGGTTCTCGCTCGGCCGTGGCCGCGAGGAGCCGGGCCACGGTGTCGGGGTCCGCGTTCACGCCGGCCAGCGTGGCTGCGGCGGTGCTGCGGTAGCCCCCGGCGTACCAGAGGGTGAACTGTCTGCGGGTCAGTGTGAGGTGCCCTTCACGGGTGCCGGGTGCCAGTTCGCCGTGGCCGGCGCGGATGCGCAGCGTGTACTGCTCGGTGGCGGTGGCGTCGTCGGTGACGACCGAAAGCGGCAGCACGAGGTCGATGTCGGCGGGCCAGCCGCGTAGTTCGACGGCTCGGCGCAGGTCCAGGATGCGCAGCATCCACGGGTGCCAGGAGCGCGCCGACAGGTCGCCGCCCCGGTAGAGCAGGTTCGCCAGCAGCGGTGCGGGCGGCAGGGCGGTGCGTTGGAAGGCGACGGTGGACACGCGGCTGTTGTACCGGCCGAGGAAGGCCAGCATCGCGATACCGGTGCGGTGGTCGGCGGCCCACATGTCGTACACGCTCACCTGCCGGCCTTGGCTGGGGTGGTTCTCGACGGCCACCGACAGCGACCCGGTCACCTCGCCGCCGGGCGGGTTGAAGCGGTAGGTGGTCACGTCGGGGTGCTGGTGTTGCTGCCAGTCCTGCCACCACGCGGGGCGCTGCCACGGCCCGTTCCACTGTCGGGCCAGGTCGTCCTGCAGTCGGTGGAGCTGCTCGCCGGCGCCCTGGGTGATCTCGAATCCCGGGTCGTCGAAGCGCAGGCGGGTGAGGGCGTCGGTGGGCAGGGAGTAGGAGTACACCTGGGCGGGGGCCTCCCAGCCCATGCGGCGGGCGTAGCCGTTGGACGCGGTCCACAGGGTTGCCAGGACCGCGCCCTGGTCCTGGAGTACGCGGAGCCGCTCGGTCAGGAGCTTGTCGGCGAGCCGATCGCCGCGCTCTTCGACCGCCACGCAGCCGCAGCCCATGCTGGCTGCCGGCACTGCCTGGCCTCCGAAGTACTGTGGAACCAGCAGGCCCAGGCCCCCGGCGATGACCCGCCCGTCGCGCACGGCGACGCGGCGGTCCGCGTGGGCGCCCAGGAGCCGCACGTCCTGAACCGGCTGCCCGAAGGCGCGCGTGGCAAGGAGGTCGTACTCGTTCCACAGCTCGTCGTCGGCTTCCATGATCGACACGGTCGAGGCGGCCATAGTGATACTCCTTCCTCTCCTTTTCGGTTGCGTCAGGGCCTTCACGAGCCCAACTGCGCTGGCGGCCGGGAGGTGACGCTCAAGCTCCCGGCCCCGGGGCCGGGCGCGCTGGGGTTCCGGTGCCAAGTGCGTTCGGGCTTCTAGTAGTTGGTCGCACTGCGGACGGTGGCGGCGTCGGCGGGGACGAGGAAGGTCCGCGTGAAGGTGAGGACCCGCTGGCTGTCCTGGTTGTAGCCGTTGGCGCGGCAGGTCACGACTCCCTCGTGGGGTCGGCTCGTGGACGGGCGGGCCTCCAGTACCTCGGTCGTGGCGTAGAGGGTGTCCCCCTCGTGGACGGGGTGCTCGAAGCGCACGTCGTCCAGCGCGAGGTTCGCTGAGGTGAGCCCACTGGTGGCGCGTACCGTCATGCCGATGACGAGGCCGAGCGTGACAATCCCGCACACCAGCACCTTCTCGCGGCCGGTCGCCGCGCAGAACTGGGTGTCGGAGTGGACCGGTGCGGGGTTGCCGGTCAGGGCGAGCATCAGGGTGTGGTCGGTGGCGGTGACGGTCCGTCCGGGCCGGTGCTCGATCACCAGGCCGACGGTGAGCTCGTCGAGCCCCACACCGACATTCTCCCGCACGGTGTTCTCCCCGACGGGCCGCAGGCCCTGCAAGGCGGTGATGGTGGTCATAGATGTACTCCTTCGGATGCGGTGTGGTTGCTGGTCACGGGTGCTGGTCGGCCCGCTCGGCGAGGGCCACGGCGGCGGCATAGAACGGCGCGCCGACCATCTGGCCGTCCACCGAGGTGATCGAGGCCCCGCTGCGCCGGCGGGCGGCGACAATGGCCCGGGCGTGGGCCAGTTCCTCCTCGCTGGGCCTGAACGCCTCGGTGATGACGGGCACCTGGCGGGGGTGGACGGCCGTCTTGCCGACGTAGCCGAGCGCCCTGGCCAGCTCGGCCTCGCGCCGAAGGCCCTCCAGGTCGTCCAGCTCGAAGAACGGGGAGTCGACCACCGCCACGCCGGCGGCCGCGGCGCTGTTGGCCAGGACCGAGCGGGCGTGCAGCAACGCCTCCCAGGTCCGGGCGCCGCCGGTGAGCAGGGCGTAGTCCGCCGCGCCGAACAGCGCGCCGGCCAGTCGCGGTGCGCGCAGGATCGAGGCCGCGTCCTCGATGGCGCGCGGGGTCTCGATCAGCGCCCAGATCTGCGGGGTATAGCCGTCGCGGTCCAGGGCGGTGGCGGCGATCTCGATGTCGCGGGCGGACTCGACCTTGGGGACCAGGACGAGCGGGGGCCTGCTGGGGTAGTCGGCCATGGCGAGCAGGTCCCGAATTCCGTCCCGGGTGAGCAGGGAGTTCATCCGCACCCCAGCCAGCGGGCCGTCCGATGGGGCGGTGGTGAAGAAGTCGGCGGCCAGCGTGCGGGCGGTGTCCTTGTCGTGCAGGGCGACGGAGTCCTCAAGGTCGACGAGGGTGATGGCGGCGCCGCAGGTGCGGGCGCGGTGGAACCGGCCGGTGGCCACGGCCGGGGTGACCATCCAGGCCCCGCTGACGGGCAGCGTGGTCGGGCTCACCACTACTCACCGCCCCGTGTCCGGGGCGCAGCCTTCTGCAGGTCGCGGACGACGGCCTGGATCTGGTCCTCCTGACCGGCGATCACCTGGCGTCGGCCGAGCTCGAAGAACACCTCGACAGGGTCAACGCCCGCGTCCTGCGAGGCTTCCAGGACCGGCAGCCTGAACCCGCTGAAAACGCCGGCCAGTCCGCTCACCACGCTGATCGAGTCGATGGTCGGCGGGGCTGGCATCAGCTGGGCCTGCGCGATGTCGGCGGCGTTCAGCAGGGCGGACAGGTCGATCCCGGTCGGGTGACCCGTGCGTTCCAGCACGGCGGCCAGCACCTCCAGCTGGGTGTTGCCGGCCCCGGCGCCGAACCCGCGGGCACACCCGTCGATGACCCGTGCCCCGGCTTCGACGGCGGCCACCGAATTGGCCACCGCCATCCCCAGGTTGTTGTGGCCGTGGAAGATCACCGGCACCTCGCCGACCGCGTCCACGATGGCGGTGATCCGCGCGGTCACGTCGGCGGGCAGGTAGTGGCCAGCGGAGTCCATGATGCCCACGGCGTGTGCGCCGTAGGCGACCAGCAGCGCGCACTGCTCGGCGAGCATCTCGGGGCTGACCATGTGGCTCATCAGCAGCACGGCCTGGGCCTCCACCCCGAGGTCGCCCAGGAGGCCGAGGTGGCGCTCGGCGACGTCGGCCTGCGAGCAGTGCGCGGCGATCCGCACGACGTCGGCGCCGCGCTTCACCGCGTTGCGCAGATCCTTGCCCGTGCCCCAGCCCGGCGCCATGAACACCGCCATGCGGGAGTTCCGCAGCTCCTCGCGCACCGCGGTGAGCATCTCGTCGTCGCTGAGCCGGGCCCGGCCGAGCTGGAGAGAGGAGGCCCCCAAGCCGTTCCCGTGGCCGACCTCGACCACGGGGACGCCGGCTCGGTCGGCCGCGCGGGCGTACGCGCGCAGCTGGTCGGCGTCCAGTTGGTGGCGCACCGCGTGGTGGCCGTCGCGAAGCGTCGGATCATGCAGCACCACCTCGGGTGCGGAGGGCGGGCGGTCCAGCAACTGGGTCATGGGGGTCCTCACCGGGTCAGGGCGGCGGCGTGCTGCTCAGCCATGTGCACCGCGGCCGCGTTGATGATGTCCAAATTGCCCGCGTACCACGGGATGTGCCCGGAACGGGCTGTGACTTCCAGGGCCACGTCAATCCGCTGCCCGGTGACGGTGCAGGAGGTGACGGCGTAGCCGGGCGCGTAGTCCCGGACCCGCTCCGCCGCGGCGTGCACCGCGGCCTGCACTGCGTCGGTCTCTGCGGTGGGCGCGAGCGCCGCGACCGCCACGCGAAACGGCGGTGCCGGGTCGGCCGGGGTCAGGTTGAGCAGCGCCTTCACCGGCGCCTGGCAGGCAAGTTCCTGCACCGCGACCTGGGTCGTCGAGATGTACTCGTCGATGTTCAGGCGCGTGCCCCGGCCGGTGCTGGCCGTGGCGGCCGTGGCCACGACCTCCATGTAGGTGGGCCCGCAGACCTGGGCGAGGGCGTGGAGCACGGGGATCGCCGTCTGCCCGCCGCAGCTGATCAGGTTGAAGTGCCGCGACGGCAGGGCCCGGGTCCCGTTGACACTCGGCACCACCCTGGTGCCGGCGCCGCTCGGGGTGAGGTCGACCAGCACGGCGCCGGTCGCGGCCAGCTGGACCTGGTGGGCGGTATGGGCCGCCGCGTGGGAGGCGTCGAAGACCACGTCGAAGTGCTCACCGCTGCGGGCCAGGGAGTCGATCCCGTCGGCGGCGGTCGCCAGCCCCATCGCGGCCGCTTCGCGCAGCCCCCTCGATGAGCGGTCGCGGCCGACGACCAGTGCGCACTCCAGCACGCCGGACTTGCCGATCCTCTCGGCTAGGTCCAGTCCGATCTTGCCTGTCCCGAGGACCGCGGCCCTCAGTCGCCTCGTGGGCTCAGCCACGATGGTTCTCCTTCCGTTCGTCTTGGTGCCTTGGGGTGAGGTGAAGCCGACCGGAGTCGGCGCCGGTGCGCGGCGGGTCAGCGGACCTGCACGCTCACCGGGGGCAGGTGCGCAGACGAGACGCTCACCTGGCCGGGCGTCAGCGGGAGGCTGGCGTGCACCGCTCCGGCCAGCACCACCTCACCGGCCTTCAGGCCCAGGCCGAAGGCGGCCAGCCGGCGGGCCAGCCACGCCACGGACTCGATCGGGTCGTCGAGGATCTCGCTCCCGGCACCGGAGGCCACCGCGGTCCCGTCCACGGTCACCGTCAGCACCTCGGACGGCAGGTTCAGGTCCGGAAGGAACGGGACTGCGGGGCCGGCGACGATCCGGGCGCACGCCGCGTTGTCCGCGATGCTGTCGACCAGGGCCAGGTTCCAGTCCTGGTAGCGGGTGTCGATCACCTCCAGGGCGAGCAGCACCTCTCCCACCGCGGCCCGAGCCTCGCGCACCCCGACGGATTCTCCGGCCAGGTCCCGGCAGAGCCGGAATGCGAACTCCGCCTCGATGCGGGGGCTGATCAGCCCATCCAAGGCCAGCTCGCCCCGGATGGGCACGACCATGTCGTCCAGCAGAACTCCGAAGTCCGGCTCGTCGATGCCCATCTGCTCACGCATCGCGGCCGAGGTCAGCCCCACCTTGTGTCCGACGACCCGGGCGCCCCCACCCAACCGCTGCTGCACCCCGGCCCACTGGATCCGGTAGGCGTCACCCAGATCGGCCATCGGGTGCCGCTTCGTCAACGGGGCGACCGGACGGCGGGACCGCTCGGCCTCGCGCAGCAGGCCGGCCTCGTCCTCCACCCAGCCCTGGGCGTTCCCCACCTCGGCGGGGACGGGAAGCCGGTACCCGGATTGCGTGGTCGCGGTCGCGGGACCCAGCGGATCCAAGGGGATCATCTCGTGGCACTCCTTCGTACAGAACACTGATGCGGCGACCGCCGCCCCGGGGCCCGTCGGGCCGACCGAGGTCCTGTTGAGGGGAGAAGTGGCGGCGCGCAGGGCGGGGCTGTGGCGGTCCGGGAAGGCTGGATCGCACTGGATGTAGGCCGGCGGCGTGTGGCGGCTACCTGCGGGCGAGCGTTCCGGGTGGAGACCCAGGAGACACCACATCGCAGGACGGCGGAAGGCACTTTCAGGGGGGCACTTTTCGACATATTGGGCATGTTCGCGTCATGTCTGCTCGATGTTCGGCCCACCGGGCGCGGGATTCAGCACACCGCAGCCGTGTGCGGCGGGGAAGCCCTTCGGCCATGACCCGCACACGGCGTGCGGGATCCGCACATCCTGTGAACCGGCTGGGGAAGCCAACCCCACTACCCTTACAGGTGAGGCGAGTTGGGGAGTCGAATGGCTACTTCATCCAAAGGAAGCCGTGATCTCGGAGCGGTCATCCGCGGCGCTCGCGCTGCCAGGCGGATGACGCAGGCCCAGCTGGGAAAGGAAACCGGCTACTCGGCTTCGGCGGTGAGCAGGATCGAGAACGGTGAGATGCGGCCGTCGCCCCACTCGCTCCTGCGTTTCGAGGACGTACTGGAGATCGACCTCGGTGCGTACAAACTCGAGGTCTCGGCAGCGGCGTTGAGGCCACAACAGCCATCCGGGGCCACTTCCGGCGCTATCGTGGCGACCAGGACGTCGGACCCGGAGGATCCCATGCGCCGTCGGAACTTGCTGCTGCTTGGCGTCGCCGCGACCGCTTCCCTGGCGGTCCCACAGGCCGCGGCGGCAGGCTCGGCGCAGGCCGGTTCCGCCGACCCGGCCGACAACCTGGTAGGACTCCTCTACACGCCGCCTGCGCCCGTGTCCGGAACCTCGCTCCCGCAGTTGGACCGGCTGCTCGCCGCGACCCGGGCGCAATTCACCGCCTCGCACTACCGGGATCTCGGCGCCGCCCTGCCGGGCCTGATCGCGACCGCCGAGGCCCACCGAGACTCCTCCAGCGGCGGCGCCCGCGAGCGGGCCCACACCCTTGCCGCGCGAGGCTACGTCCTGGCCACGGAGTTGGCGGCGAAGCACCACTCGGACCTCGCCTGGGCCACGGCCGACAGGGCCGTACAGGCCGCTCGCCAGAGCGGAGACCCGGTCGTCATCGGCGAGGCTGTCCGCGTCCTCGCCATCACCATGCGCCGTGCCGGCCGTCCTGGTGCGGCCGTCGCGCTCCTTGAGCGCACGGCCCGCGACCTCGACGACCACGGCCCCGCCGCGCGGGCCGTCGCGGCCAGCCTATGGATGACCGCCGCCTACACCGCGGCATGCGCCCACGACGCCGGCAGCGCCCACGACCTGCTGACAGGAGCCGCCGAGGCCGTCGACCGGCTGCCGGTCGGCCTCCCCCGGCAGCGGCTGTTCACTGTGGAAGCTACGCCGACCCAGGTCGACCTGTACCGGGTCGGCGTGCACACGGTGCTCGGCGAGCCGGACCAGGCCGTCCCCCACGCGACGCGGATCAACCCGGCTGCTCTGCCCACGGCGGAGCGCCAGGCGCGCTGGGGCACCGACACCGCCCGCATGTGGATGCGCCTCGGCGACCAGCAGCGGACTTTGGCCGCACTGCGGTTCGTCGACCGAGTCGCCCCCGAGGAGGCCCGCCGACCCGCACTGCAGGCGCTCACGTCCGAACTGCTCTACACAGCGATGCCCGCGGCCGGCGTGCGCGACTTCGCACGCCGGACCGGGGTCCTCACCTGAACGCTTCCCGGCCGCCTCTTCACCAGCATCCGCCGCCCGGAGGTGACATCCCCCCGGGCGCTCAGCGACTCAAGCCGACGGTGGGAGGCCGGAACCGACCTGGTGTGCAAGTTCACGCACCCGCGGATCACCACTCCATGGGTCGAGCCTGCCGACCAGGTCATGGAGGTAGCTGTGTGCCCTCGAAGATCGCACCCCGGCGAGGATGTCCAGTGCCCGGTAGCCAACGGTCACCGCCTGCTCGAGGTCCCGGTCGATCGCATGCGTGCTGCCGAGGACAGCATGACGGATGCCGACCGCGCGCGTGTAGCGGCCCACCGGCATCGCACCGGCGCGCTCGGCCCAGCGCCGGGCCGCTGCCGTGAGCCCGAGGTCCCTGTGCACCTCGACGCTGTCGGTGGCCAGCCGCTCAGGGGTCATGTACGAGATCCACGAGGGGTCGTAGGTACCTTGGTGGATACCGGACAGCAGGTTCTCGCAGCGAACCAGCGCGGCGGCGGCGCCCACACCATCGCCGTCCTTGGCCAACGCCCTGGCCAAGGCAAGCTTGCAGAACGCCAACACCCGAGGCGCGGCGTGGCCCTTGCCCCGCTCGTATGCCGCCTCCGCCATGTCCGCGGCCTGCGACGGCCAGCCGGCCAGGAACGTCTTCAGCGCAAGCGTGGCCAGCACATAGCTGCCCAGCCCCACATCGCCGGCGGACCGGGCCAGGCGCAGGGCCTGGATCAGCAGCCGGTCAGCCGCGCCGTGGTGCCCCGCGTCCATGGCCGCCCAACCTACGACCCGCGACAGCTCAGCGACGGCGCTGTGCAGCGCCTGCCCGGTCTCGGCGGAGTAGTTGCCGGCCAGCAGCGGCGCCGCCGACCGCAGGCAGACCAGGACGTTGCTGTCGCGCCAGTCGCCACCCCCATACCGGGAGTCCACAAGCTGAGCCTGAGCAGCGGCCGCCCACACCTCCTCGACGTCGGTCCTGCCGACGCGCCGTTCTCCGTGACGCGGGGCGGGGACGTCGGCTGGGACTGCCATCCACCGCATGGTCGCCGCGCCGAGGACGGCGGGTGCGGCACTGGGCAGGCGCAGGACATCACGGCGGTGCACGGTCCTCCAGCAGGTGATGGCGTTCCCGAGAGCGGTCTCACGGTCGCGGGGGAAATCCAACCCGACCGCGGGGTCGAGCGGCGCCAACTCCCCGAACCCAGCATCCTCAAGAGTGACAACCCGGTTCAAACGTTCGCCAAGCAACCGAACAATCCGCTTGGAGGTCATTTCGCCAGGCTTTGCCCCGTCGAGCCAGCGCTGCACATGGGTATGGGTGTAGGCGGTGGGCTTGCTATCGTTCTGGGACAGCCTGTTGATCTCGCGCGCGAGCCACGCCCGTTTCACATCAGCCGCCGCGATCAGGCTTCCCAGGGCGGTGTTCACCTTGTGGAGCTTCGACGAACCACCATGCCGGGCAGTGGACGAGCCTGTGGCTTGACCGTCGTCGACCCTGGTGGACGGCGGTGCGGTTGCACCTTGATCCCTCGCAGACATGAGTCACCTCGTCGTGTCAGCCACTGTGGGCGAATGGGCAGGAACGAGAGCGGGGCTGACGAAGCGCCCCGGCCTGTTGGTACGCGTGATAGTGCAGCCCAGACGCCGGACCCACAGAGGACCGACTCCTCGCGCATGCCGACTGCGAACACCAGCCGGGCAAGGGACACTGGAGGGTAGCGGCCGGTGACCGAGGTACTGTCCCGTCCCTCAGCACGCTGCCGGACACACCTTGCGCCGAGATGTCCCAGCACCTGGGCCGAATACGCGTCACCACGGTGACTCCAGCATTCCTGCGGCGGCCCATCGCAGGAGGTCCAGGCTCGCCCGGTGGCCCAGTGCCACCCGGCCTTGCGCCGTCAGGCGATCGTCGGCCAGGTCCTCGTAGAACGTCTCGGCGCCGCTCGGGGTGACAGTGACGGTCCGGCGTCGGCCGAGGCGAAGGCCGACGCGGTCGACGAGGATCCTCTGGCTGCTGCACAGGGGAACGATGCGAACCCTCAACCCGGTGCCCTCAGCCAGCGCGGTGAGGTGCTGCAGCTGTCCGCTCCATGGCTGTGTGCCAGCTTGGGCGCAGGCGTGGAGCAGGGTCTCGTTGAGCAGCAGGACGACGCGACTGTCCGGCCGCGCCAGCCGGGGCGTGCGTGTCTTCCCGGTCCCGCACGCCTTCGTCAGGATGGTGCGGTCCTCGTCCTCCAGCACGCGCACGATGGCCGTGGCGGCCTCGATCTGGTCGGCACGCAGAGCACCCTCAGGGGGCGGGGATGCCATCCATGAATCGGCCGGCTGTGGAACCTCGAGCGCGGGGCCGGAGTTGGCACCCGGCACTCCGATCACGTTGGTCGTGGTGGTGCTCATTCACGGTCTGCTTTCACTCGGTGCTGTCGTTGTTCGGTCGTGGCCGGCCCTGTGAGGTTCCGCAGTGGGAGGGGCCCGACCGCGAGCCGGGCGGTACGTCCGGCGAGTGCGGCGGCTGCCGACCGGACCGGCAAGGGCACGTGTCCGGGCCTGGGATGCCGTAGCGCGGGCTGGTCATCGGCGAGGTCACGATGCCCGGCATGACGTCGCCGGAAGGTCCACCTGCTTCGTGTCCCTGCGGGCCCGGTCGCGCCGTTCGTAGCCGCACGGACGGCAGCCTTTTCCGGTGCGGCGCACGTTGCGCAGGTTCGGTGTGACGACGCTTCCGCACCCGCCGCAGCGGCAGCGCCACGGCCTGATGGTGACGCCCGGGTATGGCTCCAGCGGCTCCAGGCCGGCCGCACGCATCACTTCCACCGCTTCCTTCACACGGCAGTGCGCACAGCCCGCAGCCGCCTTGAGTGGCCGGCTGACGACCGTCCCACAGGCCAGATGCCGCATGGACCACGGCTTCTCGGTACTACCGGGGTAGGGCTGCATCGGCGTGTAGCCCGCGGCCCGGATGCGTTGTATGGCGTCCTCGGCGTTGACCGGGGTCCGGACGGCGGAGGGGGCGCAGCCGGCACACGGGCGTGTTCCTCTGAGAAGGAGGAAGAGTCTGGCGGTGGCCGTGTGTCCGCAGGCCTTGCGGCGGACCCGGACCGGTATCCGGGTCGTCTCGAACGGGTGGAGGAGCTCGTAGCCGGCGGCGCGGAGGCGGTCCTCGACGACGGAGTGGTCGAGGCGGGGCCGACCGACCGAGGCGCGCCTGCCGGAGGTGTCAACGGTGGTCGTCCTGGCCGCGGTCCGGCAGCCGGGGCAGAGAGTTTCCTTCTTCTCGATGCCCTGTTCTCTGCGGGCACGGTTGGAACGGTGGGCCGCACGCAGTTTGTCCAGTGTTCGGACGCAGACGTGGCCGCACGCGATGTGCCGGACTCTCCAGGCGAGGGTGACGCCGCCGGGGTAGGGCTCAGCGGGCTCGTAGCCGTAGGCTCGCAGCCGGTCCACGGCAGCCGTCTCACTGAGCGGGACGCGGCTGTTCGGCCGAGCCCCGGGGCGGCTGCCAGGGCCGTTTCCCCGGGGTGCACAGCCGGGGCACCTGTCGTGGGTGAGTTCGTCGAGCGGCTTGGCGACGATGTGGCCGCACGCTGTGTGGCGCACGTGCCAGGGCGCGGTTCGGCTGTTGGGGTAGGGGTGAACCGGGGTATAGCCGAGGCCGGTCAGCTCGGCCTGGGCGGCTCTGGCAGCCGGGTCACAGCTGGTGCAGTGGCCGAGGAATCCTCGTAGGGCGTGGTGTTCGACCGATCCGCAGGTTCGGTGCCGCATACGCCATGGTCGGTCGGTTGAGCCGGGGTAGGGGGTGAGGGGCTCCCATCCGTCGGTGTTCAGACGTTTGACGGCTTCGTCTGGTGTCAGGTCGTAGGTCCGCGTGGTGGGGGCCTTGCGGTTGGCGGAGCGCGGGTGGCAGACACGGCACGGCCGCCGGAGAACGGAGAGATCGGCGAGGAGGCCCCGGTCGTGATGGCCGCACGTCATGTGGCGGACGTGCACGGGAACGGTGGAACCCTCGTACGGCTTGGTGAGTTCGAGCCCGGCCGCCCGTAGACGGGCCGCGACCTCGTCCTGTGTGAGCCGTCGCCGGCCTCTGCGCCGGGTCGACGGGTCGGTGTTCGTGCTGGTCATCGTGGACGGTGCTCCTTGTCGGCGCAGGATTTCGGCATCGGAACGGCCGAGGGTCGGCACCCACCGGACGGTGCGCGGCGTGCGCCCTCATGGGCTGTCGCGGCCTTCAGGTCCGGCTGTTCGGCGGGGAGTCCGTGAGAGCTCGCCGTGCCATGCCCCGGGCGGGTGGCGTTCCTGGAACCGGCAGACCGGAGTGCGGATGCGGTCATGGCATGTCCTGGTGATCGACCGGCAGCAGCGGGTTGCCAACGTGGATGATGCCGCCGAACTCGACCAGTGCGGCCCGCTGTCCACCGGCAGGTGCCGGGACCCGCCCTGTGGCCGGCCACGCATGCCCGGCCACAGGGCTGGGCGGGCCGAGCAGCGGGTGCGGGGCGAGCGCGGCGGTGATCTCGGCGCTGCTGCGCACCAGCCCCCACCGGCCGCGGGTGCGCTCGGTCAACAAATCGTTGACGGTCCCTCGCAGGAGCTCGTCGTCGAGCGTCCACTGGGAGACGGCGAGCACGCTCCCCCGGGGAAGGCGCCCGACGAGGTCGGAGACCAGAGCCGCGAGGTCGTGGAGGGGCGCGGTGTGCGCGGCAGAGACGAGGAGCGCGCACACCGGCCGTTCCCAGGTGACACGGCAGCGCAGATCCGGGTGGTCGAGTACGTCAGCGCAGAGGTACGACGCCGCGATCACCGGGGTGCGATCGCTGACGTCGAGTGAGGTCCGGGCATATGCGAGCGCCCACTCGTCGTGCTCCACGGACACCACCAGCGCGTCGGGATCGTGGGACTGCACGGTCCTGTACAGATAGGGGTTTTGGGGAACCCCGCAGCCGAGGTCGACAATCTGCCGGATTCCCCTGTCCACGGCCGCCCTGGCGACCTCGACCTTGAACTCGACGGCGTCGCATACGGCGGCGCGCACGCCGTCCACGAGTCCGGAGAGCTCGTCGGCCAAGACCTGGTCGGCGGAGTGGTTCAGTTCCTGACCGGCGAGGCGATTGGTCATCCTCAGCCCGTTCGGTATCTGGTTGTCCCAGGTACAGGTTCCGGCGTGCATTCTGCTCATGGACAGGGCCTCTTCACGGACGGTTCCTTCGACGTGCTGGCCGCTCGGTGCGGCGACCGATGGTGCGCAGGTCAGTGGGGCACGGGCAGGACGCACGGCGGGCATCAGGCCCAGGCCCGGACGCGGACCAGGGCCCCGTACTCGAAGACCGCCGGGGCCGGGCCCGCCATGGGAAGGTTCGCGTGGGTGGGCAGGGTACGTCCGACCGCCGACCACGCGGTGACGTCCCCGGGCCGGGGACCGACCCTCTCCAAGCCCAGCAACGCCTTGGCCAGGTCGCCGGGCGCGCGGACCCTGCCCCAGCGGCCGTCCGTAGCCTCGTGCATCAGCCGGGTCAGCCGCCTGCGGTGCCGACGGGCGGGTGCGGCCAGGTGGGACAACGCCAGCAAGCTCCCCGGCGCCATACAGGCGGTGATACCCCCCACGAGCGCCGACAGGTCGGGTGCGGGATGCTGGTGATGGAGGCCGGTGAGCAGCACCGCGACCGGCTGCGCGAGATCGATGACATCCCGCACCCTCGGATCGTCGAGGATCTCCGGACCCAGCTGCTCCCGGAACAGGGTCACGACCGGCGCGTCGGCGTGCACCAGCATCTCGGTCCGGGTGTAGACGGTCCGGTCCGTGCAGACCAGCACCACGGGAGCACCGGCGTTGTGCTGCTGGACCGTCTCCCAACCGAGGACGCCCCGGATCGCCGGGGCGTAGGGGTATCCGTGTCCCAGGTGCAGGACCTGCGTGATGCCCGCGTCGGCGAGATGCTCCAGCACCCGGAACTCGAAGTCGGCGCCCGCGAGGGACGCGCGGGCGGTGCCGGGTACAGCGGCCTCGATGGCCTGCGCGGCGAGGCGGTCCGGCGCGAAGCTGGCGGTGCCGGAGGTCCAGGAGTCCGCCATGCGGAAGGCGCAGGGCACCGAGACGTCCGGACGTTCGGCGGGTGTGGCGGTCATGGGCGGGGCCCTTCAAGAGGCGGGGAGGAGTCGGGGTTCAGGAGACGGTGTCGGCGGGCGATCGCGACCGCGTGCGGGCGGCTGTCGGCATCGAGTTTGGTGATGACCCGCTGGATGTGGCTGCGGGTCGTGGTCGGGCTGATACCGAGACGCCGGGAGATGCCGTCGGTGTCCAGCCCGTCGGCCGCGCCTTGCAGCGCCTGCCGTTCCCGTTTGGTGAGCAGGACGGCGAACCGCGTGCCCTCGTCTGCCCCGGGACGGCTGTCAGCCGCCTCCAGCGCCTGGTGCAGCAGAGCGGAGCCGATCGCCGCATGGCCGGACAGGAGCAGCGTGAGCGCTTCGTGGGCCTCGTCCACGCCCGCGTCGTGGGGCAGATATCCGTCCGCCCCCGCCAGCAGGGCACCGAAGGCCACCGTGCCGTCGTGCGGTCCGACGGCGAGGGCCGCAGCCGCCGGCAGCGCCCGCTTCAGGTGCTGGATCCGTGCCTCGCACGATGTCTGGCCGTCGACGGCGAGTACCAGGACGTCGGCCCGGTCGCCGGGCCGGGCCGGGCCGGCGATCCAGCCGTGGAGGCGCAGCGCGACGGTCAGGGATTCTGCCTGCAGGAGCGGCGCCGCGATGGCGATGCGAGGCCCGGGGCGGGCGGGACGCGCCCTGGCGAGGAGCGTGTACCCTGATCGGCGTCCGGTCGTCGGCGGGAGCTGTTCGCGGTACACGTAGCCACCGGAGGGCCGGGCGGCCGTGACGGTCACAGGACGGCTCCGGGCGACGCGGTCAGACCGTCACTCAGGTCGATCATCAGGCCGTTGACGGCCCATCGCAGGCGGTTCACGAGGCCCGGCCCGTCCGCCACGGCGCGCTCCGCGCCCTCTCCCGGGTCGATGGTCACCAGGGCATCCCTTCGGCGGGCACGGCGACGACGGGCCGGCGGTCGGGCAGTTGCGCGGCCCCGGGCAGGTCGACCGTCCGGCACGCCTCCTCCAGTTCCCTGCGGCAGACCTGGCCCGCGCACAGGTCCAGGACCTGCTCGGGGGTCACCAGCAGCCGCTGGATCCGCGAGCCGGGCGCCATCGCGAGAGCGGGCCCGGGCAGGAAGCCGACTGCGCGGACGCCGGCGCCGCGGCGGCCGATGACCGTGACGCCCTTGACGAAGGCGTGGACGCCGCCGGCGCACACGCGGCGCAGGGCCGCTTCCGGGACGTCCGCCTCGCCGGGCTCGAGGGGGCCGCCGGGCAACGCGGTCTGACCGGTCTCCAGGTCGTGGCAGAGCAGGACGAGGCCGGCCGTGTGCCAGAGCCAGCCGTGGACCTCCGTCCCGGCCTCCGCCTCGCCGCCGCGGCCGTCCCGCTCCCACGAGGCAGGGACGGGGGCCCGGGTGCGGGCGAGCACCCCGTGCACGTCCAGCACACCGGGGTGGCGCAGGCTGCCCTGGACGAGTTCGGCTGTGCGGCCTTCGACCCGGGCGTGAAGTAGAGCCAGGATGCGCCTGGCGGCGCCCGGTGCGTGGGCCGCGAGATCGGCGGGGGCGACCAGGAGCGGTGCGCCGCGGCGGCCGTCGTCAAGCGTGCCGGTCTGGGCGTCGGTCAGGGGCGGGTGGTCGTAGGTGACGAGGGTCTGGGCGCCGGCGGGGTGCCAGTCCATGGCGAGCAGCCGTCCGGGGAGCAGATGGGCCAGTCCGGTCACGGCTTCGGCGCCTCGCCGGGCGGCCGCGTAGGGCGCCTCACCGGGCGGCACGGGACCTCGCGGCAGGTCCGGGTCCGTGCCGTCCGGACCGGGGGCGAGCAGCACTCGGCCCCGCAGGTCGGTCAGCAGCAGCTCGGCGTGCGTGGCCGGTGAGGCGGACAGCGCGGGGATTCTGGCAGTGCTCATCGGGGGTCTCCGGCGGGGGGCGCGGTCTTGATGAGGGCATCGGGCAGGGTCAGGCGGGGGCATGCGGGGTGGATCGCGTCGAGCTGGACGGTGCCGGTGGCGACGGCGGCATAGCCCAGCTGCGCGGCGTTGTGGGCGCCGAACGCGCGAGCGGCGGCGCGCCGTCGCGTGGCGGGTGACGGATCGAGGCGGGCGACGGCGCCCAGCACGGTGACCGGGCTTGGGCCGGTTTCGCGCAGGGCCGTGCGGACCGCGGGTGCGGGCGGGGGCAGGGTGCTCAGGTCGGTCAGGCCCGGTTCCAGGAGGGACAGGCCGGCCACGAGCGCCGCCACCTCGTTGTGGGAGCGGATACGTCCCCAGCCGCCCAGGATCTGCTGTCGCATGAGGGCCGAGGCCCGGTCGGCGGCATGTTCGTCGGCGCTCGCCAGGTGGGTGAGCACGACGAAGCTGCCGGCGGGCATGAGGGAGGGCAGGTCGGCCAGCAGCGCGGCGGGCAGTGCCTCGTCGGGCAGCGTCTCCAGGGTGGAGCACAGCAGGACCGCGACCGGCCGGTCCGGGTCGAGGAGCGCCCGGGCCTTCGGGTGTTCGAGGATCGGGTGCAGCCCGTCGGCGAGGTCGGCTTCGACGACCGCCGTCTGGTCGGTGCGCAGGTAGAGGCGGGCGTGATTGAGGACCAGGGGGTCGTTGTCGACGTAGACCGTCGTGCTGTCGGCGGCGATGGCCTGCGCGATCTCGTGGACGTTGCGGCGGCTGTGCAGGGGCAGGCCGCAGCCGAGGTCGACGAACTGGCGGATGCCGTGCTCGCGGACGAGGGCGCCGACGCTGTGCTCAGTGAACGCCCTGGCGTGGAAGGCGAGATCGGGTGCGTTGGAGACCAGCCTCATGAACGCGAGTGCGGTGGCGCGGTCGACCCGGAAGGAGTCGGAGCCGCCGATGAAGTAGTCGGTGACGCGGCAGGACCTGGCCTGGGTGAGGAGGCCCTCGATGACCTGGTCCACTGTGGTGCGGTCCGGTGTGCCGGCCGTGGTGGCGGGGGCCGGGGGCGTCATGCGGAAGCCTCCGCGTCCAGGGGGCGCCGGTGGCGGGGGACGCGGACCAGCGGGCTGGGTGCCGTGGGGTCCAGGGCGAGCGCTGCGGAGACCAGCGCCCACAAGGAGAAGCCCTGAGGGAGGTTCCCGGTGAGCTGCTGACGGTCGGCGTCCCACATCTCCGACAGCACCCCGTGCGGGGTCCGAAGGGCCAGCAGGCGTTCGAACAGGGTGCGGGCCTCCCGGGTGTGGCCGAGCGCCGCGAGGGCCTCGACCGCGTGGAAGCTGCAGGCGATGAAGGCACCCTCGTCGTCGGTCAGGCCGTCGACCGCGCCGTCCGGGCGCGGCCGGTAACGGCGGACGAACCCGTTGGCGTCGACCAGGTCCCGCATGACGGCCTCTACAGTGGAGACCAGCCGCTTGTCGTCCGGGGGCAGGACTCCGGCCGG
This sequence comes from Streptomyces sp. CBMA156, assembly GCF_014596515.1. Classification (GTDB taxonomy): domain Bacteria; phylum Actinomycetota; class Actinomycetes; order Streptomycetales; family Streptomycetaceae; genus Kitasatospora. The sequence goes on from NZ_MSJQ01000235.1 coordinate 29,978, forward strand.
CGCCATCAGCAGGACGGCGGCGTCCAGTTCACGCCCGCCGTAGTACTGGGTGAACACACCGGCCTGCTCGCTGTAGCCGTTCCGGCACACGGATGCCTTGATCGCCTCGCGCGCCTGCGTCCACCGCCCGACCGCGTCGGGGGCGGTGACGGGCACACCGGCCGCGGCCCGGTCGCTGGCCCAGCCGACCAGCAGGTCCAGGCCCTGCCAGCACAGCAGTTTGCTGTGGACGAAGTGGCGCCAGGGGCCGCGGACTTCCCAGATCCCGGCGTCCTCCAGCCGCCACACCGTGCAGATCCGCTCGCCGAGGGCGACCATCAGCGCATCCACGTCGGGGTCCGCCGGCATCCCGGCTCGCTCACAGGCCACGAGCGCCTGGATCAGCTCCCCGTAGACGTCGTGCTGCGCCTGTCCGGCTGCGCCGTTGCCGACCCGCACCGGCGTGGAGCCCGCGTACCCGGGCAGCCAGTCCAGCTCTCGTTCCGTCAGGTCACGGCCGCCGTCGAGCGTGTACATGATGGCGGCCTGTTCCAGGTCACCGCCGACTGCCCGCACCAGCCACTGCCGCCACCGCGCGGCCTCCTCCAGGAAGCCCAGGCGCACCAGTGCCTCGACGGTGAGCGCGGAGTCGCGCAGCCAGCAGTAGCGGTAGTCCCAGTTGCGGGCGCCGCCGATCCACTCCGGCACGGAGGTGGTCAGGGCCGCGGCCACCGCGCCGGTTTCGCGGACCGTCAGCAGCCGCAGCAGTGCGGCGGCGCGCAGGACCGCCTCCCGGTAGGGGCCCTGGTAGGTCAGATGGGAGGCCCAGGACTTCCAGTCCCGGCGGGTGGCGGTCAGGTCGACGCTCGGCGTCGGGGCGGGCCATGCCGTGGTGCCGGATCCGCCGACGGTCAGGGTCAGCGGGTGCTGCTCCCCCGCAGCGACGGTGAACTCCGCGCTCCATCCGCGCCCGGGGGCGGCGGCCGGCTCGTGCCCGGGGCCGTCGAGCAGCAGCGTGACGGACCCGGCGGTCAGCGCCAGGGCGTCCGTGCCGCCCTGGCGGGCCACCCACCGCACGTGACCGGGCAGGCGTCCGTACCCGAATGCCGGCGCGTAGTGCGAGGCCATCGCGACAGTGCCGGTCAGACCCTCGACGATCTGGTGGAGGCGGCTGAGGCGAGAGCCCGCGGGCTGGGGCGGCATGAACGACGTCACCCGCACGCTGCCGTCGTCGGTGTCCCACTCCTGGACCAAAACGAGCGCGTCGCCGTCCCAGGCGCTGCGCGTTGCCCGACCGGTGCCCTGGGGTGCGAGCGTCCAGTGTCCGTGCTCGGGGCCGCCGAGCAGCGCCGCGAAGTGGGCGCTGCCGTCGAGGGTGTCGCAGCCCCACTCGACGACGCCGGAGGTGGACAGCAGTACAGCGGTGCGGGTGTCGCCCAGTGGCACGAGGTCTTCGAGGGCAGTGGCGGCTCTGGTCGCGGAGCGGGGCATGGTCATGGTGCTCAAGGGAAGGCGTCCGTTCGCAAGGGTGGTGACCGGCCAGGGATGTGGAGCCGGGGGTGTGGTCAGGGGGTCGTGGCCAGGTGCGTGCTGACCTGGGACAGCAGGACCCGGCTCGTGGAGCAGGGCCGGGATCGGGCGAGGCGGGCGTCTGTGAGGCGACTGCGCGCGGTGGCGGCCTCCCCGCCGCGGCAGATGGCGCCGTTCGTCGTGACCTCGGCCGGCAGCGTGTGCCTCGAGCCGTCGAGCCGGTGGAGTTCGACGGGTTCGGTGTCCGGGCCGGGTGGCCGGCCGATGGCCGATCACCTGCTCCTCGCGCAGGCGCATGAGGGGGTCGGGCTGGTCGGCCAGACCCGGCACGCCGAACTGCACGGCCATGGTGGCCGGGCTCGATGGCGGCCAGGTTCCGGGCGGTGGCGCCGATCGAGGACGCGGTCTGGCGCAGCCGCAGGTCGGTGGCCCTTCGTTCGGCCCGCAGGCAGGTCCCCGGGAGCCGGGGTGGGGCCTGATCGTGCGGAGGCCGGCGGCGCGGGCGGTGGTGACGGCGTGGTGTGGCCCGGCGGCGGGAACGGTCAGGGTGTCGGCCTCGGTCACGGTGTCGCCCCCGCGGGGGTGGTGGTGCGGGCGCGCATCCACTGGGCCGCGACGCGCAGGTACGCGGGGGCGTCGTTCGTCCGGCCCGCGCGGTGGTGGACCGAGTCGACGGTGTCGATCGCGCGGTGCGCCGTCGTTCCGGTGTGGTAGCGGACGCCGGTTGGATCCGCCTCGACGACGAGCGGCCCGGCCGCGGTGGTGAGGTGGATCAGCGCGGGGCCGCCGGGGGAGGCGACGGCCGGGACGAGGGCCACCGTCACCCAGCCGTGCCGGGTCAGCTCCGCGAGGTGGTCGAACTGTGCGGCGGCGGCTGCCGGGCCGCCGCAGGCCCGGTCGAGGACCTGCTCGTCGAGGTACACCTGGACGCGTACGGGCGGTGCCGTCGTCGCGAGCCGCGTGAACACGGCCTCGTCCCCGGCCTCACCTGTGTCCGGGTCCGGGCCGGCGGTGAGGGCGTGGTGGTAGGCGGCGGTCCTGACGCCCGCTGGCATGATGCCGCCGCCTGCCGTCCGCCACGCGGTGGCCTGCGACAGGACGCTCTCCAGGCGGCCGGCCCAGCCTGTCTGGTCGTCGACGGTGCTCTCGGTCCAGGTCCGGCGGATGAGGGTGTCCAGGACCGGCAGGTCCTGCGCGGCGCCGAGCGCACGCAGCAGCCGGCTCAGCCGCTGCGCCGGCGGGGCCGGCGCCCGGCCGGCTTCGACGGCGGCGAGCTGCCGCAGGGTGATCTTCGCCGCGCCGGCGGTTTCCCGCAGGGTGAGGTTGCCCGCCTCGCGCAGCGCGGCCAGGCGCAGCCCGGCGACGACCGGCCCGCTCGGCACCAGCAGGGCGGGCTCCTGGACGTCGTCGGGGTCCCGGTCGGCGCTCACGACGCCTGTCCCGCGGTCAGGGCCCGGGCTGCTGCGTCGAGATGCCGGTGCTGCCCGGTGTCCAGGTACGGTCCCCCTTCGATCCACGGCCACCGGGATGTGGCCGGGTGCTGTGCGGCGCGGTCGACGAGAGCGGGGTCCAGGGCGGCGCACGCCCGCACGAGCGCCTCGGTCCCGGTGCGGCCGGTGCCGTCGGCGGCGAGGGGTACCAGGACGACGAGCGTGCGCAGGCCGTCGTGCCGCCCGCGGGTCTCCAGGGCCCATTCGACGGCCTCGCCCGCCGTGTGTTCGTCGTACGGGGCGGCGACCAGCAGGGCGTCCGCGCCGGTGGCCCGGTGCGGACCGTGGGCGGCCAGCACCAGCAGGTCCTCGTGGCCCTGGGCGAACTGCCACACCACGTCGTCCCGCCTCCCGGCGGGCAGGGTGGGGGTGAGTGTGCCGGTCCACAGGGACGCCGGGCGCAGCCATGCGGGCAGGGCCCGGGCGGCCCTGCCGACGGCCTCCGTCAGCCGACGGCACGCCGGCGCGGAGGCGCACACCACCTGCACGCGCCGCAGCCCGTGACGGCGGGCCACCTCCAGGATCAGGGCCGCCAGGCTGTCCGGAGTCCCGGCGGCGCCCGCGTGGGGGACGGCCAGCAGCCGGTGACCGCGCATCAGGCCTTGCTGCGCGGCGAGTAACGCGCTGCGCCGTACCACTACGGGGCCGGCCTGCCGGGGGAGACGACGCGGATGGGTGGAGGTGAGGGTGAGGCGGGCCGCGGTGGGCAGCCCCTGGCCGTCGTGCGGCGCCCCCAAGTGTTCCGGCCCGGAGGAGGCGGTGACGATCAGGTCCCACGGGGCGAGGGGCCGGTCGCCGGCGGCGCGGTGCAGCTCGGTCAGCGTGTCCAGGGCCTGAGGTGTGACCACGACGGTGGCCGGCTGCCGGGTGCCGGCCAGGTCGACCAGGCCACGCGGTGTCCAGGCCAGGGCCCGCTGACCGTCGTCCTGCGGGGCCGGAACGCTGCGGGGACGCGACAACAGGCCCACCACGGCGCCTTCGTGGGCGCGGGCGCGGGTCCAGGTGTCCATCGCGCTGTCCCACGCCGGGCCGTCGGCGGCGATCACCAGCACGCGTGAGCCGTGGCCGGCGAGGGCGTGGGCCACGGCGGCGGCCACGGTGTGCTGCTCGGGGCGCGGGATCTGCGCCGCCGCGGCCGGTGCGAGGGCCAGGGCGGTGAGGACCGCCGCGACGGCCGGGGCGAGCGGCCCGGGGACGGACGGGCCGGGCAGCGGCAGACCGGGGCGGGCGTCGCCCGGGCGCACCAGGTCCCGGCTCGCGGCGAGCGCGGTCGCCTCGTGATCGGTCGCCACGTTCAGCCGACGCCGTAGGCGCGCCGCGCGTTGCCCCACGGTGGCCTGGGTGAGGGCGAGTTCGGCGGCGATGGCGGGGTGGGGCAGGCGGGCGAGCAGCCGCAGCAGAGCCCGGTCCACGTGGTCCAGGTTCCAGGGATCCTCCACCTCGCGCGGCAGGCGGTCGGCGGGGACGAGGCCGGCCGCGGCGTACTGGGCGGCGACCTGGGGGCGCAGGAGCGTGCCGCAGCGCTCCATCAGGGCCGCCATCTCGCGTCGGACGGTGGCGGGCGAGGTCTGCCGGGTGGCCGCGATGCTGCGCACGGTGCCCGGCCCGCACAACTCGGCGGCCCAGTCGAGGGAGGCCTGGCCGCGGGGCAGGGCCTCGGCGAGCAGGTGCGCCGCGGTGCGCGGTGCGGGATCGGAGGTGACGGCGTGGTTCACGGGATTCCTGGGGGTCGGGCGTGGGCCGCAGCTGGATACTCAGAGGTGAAGGGGTGGGGGCGTGGCGTCTGGCTTCTCGCCGCCTGGTCAGCGGGGCCGGCACGGGGACCGTGTCCTGGTTCCCGGTGCTGCGCGCCCGGCCTGGCAGTGGACACGGGCGTGGAGGCGCGCCGGCGCGCGGCCTGCCAGCGGCTCAGCCGAAGGCCGGTGGGCGAGAGGGTGTCCGCCCGCAGGCCCCCGGCGGCTTCCGCACGCTCGGCGCTCTCCCGCATCTCCTCGACCACGGTCGCATCCGCCCACGCGCAGACCACCCGGGCCTGCTGTTCACGGGCTCCGGGCGGCAGGGGCAGTGCCGTCTCCAGGCCGGTCCAGCCGTCGTCCCGCGTGCGGGCGCCGCGCAGGGCTCTGCGCAGGTCCGGGTCGAGGGCGGCCACGGCGCCGGCGAGGGTCGACAGCGCCTGCCACCGGCCGGGTGTGGTGCTGTCGGCGGCGACGAGCAGCAGTGGCCGCCGCCTGCCAGGCCTGGCGG
>NZ_MSJQ01000236.1 GCF_014596515.1 Streptomyces sp. CBMA156
TCGCGGGTGAAGGGCGGGCCGGTGCTGGTCCCCGCGCCCGTGGCGGACGCCGAGGACGCGCCGGGGACGGGGCGGCACCGGCGGGAGGACGTCGCGGTGGCCGCCGCCGAGGCGGCGGTCGCGGCCGCCGGTGTTTCCGGTGTTTCGGGTGTTTCCGGGGCGTCGGAGGTGTCGGGGGCCGCCGCGCGGAGCGACTCGGCCGTGGTTCCGCCCGTGGACACCGCGCCCAGGACGGCGGGCGGGCTGCCCCGTCGGGTGCGGCAGGCGAACCTCGCTCCGCAGCTCAGGGAGCAGCTCACGGAACAACTGAAGGAACGGTTCCGCACCGGAGGCGGAGCCGGGGGAGAGCCGGCCGGACCCGTCCGGGACGATCGGGGCACCCACGACGGCGGGGAGAGCAGGGACGTCCGGGAACGCTCGCCGGAGGAGGCCCGGGCCACCTTCGCCTCGTTCCAGCGCGGCTTCACCCGGGGGCGCGGTGGCACGGCCCCCGTGGACCGTACGGGCGCCCCCGCGGACCGCTCCGGTGCTCCGTTGACGGATCGTCCCGGCGCATCGGACGATCGTGCCGGACGGGGGAACGGACGGCCCTCGGCCGTACCGGCCTGGCAGCCGCCCGACCGGTCCCGGCGGGCGATCAGCCCGGCACCCGCCCCGGCGGCGCTGCCGGCGCCGCAGGACACCGGCCGGGCGCCGCTCGTCCGTCGGCTGCCACCCGGGCAGCCGGTGCGCCGGAGCCAGGACACCGGCGCGCCCGTGCCACCCGTGCCACCCGTCGTACCCGAACCACCAGCACCACATGCACCACCCGCACCACCCGCTCCAGCGGAAGGAACTGATTCATGACCACGTCGATGCAGTCGTCAGGGGACCTCAACTGGCTCCTGGACGACCTGGTGGGGCGCATCGCCGCCCTGCGGCACGCGGTGATCCTCTCCAACGACGGCCTGGCCACCGGCGCCTCCCGTGACCTCGACCGCGAGGACGCCGAGCACCTGGCCGCCGTCGCCGCCGGGTTCCACAGCCTGGCGAAGGGCGCCGGCGGGCACTTCAAGGTCGGTGGCGTCCGGCAGACCATGGTGGAGCTGGACGAGGCGTTCCTGTTCATCACGGCCGCCGGCGACGGCAGCTGCCTGGCCGTGCTGAGCGAGGCCGAGGCGGACATCGGCCAGATCGCCTACGAGATGGCGCTGCTGGTCAAGCGGGTCGGCGAGCACATGGCCGCCGAGCCGCGCACCGAAACCGCCCCGCCGGTGAGATGAGCGGTCCGATGGCGGATCCGAAGGCGGATGTGCCGGCCGGCCCGGAGCCGCCGGACGGTCCCCAGGTGCCGGTGGGCCCGGCCGTGCCGCTGGGCACGGCCGGGCCGTCCGGTGTCGGCGGGGCGTCCGGTGCCCAGGCGGTGTCCGGGGCCGGTGGGCCCGCCGGGTCCGCCGGGTTCCCGGACGGTCCCGGGGCGTCGGCGCAGGACGGGCAGACGGCCCCGGACGATCCCGAGGTCGACTTGTTCCGACCGCGCACCCCGGTCGACGACCGCTGGTTCGACGACGAGGCGGGCCCGGTGGTCCGGCTCTACTCGATGACCCGCGGCCGCACCCGGCCGGTCGAGGAGGGGCTGTTCGACCTGATCTCGCTGGTCACCGCCGTCGAACCCGGGCCGGACGCGGGGGCCGTGCCCGCGCACGTCCTCGACCCGGAGCACCAGACGCTGCTCACCCTGTGCCGCCGCGAGCCGCTGTCCGTCGCCGAACTCGGCTCGTACACCGACCTGCCGGTCAGCGTGGTGCGGGTGCTGCTCGGTGACCTCTACGACGCCGACCTGATCAGCGTCACCCGACCCGTTCCGCTCGCCGAGCTGCCGGACGAGCGCCTGCTGCGAGACGTGATCAATGGACTCCGTGCGCTCTGACCCCCAGCTCCGTCCGGACGGGACCGAGACCCGTCGCGACGACACCGGGCCCCGCCTCGACAGTGCCGCGCCCCGCCCCGGTGGCGCCGGGCCGCACCGGCCGAACGCCGACGACCCGCGCTGGCGCGGCGGTCCGGCCGTCGCGGTGAAGATCCTGGTCGCGGGCGGCTTCGGAGCGGGCAAGACCACCCTGGTCGGCTCGGTCAGTGAGATCCGGCCGCTGCGCACCGAGGAGGAGCTCAGCGAGCTGGGCCGTCCGGTGGACGACACCTCGGGCGTGGAGACCAAGCGCACGACCACCGTCGCGATGGACTTCGGCCGGATCGACCTTCGGCCGGGCCTCGCGCTCTACCTGTTCGGCACCCCGGGGCAGGACCGGTTCTGGTTCGTCTGGGACGAGCTGGCCCGTGGCGCGCTCGGCGCCCTGGTGCTCGCGGACACCCGGCGGCTGGCCGACTGCTTCCCCTCGGTCGACTTCTTCGAGCAGCGCGGCATCCCGTTCGTGGTGGCGGTGAACTGCTTCGAGGGCAGCGAGCGGTTCACACCGGACGAGGTGCGTGACGCGCTCGACCTCGACCCGGACATCCCGGTGCTGCTGTGTGACGCGCGGCTGCGGCAGGACGGCAAGGACCTGCTCGTCGCGCTGGTCGAGCACGCCGCCGCCCGCCGGCACCGCGCCCCGCTCGGAGCCTGAGGGCTGGGCGCGCCGGCCGCGGGCGGGCCGACGGATGAGGACCGGTCGCCGTCCGGGGGCGGGGCTTCGAGGCCGTGCCGACCTGCCCGTTCCGCCCGTCGTCTCATTCGGCCGTCCGCATCCCGGACGCTCGTTGCTCGGAAGGTTGCCTAGACCGGCCCGGCCGTGGAAGGCTCTGTGGACGAAGGCCGCCCGGCCATGCCGTCGGGAGCGCCGGAAACGCCCCGTTCACAAGGGCGTTGCCGACCGGCGGACGGCCTTCGGTGAACCGGCGAGGCATCGCCGGCGGGTGCCCGCAGCGGCGCGCCGCCGCGGGGAGAACGAAGGGGGAGGGCAGCAGGATGACCGTCGGCCGACGACGCATCACCACCGCCGTGTCCGGCTCCCTCGTGCCCGGTTCCACCGTCCCCGGTGCCGCCGGTCCGGGGCTCACCATCCGCCGCTACATCGACCACGCGCTGGTCTGTAGCGCGTGTTGTCGCTGACCGGCCTGCCCTTCCCGGTACGTCCCCCGGCAGCTTCGGCCCACCCGGCCCGCCGCCCGACGCACCGCCGACACCCGTCGACCAGGCCGTAGCGGACCGCCCGTCCGGCGTGCCCGCGGCCGACCAACCGGACCCGCCCAGCGGAGAGATCACCAGTGAACATCGTCTGCCCCAGCACCGTTCCCGGCATCGCAGGCCGTACCCGAACCACCGGTGCGGCCACCGCGATGCGCGCGGGCGGACTGACCGGGCGGTGGAACCGGTGCGGGAACCGCGCCGTGGACAGCCGGCAGGGTCGCTTCGACCTTGAGCCGTTCTGGCCGTCCCGGCAGCCGCACCTGTTCGATCAGACGTGTCCCGGCTCGCCCAGCGCGTCCCGGCTCTCCGCCCGCTGATCCGGTTCGGTCCGGTCCAGCCCAGGCAGTACGCCCGGTCGACGCGCAGACGACTCCACCCCGTCCGTCACGCGCGAAATGAGCGGCACACCATGTCTTCTTCTTCCACGGCCACCCTGCCCCTGCCCACCGCGACCCCGCACCTGCGCGCGGTCCGCTCCGTCCCGCCGGTCTCGGCTGTTCCGCCGGTCTCCGTCGTCCCCTCCACCGCGCCGGTCGGTCCCGGCGCACCCGGGGCCGCGGGACCGTCCGTCGCTCCGGTGTCGGTGTCCGACCGATGGCCGGGGGCGGCGGCCCGGCCACCCCAGAACGGCCTCGCCCAGGCCGGCCTCGCCCAGATCGGTCCGGCCCAGGCCGGTTCGCCTCATGCCGGTCCTTCCCGTCCGGTGCTGCCCGCCCCGCAGCCGGGCTCCGTCGGCCCGCAGGTGCCCCAGGCGCTGCTCGCCGCGCTGCCCGAGGGCGCGGCCGTCGTCGCGACCCTGCCGCAGGGCGTGCTGCCGCAGGGTCTGCTCGCCCAGTACGGCACGCAGTTCGGCGGCGTGAACGGCAGTCCGATGGTCGGGTACCTGGTGCTGGTGCCGGCCGAGGGTCAGGCGGCGGGGGGCCCGGGCCTGCCGGGGCTTCAGATCGGCGTCGCGGCCGGGGCCCCCGTGGTCCCCGGCGGGTACCCCGCGTCCGGCGGGCCCGGCGCCCAGGCGGTGGCGGGCGTCCGTCCGGTCCGCCCGGCCGGGCGGGGCATCGCCGTCGACACCGAGCGGCGCAACGCCTACGTCGACGGGCGGCTGCTCGACCTCACCTATCTGGAGTTCGAGCTGCTGGCCCACCTCACCGAGCACCCGCAGCGGGTGCACACCCGGGACCACCTGGTCTCCGCGGTCTGGGGCTACGGCCACGTCGGGGACGGGCGGACGGTCGACGTGCACGTCGCCAGGCTGCGCCGCAAGCTCGGACCGGCCTACCGGGACACCATCGTGACGGTCCGCCGGGTCGGCTACAAGTACACCCCGGCCACGGTCTGACGGCAGGCCGTCGCCGGTCGGACGAAGCAGCGGACCGCCCGTTCCCTCCCCGGGCGGGCGGGCCGCTGCTTCTTTCCTTGTTCTTGACGAATCGTCAGATGCGTTGCTCCGGCGGCAGCAGGAGGACGGCGAGGGCGTCGGCGCAGGTGCGGGCGTGGCCGAGGAACCAGTCCAGTCGGTCGTCGGTGAGGTGTGCCGGCGTCGAGCGGGCCGCCAGGGCGAACCTGGCCTGCCCGGCACCATCCAGGACGGGCACGGCCACCGTGCGCACCCCGGCGGCCGACTCGCCGTCGTTGAGCGCGTAGCCGACCGCCCTGACCCTCTCCAACTCCTCCTTCAGGAGCGCGGGTTCGGTGATGGTGCGGTCGGTGAAGGACGGCAGTTGGCCGAGCGCGGGCAGTGTCGTCTCGCCCGGGCGGGGCCAGGCCAGCAGGACCTTGCCGAGAGCCGTGGAGTGCAGCGGGCGGCGCAGGCCCAGCCCCGTGTCCGGCCGGACCGAGCCGCCGACCAGGATCACCGCGTGCCCACCGCTGCGGATCGCCAGGTCGGCGGTCGCCTTCGTGCGCCGGGAGAGCAGCTCCAGCTCCGGTCCGGCGAGGTGCAGTCCGCGCTGGTGGAAGGTGAGTTGGCCGAGTTCGGCGACGGCCGGGCCGAGCCGGTAGCGCGCGGTCCGCTCGTTCTGCTCCAGGAATCCGGCGCTGACCAGCGTGCGGGCCAGCCGGTGCGTGGTGGAGACCGACAGGCCCATCCGGCGGGCCAGGTCCGAGGCGCTCAGGTCGGGGCCGTTGTCGTGGAAGCAGTGCAGCAGCCCGAGCGCGCGCTGGACGGCCTGCGCACCGGCCGGCGGACTCTGGACGGCGGTGGCGGCCTCGGCCATGGCACCTCGCGTTTCGGTTCGGAACTCCCGCCGGGCGGCCGGGGGCGGTCTCAGCGTAGGGCAGCCGGTGCTGCGGGAATGTGTCGACGACGTTGCAATGGAATGGCATTGATGAACAACTGATCCCACCATGTGGCAATGGCTTGCCTTCGGCTCGCCTGCCGTGGAACGCTCCTGACATCGCGCCGGACGGCCAGTCGGCCCAGGCGGCGCATGCCACGACTCTACGGAAGGAGAAGCACCGTGACGTCCCACCGGTGTCTCCCCTCCTGTACGTGTCGTCGCTGACCGACGCCTCCCGCGCCGCCTGTCCACTCCCCGCATCGTTGCGTACAACTCCCTTGTGCGCCAGGCCTGATGGTCATCGTGCGGTCATCGTTCCCAAGCCGCCTCCGGCCGTCGCCGGAGCCCCTGAAGAGGACCAACTCCGTTGTCCAGTCGCACCCGAGACGATTCCACGCTTCCCGACACCCTCTGGTTCACCCGCTGCCCGGTGCCCACCGCGACCGGGATCGCCGCCGACCAGGGATGGCTAGCCCGCGAGTTCGCCGGCGACGGCATCGCGGTCCGCTCGCTCCAGGACGCTCCGCCCGAGGTGGCCGCGGACCACCACTACACCCACGCGCTGACCGGCCTGTTCCGGGAGGGCGGCAACGTCCCGGCCCTGTGGGCCCGTTCGCGCGGCGAGGAGACCCGGCTGATCGGGCTCACCTGGATCGAGGAGCGCCAGGTGGTGCTGGTCCGGGCCGGCAGTGGTGTCACCGAGCCGGGGCAGCTGCGCGGGCTGCGGCTGGCGATCCCGCATCATGACATCGGCATCGACTTCTGGCGGGCGATGGCGCTGGCCGGCTTCCGCGGCGCCCTCGGACTCGCGGGCCTCACCCTGGCGGACGCCGAGCCGGTGGACGTCCCCGGTGTCCCGGGCGGCGGCCAGTGGTCCGCCGAGCTGGCCGCGCTGCGGGACGGCCGGGTGGACGCGGTGTACGTGAAGGGGGCGCTCGCCGTCGAGGCGGCCCGCCGGATCGGCGCGGAGGTGGCCGTCGAGCTGGACGCGGCGCCGGACCGCCGGACCCGGGTCAACAACGGGACGCCCCGGCCGGTCACCGTTCACCAGCGGTTGCTGGACGAGCAGCCCGAGCTGGTCGTCCGCTTCCTCGCCGTGCTGCTGGAGGCGGCGGACTGGGCGGCGGAACGCCCGGAGGAGGTGGTCCGGATCCTGCGGGCCGAGACCGGCGCCGGAGCCGAGGGCGTCGCCGGGGCCTACGCGCCGGGCAGTCACCGCACCCTGCATCTGGACCTGTCGACGGAGCGGCTGGAGCTGCTGGCGTTGCAGGAACGATTCCTTGGCGAGCAGGGGTTCCTGGCCTCGCCGGTGGACGTCCGGGCGTGGGCCGACCCGGAGCCGCTCCGCGCGGCCCGTGAGCTGCTGCGGGCCCGGCGAGCGCATGCCGGCTTCGACGCCGTTCGGATCACAGACTTCCGATGACCGCCTTCGGACAACAGATTTCAGACGACAGATTTTGAAAGTTGTCAGCTGTCATCTGTCGGCTGTCATCTGTCACTCACTTGGAGACCCCGTGAAGACCCCCCGCCTCGTCCTCGCCGCCACCGCGCTGCTCGCCTCCACCGCTCTGGCCGCCTGCGGCTCGTCCGCCGACGGGGCCAAGGCCTCCGCCGGTGGCGGGGCCGACGGCAAGGCCGACGTGGTGCTCCGCCTGCCCGACCCCGGCAACAACGGCTTCCTCGCCCGCGGCAAGAAGGACGGATCGCTGGACCGGGCCCTGGCCGCCGTCCACACCAAGGTCGCCTGGACCGGCAGTGCGGGCCCCTTCGCCCCCGCCGCCCAGGCCCTCTCCGCCGACCAGCTGGACGTCGCCCAGGGCTCGATCACCTCGGCCGTCGCCGCGCTGGCCCAGAAGCCCGGCTTCAAGCTGTTCGCCCGGACCGCGCCCGACGGCGTCGGCGAGGGGATCCTGGTGAAGAACGACTCGCCCATCAGGACCGTCCAGGACCTGGTCGGCAGGAAGGTCGCCGTCTCCCAGGGCGGCACCAGCGAGTACCTGCTGCTGAAGGCACTGGCGAAGAACGGCGTCCCGGCCGACAAGGTGGAGCGGGTCTACCTGCGCGCCGACCAGACCTCCGGCGTCTTCAACTCCGGGCAGGTGGACGCCTGGGCGACCTGGAACACCTTCTCGACTCCCGCCATCGCCAACGCGGGCGCGCACTTCCTGGTCAACGGTCAGGAAGTGGGATCCGACAACTACGCCGTCTGGGCCGTGCGCAACGGCTTCGCCGACAAGCACCCCGAGGTGGTCAAGGCCTTCTACGCCTACCTGCGCGAGAACGGCGAGAAGGAGAAGGCCGACCCGGCCGCCTACCTCAACGTCTTCACCGACGCCGGCCCGACCGCCGTCACCCCCGCCGAGAAGGACATCGCGGTGAACGTCAGCAAGCAGGGCACCCCGGCCGACGCGATCTCCGACGCCGACACCGCCCGCTTCGGGACGGTCGCCCAGTTCTTCGCCGACCAGAAGGTCACCAAGCAGCTGGTGGACGTCAAGCCGTACCTGATCGACATCGACAAGCTCGCGGACGGCGCCAAGTGACCACCGCAGCCGTGAAGTCCACGCCCGACGACACCCGGGCCGCGCTCGACGCCGGCCTGGTCGCCCCGCAGAGCAGGCGGCACCGGCCCCGCCCCCGGGCGATCGCCGTGACCCTGCGCACCATCGGTCCGCTCGCTCTGCTCGGCGGCTGGGCCCTCGCCTCCGCCACCGGAGCGCTCACCCAGGACGTCCTCGCCTCGCCCACCCAGGTCGCCCAGGCCGTGGGGGAGTTGTGGGGGAACGGCCAGCTGACCGACGCCCTGTCCGTCTCCCTCACCCGTGCCGGGCTCGGCCTGTTCTTCGGCGCGACCACCGGACTGGTGCTCGGCGTCATCACCGGATTCACCCGCCTCGGCGAGGAGTTGCTCGACTCGGCGATCCAGATCCTGCGCACCGTCCCGTTCCTGGCCCTGGTCCCGCTGTTCATGGTGTGGTTCGGCATCACCGAGACCGCCAAGGTCGCCCTGATCGGGGTCGCCACCAGCTTCCCGATGTACGTCTCCGCCTCCGGTGGAGTCCGCAGCACCGACCGCAAGCTGGTCGAGGCGATGCGCAGCTTCGGCCTCGGCCGCTGGGCGATCGTGCGCACGGTCGTGCTGCCCGGCGCGCTGCCCTCGCTGCTGTCCGGGCTGCGGCTGTCGATGACGCTCAGCGTGATCGCCCTGATCGCCGCCGAGGAGATCAACTCCACCGAAGGGATCGGGTACTTGATGGCCCAGGCGCAGAACTACTCACGCACCGACGTGCTCGCCGTCTGCATCCTGATCTACGGTCTGCTCGGTCTCGCGGCGGACGGCATCGTCCGGCTCCTGGAGCGCGTGCTGATGCCGTGGCGCCAGGCCGTCCAGGGAGCGGCCCGATGACCGCCGACGTCTCCACCGCCGCCACGCTCTCCTCCGCTGCCTCCGTTCGCTCCTCCTCTTCCTCCTCCTCTTCCTCCTCCTCGGCGTCCGCGGAGGCGGTGCCCGCCGTCCACCTGCGCGGTCTGCGCCGGGTGTTCGGCACCCGGGCCGTGCTCGACGGCGTCGACCTCTCCATCGCCCGCGGCGAGTTCGTCGCCCTGCTGGGCGCCAGCGGCACCGGCAAGACCACGCTGCTGCGCATCCTCGGCGCACTCGACCGGGCCGACGAGGGCACCGTGCTCGTCCCGCCGGTCCGTACCGTGGTGTTCCAGGAGCCCCGGCTGGTGCCGTCCAAGCGGGTGCTGGCCAACGTCACCGTCGGCCTGCCGCGCGGCGCCGCGACCCGGGAGACCGGGTTGAAGGCGCTCGCCGAGGTCGGCCTGGACCGTCACGCGCAGGCCTGGCCGGCCACCCTCTCGGGCGGTGAGGCGCAGCGCGTCGCGCTCGCCAGGGCGCTCGTCCGGGAGCCTCAACTCCTGCTGCTCGACGAACCGTTCGCCGCCCTGGACGCACTCACCCGGCTGCGCATGCAGGACCTCGTCGGTGACCTGGTGCGCCGCCACCGTCCGGCGGTGCTGCTGGTCACCCACGACGTGGACGAGGCTGTCCGGCTCGCCGACCGGGTCGTGGTGCTGCGTGACGGCCTGCTCGCCCGGGACGAGACCGTCGCCGTCGAGCACCCGCGGGACCCGGCCGATCCCGCCTTCGCCGACCTGCGGCGCCGACTGCTCGCCGACCTCGGCGTCCACTGACGCCCGGTCCGTGAGCCCCTGAACCTCCTGAATCCCCTGTTTTCTCCTGACTTCCGACAAACCGCGACCGCACCACCGGAGTTGACCAGATGACCGTCACCCTCGGCGTCCACGCCAGCAACCCCTCGCTCTACTACCTCGCCCGGCTCCCGTACCTGGACGAGGAGCTGGCCCCGCTCGGCGAGAGCGGCGCCTTCCACCACTACACCGACGGCACCCGCACCGGCACGCTGCTCGCCGAGGGCGTCATCGACTTCGGCGGCACCGGTTCCACCCCGCCGATCACCGCCCAGGCGGCCGGCCACGACCTGGTCTACGCGGCGGTCTCCGCGCCCCGCCCGGACCACGGCGCCCTGCTGGTGTCCGCCGCCGGTCCGGTCCGGACGGTTGCGGACCTCAAGGGCGGCACCGTCGTCCTCGCCGTCGGCTCCTGGCAGACCCACCTGCTCGCCAAGGCCCTGCACGCCCAGGGACTCTCGTACGGTGGCGACGTCACCCCGGCGCGCCCGGCGGCGGGCGAGGACCAGGCCGGGCGGCTGCGCGACGGCGAGATCGCCGGCTGGATCGCCCAGGGCGCCGAACTCGCCGCCGCCCGCCGCGGCGGGGAGTTCCGCGAGCTGATCCGTACCGGTGACGTCATCACCGACCGCTCGGTGTTCTTCACCCGCCGGGACTTCGCGACCGGGCGCCCCGAGGTGGTCGCGGCGATCGCCACCGCGCTGCGCCGGGCGGACGCCTGGGCGGCCGCCAACCCGGCGGAGGCCGCCGCGATCGCCGCCGAGGAGCTGGGCGGCGCGGCCGTCGACTGGGAGTCCGCTTTGGCCGCCCTGCCCTGGCAACTGGAGCCCGCCACCGCTGGGTTCATCGCCGAGCAGCAGGAGGCCGCGGACATCTTCCACGGCGTGGGCTTCATCGACCGCGCGCTGACCGTCGCCGACGCCCACCTCCCGGCCCTGGAGGCCCCGGTGGCCGCCGCCCTCGCCAAGGCGGTCTGACCGTGGCCTCCGAAGTCCTCTGGTACATCATCCCGCGCGAGGGCCACTATCCCTGGGAGCCGGCCGGGCGTCGCCCGGTGGACCTCCGCTACCTCCAGCAACTGGCGGGCAGCGTCGAGAGGCTGGGATTCACCGGCGCCCTGCTCGCGACGGACCGGTACGACGTCTGGGCCCTCGGTAGCGCGCTCGCGGCCGGCACCACTCCGGCCTTCAAGCCGCTGCTGGCCGTCCACCCGGGGCTCGTCTCGCCCACGCTGCTGGCCAAGATGGCGCTCAGCTTCGACCACCTGCACGGCGGCCGGCTGCGCTTCAACGTGGTGAACGGTTCGACCGCGCAGCTGCGTGAGTACGGCCTGGACGTCGAGCACGACGACCGCTACCGGCTCAGCGGCGAGTACTGGTCGATCGTCAAGCGCCTCACGGCGGGTGAAGTCTTCGACCACAAGGGCGAGTTCTACGACCTGAAGAACGCCGGTGGGAGCCTGCGCGAGCTGCCCCCGGTGCAGCCGGGCGGCATCCCGCTCTGGTTCGGCGGCAGCTCGGCGGCCGGCATCGAGATGGCGGCCGAGCACGTGGACGTCTACCTGACCTGGGGCGAGCCGCCGCACCTGCTCAAGCAGAAGCTGGACCTGGTCCGCGAGCGGGCCGCCGCCCACGGCCGGACCCTGCGGATCGGGCTGCGGCTGCACCTGATCGTCCGCGACACCGAGGACGAGGCCTGGGCCGCCGCCGACCGGCTGCTGGATGTCACCAGCGAGGCCACCTACGCGCGTCAGCTGGGTGAGGCGAAGGGGGAGGACGGGGTCGGCTGGCAGCGGCAGTTCCGTCAGCACGGCGGCAAGGTGCCTGCGCGGGCCCGGGAGCTGGAGGCCTACCCCAACCTCTGGCCGGGGATGAGCCTGTTCCGTCCAGGCCCCGGAACGGCGGTGGTCGGCTCGACGGCCCAGGTGATCGAGCGGTTGCAGGAGTTCGAGGCGCTGGGCGTCGACACCTTCATCCTCTCGGGCAACCCGCTGCTGGAAGAAGCTCACCGGGTTGCAGAAACGGTTCTGCCTGCCCTGGGCATCAAGCGGCCCTGACGGGTCGGCGGGCGGAGGGGCAACGGCTGACAGCTTTCAGCCGACAGAAAACAGGTAACAGATGACAGCTGACAGATTTCGAAATCTGTCAGCTGTCATCTGTCGGTCGTCAGCGGTCATCCGTCCGCCGGAGCCTCCGGCCCCGTCTGCCTAGCCCAGCCCCGCTCAGTGGCTCAGCCGGTCGATCTCCGCCAGCTCCGCCGCCGTCAGCGGGCCGCCCGCCAGCGCGTCGAGGTTCTGGTCCAGCTGGGCGACGCTGCTCGCGCCGATGATCACCGAGACCACCCGCGGGTCCCGCAGCACCCAGCACAGCGCCAGCTGCGCCAGCGTCTGCCCGCGGCCCTCGGCGACCTTGTTCAGCGCCCGCAGCTGCTCCAGCTTCGGCCCGGTGAGCGCCTCCTCGGTGAGGAACTTCCCGACCGACATCCGCGAGCCCACCGGCACCTCTCCGGTCAGGTAGCGGTCGGTCAGCAGTCCTTGGGCCAGCGGAGAGTAGGCGATCAGACTGGTCTGGGTGTCGCCCACCGCCTCCAGCACGCCGCCGTCCTCCACGTACCGGTTGAGGATCGAGTACGCCGACTGGTTCATCAGCACCGGCGTCCCCAGCTCACGCAGGATCGCCACGGCCTCCCGGTGCTGCTCCGCCGGGTAGTTGGAGATGGCGGCGTACAGCGCCTTGCCCGAGCGCACCGCGCTGTCCAGCGCCCCCATCGTCTCCTCGATCGGGGTCTCCGGGTCGTACCGGTGCGAGTAGAAGACGTCGACGTAGTCCAGCCCCATCCGGTCCAGCGACTGGTCGAGGCTGGCCAGCAGGTACTTGCGGCTGCCGCCGTCGCCGTACGGGCCGGGCCACATGTCCCAGCCGGCCTTGGTGGCGATGAACAGCTCGTCCCGGTACGGCCGGAAGTCCTGGGCGAACAGGTAGCCGAAGTTGCGCTCGGCGCTGCCGTACGGCGGGCCGTAGTTATTCGCGAGGTCGAAGTGGGTGACTCCCCGGTCGAAGGCCCGGCGCAGCACCGCCCGCTGCACCTCCAGCGGCTGGGCGTCACCGAAGTTGTGCCAGAGCCCGAGCGAGACGGCGGGCAGCCGGACGCCGCTGCGGCCGGCCTTCCGGTAGGTCATCGAGTCATAGCGGTCGTCCGCGGCGAGGTAGCTCATGCCGGACATCCTGCCAGCCACCCGGGTCGGATCATGCCTTGCCCCGCTCCCGGCCGGTGCCTATGCTCACGGAGGATCGTGTGCGCGCGAGGCGAGGGGGAGACGTGATGGCTGTCCGGACCGTGACCGCCGCCGCAGGAGCCCGCCGCTGTTGTCGCCGCCACCGCAGCACCGAGCGCTGACACCGCCCGAGCGACCTGCCACCTGCCTGTCTGCCTGCCCGGTCCGCCGTCCGGCTCCACGCCGACCCGGCCCCGCCGGGCACCCCCAGGCCCGTCCGGCCCCGCTCGCCCGACCCGTCGGCGAATCCGCCGGTGCTGCCCGCGAGGGCGCGGCGCCGAGATCCCGCACCATCCGCCTGCGCTCCCCGCGGCTCACCGGCCCCCGGGCTTCCATCCCGGCCCAGCCCGGGTCCGTCCCCGGTCCGTCCCCGGTCCGTCCCCAGCCCGTCCTCAGCCCGAGCCCGTCCCGAGCGCCAAGGAGACCGCCGTGCGGTTCACCGTCTCGTCCCTCGTCGTCAACGCCCCGGACCCGGTCACCGGCGTCCGGTACACCCCGCAGCAGAAGCTGCACAACGTCATCGACCAGGCGGTCCTCGCCGAGCAGCTCGGCTACGACGGCTACGGCGTGGGGGAGCGGCACGGCGAGCCGTTCCTCTCGCCGGCCCCGCCCGTGCTGCTGAGCGCCATCGCCGCCCGCACCTCCACCATCCGGCTGTTCACCACGGTGACGGTGCTCAGCATCCTGGACCCGGTCCGGGTCGCCGAGGACTACGCGATGCTCGACCAACTCTCCGGCGGTCGGCTTGAGTTGATCGTCGGCAAGGGCAACGACCCGCGCCACTTCGGGCTGTTCGGCCTGCCCGAGGAGCGCCAGTGGGAGGCGCTCGCCGAGAACTACGAGCTGCTGCGCAGGCTCTGGCGCGAGGAGAAGGTGACCTGGGAGGGTTCGACCCGCCCGCCGCTCCGGGACGCCACCGTCTCGCCGCGCCCGCTCCAGGATCCGATCCCGGTGTGGCACGGCAGCGCGACCAGCACGCGGTCCACCGACCTCGCCGCCCGCCACGGCGACCCGCTCTTCTCCGCCAACTCCTTCCACCCGCTGGAGAAGTACCAGGCGCTGGTCGAGCACTACCGCGAGCGCTGGGAGCACTACGGCCACGACCCGAAGCGGGCCCGGGTGGGTGCGAGCTTCGGCGGACTGTACGTCGCCAAGCGCTCGCAGGACGCCGTCGAGGGCTTCCGCCCGTACTGGAACGCACTGTTCGAATCGGCGTCCGGCCGGCACAACAACTCGCCGTTCGCGTCGCTGGAGGACGCGCTGGAGCGCGGGTCGGCGCTGGTCGGCAGTCCGCAGCAGGTGATCGACAAGATCCACCGGTACCACGAGGCCTTCGGCAACGAGGTGGTCGGCATCGGGGTGGACGCGCTCACCGAGGGGGCGCAGCGCGAACAGCTGGAGCTGTTCGCGAGCGAGGTGGCCCCGGCGGTCCGTCGCGCGCTGCCGTAGCCGCCCCGGTCCGCCGCCCGCCCGCGCAGTGCGCCGTGCGACCCCCTACGCGGCGTGACGCCGGGCACCGTCCGTGACGTGACGCGCGCCACCGGTCGCGCCGGAATGCCGTTCGGCGGTGCGGGGGATGACGAACGGTCGAGGGGCCGTGGCCGCCGGGGGGCGGCGCACGGCCCTCGATCGTTCCGCCGGCGAGCAATCCACAGGGAGGCCCAGGCGGCTTCCGGCGGATCGGGCGCGGCCGACGGGTCCTGGACTGGCCTTCTGTACCTACTGGTATGTACAGTGATCCGCATGAGCACCCAGGACCGCCTCATCGAGAGCACCCAGGCCCTCCTCTGGGAGCGCGGCTACGTCGGCACCAGCCCCAAGGCCATCCAGCAGCGCTCCGGGGTCGGCCAGGGCAGCATGTACCACCACTTCACCGGCAAGCCCGACCTCGCCGCCGCCGCCCTGCGCCGCAGCGCCGAGCAGATGCGGGGCGTCGCCGAGGCCGACCTCGCCGCCCCCGGCACGGCCTACGACCGGATCGCCGCGTACCTGCGCCGCGACCGCGACGTCCTGCGCGGCTGCCGGATCGGCCGGATGGCCCAGGACCCGGACGTGGTCGCCGACCCGCACCTGCGCGCGCCCGTCGAGGAGACCTTCGACTGGCTCCGCGGCCGGATCGCCGAACTGGTCGCCGAAGGCCGGGCGGGCGGCGAGTTCGACCCCGGTCTCGACCCGGCGGACACCGCCGCGGCCGTGGTCGCCGTCGTCCAGGGCGGCTACGTCCTGGCCCGCGCGGCGGACAGCGCCGAGCCCTTCGACCGGGCCGTCCGCGGCGCCCTCGGCCTGCTGGCCGCACACCGTACGGCCTGACCCGCGCCGCCTGCCCCGCTGATCCCGCCGGTCCCGCTGATCCCGCTGATTCCGCCGGTCCTGAAGGTCCCGCCGGTCCCGAGGAACTCACCGAACGAACCCGAGGAAGCCGAGGAACCCCGCCGTGCACGCGATGCAGTACGAGATCACCCTCCCCGCCGACTACGACATGGACGTCATCCGCAGGCGCGTCGCCGAGAAGGGTCACCTGCTCGACGCGTTCCCCGGCCTCGGCCTCAAGGCCTACCTGGTCCGCGAGCGCGGCCGGCAGGGCTCGCCCGTGAACCAGTACGCGCCGTTCTACCTCTGGCGCACCGCCGAGGGCATGAACGGCTTCCTCTGGGGCCCGGGCTTCCGCGGCCTGAGCGCCGACTTCGGGCGCCCGGCCGTCCGGCACTGGCTCGGCGCGGGCCTGGCCCACGGTGTGTCGGCAGCGGAACGCGGGGCGGCCGGGCCGCCGACCTCCGCCACCCGCGAGACCGTACGGCTTCCGGAATCCGCCGACCCGGCCGAGGCCGTCGAGCGGGCGCTCGCCGAACTGCCCGCGCACCCGGCCCTGCACACCGCCGCCGTGGCCGTCGACCCGAGCCGCTGGGAACTGCTCCGCTTCGCCCTCTGGCACGGCCCGGCGCCTGAGGACGCGCCCGGCGTCCGCTACCAGGTGCTGCACCTGTCCAGCCCCGAACTCGACCGGCTGCCGGCCGGCCGCCACTGGTGAAAGGACCCACCGTCCCGATGTCCCCCGCACCCGCTCGCGCCGCGACCCCCGCCCGTACCGGCACCGGCCTCGCCCAGGCCCCGCTCGACCGCGAGGCCGGGCACGCCCTGCTCGCCGACCTCGCGGGTCCGGGCGCCGCTGCCACCCTCGGCGGCCTGGACGCCCTCGCCCCCGGCTTCCCCGACTGGATCGTCACCAGCCTCTTCGGCGGCACCTACCAGCGTCCCGGCCTCGCCCTGCGCGACCGCCAGGTCGCCAACCTGGCCGCCCTCACGGCCCTCGGCGGTGTCGAGCCGCAGCTCGCCGACCACGTCCGCTACAGCCGGCGGATCGGCCTGACGGAGGCGGAGATCACCGAGGTGATGGTCCACCTCGCCCCGTACGTGGGCCTTCCCAAGGCACTGGCAGGCCTGCGGGTCGCCACCGCGACCTTCGCCGAGGTGACCGAGGCCGCTGAGTCCACCGAGGCAGCTGAGTCCACCAAGACAGCAGAGGCCACCGAGGCAGCCGAGGCCGGGGCATGAGCCGTACCGTCCGCACCGTGCTCGGCGACCTGGACCCCACCGGGCTCGGCGTCACCGACTCCCACGACCACCTCTTCATCCGCAGCCCGCTGCTCCCCGGTCAGGAACTGGACGACCCGGCCGCCGCCGGGGAGGTCCTGCGCGCCTACGCCGCCGCAGGTGGCCGCACCCTCGTCCAGTGGACCCCGTCCGGTCTGGGCCGCGGCGCGGACTTCCTCGCCGCACTGTCCCGGGCGACCGGCGTGCACGTCGTCGCCGCCACCGGCGCGCACCAGGCGGTCCACTACGCGCCGGGCTGCTTCCCCGAACCCGCTGAACCCGGCGTCAGTGCGGCCGAGCGCCCTGGTCCGTACGCCGGCCTCGCGGAACGTTTCGTCGCCGAGCTCACCACCGCCCTGTCCGGCGCCCCGGAGGGGGTGAGGGCCGGGCTGATCAAGATCGCGGACGATGCGGGGACCACCACCCGGCACACCCGGTGGACGACGGCCGCCGCCGCCGAGGCCCATCACGCCACCGGAGCCCCGATCGCCGTTCACCTCGAAGCCGACGGCGCCCCGCGCCGGGTGCTGAACCGGCTGCTGGACCGGCACGGCGTCCGGCCCGACCGGATCATCCTCGGCCACCTCACCCGGCTCCCCGACCGGGCACTGCACCGCGCCCTGGCCGCCGAGGGCGTCCACCTCGCCCTGGACAGCCCCTCCCGGGCCGGCCACCCCGCCGACCACCAGGCATTCGAGGTGATCGCGGACCTGGTCGAGGCCGGTCACGCCGGCCGACTGCTGCTCGGCGCCGACACCACCACCCGTACCGCCCGCGCGGCCGGCGGCCCTGTCCGGCTGCTCACCGACCTCGCCCCGCGCCTCGCCCGTGCCTTCGGCCCCGAACTGCCCGAGCTGCTCCTCACCACCAACCCGGCCGCCGCCTTCGCCGCCGACTGGCGCTCACCGTAGGGCTCCGCGGTCCCGGACACCTCGCCGGGCACCCCTCCGGAAACCTCTCCGGACACGCGACGCCTTCGGGCTGCCGGAACAAGGGGTGAAGGAGTCACGGGCGCGGGGACGGGCTGACGGCCACCGGGCGCGCCCTCTACGGTGCCTGACATGGTGACGCTGACGCTCCGCCCGCTCACGACCGTCGACTGGCCGCTCTGGCGCGACCTCCGCCTCGCCGCCCTGACCGACGCACCGGACGCCTTCAAGGCCGGCCTCACGGACTGGCGGCACGGCGGCGAGGCCCGCTGGCGCGACCGGCTCCGTCTCCCGGGCGCCCACCGGATCGCCGCCCTCCTGGACGAGGATCCGGTCGGCCTGGTCGGCGGCCTCCCCGGATCGCCGGACGGCGTACGGGAGTTGCGCTCGCTCTGGGTCGCTCCGCGGGCGCGCGGCCGGGGCGTCGCGGACCGCCTCATCGAGGAGGTCGAACGCTGGGCCCTGGCCACCGGCGGCACCACGCTGCGCCTCGCCGTGCTCCCCGGCAACGCGGCAGCGCTCGCCCTGTACCGCCGCCACGGATTCGCCCCGCTCACTGAGCCGGGTGAGCCCGCAGAGCCCGCTGAGCTGCTCGCCGGCGGGGTCACCCGCGAACTCCTCCTGGCGAAGCCCCTGCGGTGACGGCGGAGGTGATGGCGGTGGCGGTGACGGCCACGGTCACCGCCGCGCCGCCCGGCTCCGGAGAGCCTGGAGGAGGGGGCGGGCCGGGAACGCACCAGGGCGGGGCGTGTGCCGTACGGGGGATGGCACACGCCCCGCCCTCCACCGGACCGACGGGTCACATGTGGGTGCCGCCGTCGATGCGGAGCTCGGTGCCGGTGACGAAGGCGCCGTCGTCGGAGGCGAGCATGGCGATCACGCCGGCCACCGTCTCCGGGCCGGCGAAGCCCTGGCCGAGGGCGGGGGAGAGCTTGGCCAGCAGGCCGAAGTCGGCGTCGGCGGGGAGACCAGGGTCGTTGGTCATGCCGCTGTCGATGCTGCCCGGCGCGACGCAGACCGCGCGCAGGCCCTGCTTCGAGTACTCCGAGGCGATGGCGTGGGTGAAGGACTGGATGCCGCCCTTGGTCGCGGCGTACGCGGCCATGTAGGGGTGGGCGAAACTCGCGGAGGTGGAGCTGAAGTTGACCACCACGCCCCGGCCGCCGGCGAGCAGCGCGGGGAGCGCCTCGCGGGTCATCAGGAAGGTGCCGGTCAGGTTCACCGCGAGGAGCTTGTTCCAGAACTCCAGGCTGGTCTCGTGGGTGTGCGAGGAGCGGAGGATGCCGGCCGCGTTGACCAGCACGTCCAGGCCGCCCAGGCCGGCGATCGCCTCGGCGACACCCGCGACGACGGCCGGCTCGTCCGCGATGTCCAGTACCCGGATGGTCAGGCGGTCTGCGGTGTCCTCGGCGGTGGCGCGGTCCAGGGTCTTCTTCAGGCCGTCCTCGTTGACGTCGACGGCGACGACCTTCCCGCCCTCGGCGAGGATCCGGTGCACGGTGGCCTGGCCGATGCCCGAGCCGCCGCCGGTGATCAGGACGTTCCGTCCGCTGAAGCGCTCCATGGTGGTTCTCCGTTCGTTCGTGGTCTCTCGACCTCGAATGACACGGTACGTCTTTGTGGCACAGTGTGCCAACAAGTCTGACAGTGCCTCTCTGGCGTGACGTGCCGCAATGGCATCCGCCCGCGTAGGCTGGCCCCCGTGACCGGACGCCCGACCCTGACCCAGCGCCGCCGTGAGACGACCCGGCTGGAAATCGCCCGCACCGCCGCCGCGCTCTTCGCCGAGCGGGGCGCGGAGGCGACCACCGCCGAGGAGATCGCCCTCGCCGCCGGGATCTCGCTGCGCACCTTCTACCGGTACTTCTCCGTGAAGGAGGACGCCGTCGCCCCGCTGCTCGCGGCGGGTGGGCAGGAGTGGGTGGAGCTGTTCGTGGCGAGCCCCTCCGGCCTGCCGCTGCGCGAGGCGCTGGAGCGTGCGGCGGTCGCGTCGCTGACCCCGGCGGACGAATCGCGGGCCGAGATGATGCGGTGGGCCCGGGGTCTGCTGCGCGATCCGAAGCTGGGCGCCACCTGGCAGCGCGTGCATGCCGACTCGGAGGAGCGGCTGCGGACCGCCCTCGCCGAGCGCTGCCCGGACGGCACCGATCCGCTGGAGATCCGGCTGGCGGCCGCCGCCGCGACCGCGGCGATCCGGGTCGCCCTGGAGCAGTGGGCCTCCTCCGACGCGCCCCTCACCGGTCCGGGCTCCCCGCAGGATCTGGGCGGGCGCTGCATGCGCGAGCTCACGGTGGGGCTGGGGCTCTGGAAGCGGGTGGGCTGAGCCCGGTTGGTTCCGGCCGGCTGCGGTCGGTGCGGGCGGGGTGCGGCCTGCTGCACGGTGGCGGCCCATGGCGAGTGACAGCTTTCAGATGACAGATTTCGAAATCTGTTATCTGAAAGTTGTCATCTGTTCTCCCCGCTCCCCGTAACCTCCCAGCCGCGGTCAGCCTTCTCCCAGCTGGCGCTAGGGTTGGTCCTCGCGTCCCGGCGGGGGAACCGGGGTGACCTCCTCGGATGTCTCCAGCGGCGGGAACCGGAGTTCGAGGCGTGGGAGCAAGCAGGACATGGGTCTGACGAGCCACAAGGTGCTGGCACTGACCGCACTGATCGCGGTCGTGATGATGGTCGGCACGGTCTGGTTGTGGCCCAGACTCGCGAGGAAGAGCTGGCAGGCGGTGCTCGGCCGGATCGGCGCGCTGCTCGCCACCCAGCTCACGGTGCTCGCCGCACTCGGCCTGGTCGCGAACAACTACTTCGCGTTCTACAGCAGTTGGGACGACCTGCTGGGCACCGGCGACACCGGCCCCGTGGTGATCCACAACAAGGCGGACGCCTCCGGCCGGCTGATGGTGGAGACGCTGGGCCAGGCCGCGGTCAAGGGCGGCGGCGCGATGGGCCGGGAGCCCGGCCAGTCCGGCGAGATCCGCAAGATCCGGATCGACGGCGCGGTCAGCCGGCTGTCCACCGAGGGCTACGTCTACCTGCCCCCGCAGTACTTCCAGCCGGAGTACGCCGGGAAGCAGTTCCCGGCCGTGGTCGTCAGCACCGGATTCCCAGGAATCGCCGAGAACCTGATCACCCGCTTCAACTACCCGGGTGCCGCGCTCAAGCTGCTCCAGGAGGGCCGGATGCAGCCGACCGTCATGGTCCTGGTGCGCCCCTCGCCCGCGATGCCGCAGGACACCGAGTGCGAGGACGTCCCGAACGGTCCGCAGTCCGACACCTACTTCACCAAGGACGTGCCCTCGGCGATCCAGGCCAGCTTCCGGGTCTCCGCCGACCCGCAGGCCTGGGCCTTCATGGGCAACTCGACCGGCGGCTACTGCGCGCTCAAGCTCGCCATGCGCCACCCGGACGTCTTCCCGACCGCCGTCGCCCTGTCCGCCTACTACGAGGCCGCCGACGACCCGACCACCGGCGACCTGTTCGGCGGCAGCAAGCAGCGCCGGGACGAGGCCGACCTGATGTGGCGGCTGAAGAACCTGCCGCAGCCGAAGGTGTCCGTGCTGCTGGCCGGCACCAAGAAGGGCGACGGCAGCTACCGGCAGCAGACCGAGGCCTTCGTCGACGCGGTGCAGAGCCCGATGAAGGTCTCGTACAGCATGCTGGAGAACGGCGGCCACAACTTCGAGACCTGGAGCGCCCTGCTGCCCTCCTCGCTGGAGTGGCTGTCCCAGCACCTCAAGGTGCCGAACCAGACCGTCTGACCGTCTGACCGTCTGACCGACGCCGCCCCAACCCGGTCGAGCCCAGCCGAACGCAACCGGCCTCCCCGGACCGACCGAACCCCCGGAGCCGCAGCTCCGGGGGTTCGACGGTCTTCGGGAGTCGTACGGCTCCCGCACGGCGGTCCCGCCGCTCAGGTCATCTGCTCAGGCGACCTGCTCAGGCCACCCGCTCCAGCGTCCCGGTGTGCAACTCGCCGACCCGGCCGCCCTCGCCCTCGAAGGTCCAGAAGGCCCGCACCGTCAGCCTGCCGAGGTCCATCACGTGGCTGACGGTGATCCCGCTCTGCTCCGTCCAGCTGACGAAGTAGACCTCCGGCGCGACCTCGGCCACGTGCAGCCGTACGTCCTCCCACTGGCCCGCGGACTCGCCGAGGCCCTCCCAGCGCAGCCGCGTGCCGTCGGCCGAGTAGGTGTTGCGGAAGGCCGCGCCGTTGTCGGCCCGGAAGAGGTAGGTGCGGCCGGCGAAGGCGGGCAGTGGCGCGGTCATGGCGGGGCTGGTCCTCGTTTCTGCTCGGTCGGGTCCGTGACGTCGTGGCGAGCACCCGGTCGGGCTCGCCGCTCTTGTGCACGGCGGAACATGTCAGACCTCCAATTTATCCGACCGGGTGCACTCCGTCAGACGCTCGCCACGGTACGGTCCGCCACCGCGCGGCCGGCGGGGTGTGCCGCCGGTACATGGGAAGCGCCGCGCGCGGGTCCTACCGTCCGGCCATGAGACGTACCCCCACACACCCCGCTCCGACGAGGCGCGTCCCCACCGCCCTCGCCGCCGTGCTGCTGACCCTGGCCGCCGCCCTCCTCGGTGCCCCCGCCACCGCGCAGGCCGACACCACCCAGGGCACGACCCAGGGCACGGCCACGGCCACCGCCCCCCTCACCCTGGAAGCGACCTTCCCCACCCCCGGCAACGGCTGGGCCAAGGTCGAGCGCTACCTCGACACCACCTCCGGCTTCCGCACCGAGCAGTTCCCGCCCGACGGCCGCGGTGACCAGGACGGCGCCCGCCGGACCTACTTCGGCACCGGCCGGCCCTCCTCCGCCCGCTTCCTGCTCTACTCCGCCGCCGGCTGGGACACCGGCAGCCGGGCCACTCCCGTCCTGCTGGTCCACGGCGCCAACGACAACGCCGACCGGGCCTGGGCGAACCCGGGGGAGAGCGGCGTCTGCGGTGCCGCGAGCTGCCCCTCCACCGGGCTCGCCCAGTACCTGACCGGCACCGGCCACCGGGTCTTCGCGATCGGCTTCGCCCACAAGCACGGCGACAACCTGCTCCAGGCGCAGGCCGTGGGCGACGCCGTCGCACTGATCCGGGACCGGCTCGGGGTGCCCCAGGTCGACGTGGTGGCCTGGAGCAAGGGCGAGGTCGCCGCCCGGGCGTACGTGTCCTCGGTGAAACCCTCCTGGGGGAGGGCGTACGCGGGCGACGTGCGCCGTCTGGTCACCCTCGGCGGCCCGCACGGCGGGCTCGACTACGTGTACGCGCACGGCTGGGACTTCGACCTGGCCACCTGGCCGGCCTGCGGCGGCAGCGCCAACGCGCCGTCCCCGCACCTCTACATGACCTGCTACGGCACGTACACCGCGCAGCCCTGCCTCGGTGTGCTGCCGAGCGGCGGGTACGACTGCTACCCGGGGCAGCGCCAGTTGCTCGCCCGCTGGGACGGCACCTACGGAGTGGACTCCACCGCGCAGGACTGGTGGACCACCTACTACGGGGGCCAGGGCTTCTACACCTCGGGCCAGGGCATCCAGGCGGCGATCGACGCGGGCTCGCTGATCGCCCCGCTCCGGCAGGCCGGTGTCCCGGCCTCGGTGCGCACCTACCTGCTGGCGGGCGGGTCGGCCGACCTCCCGGGGGTGCTCAACGAGAACCGCGGGCCGAGCGACGGCCTGGTGTTCACCGCGAGCGCCCTGGACACCACCGGCATCGCGACGGTCGGCGGCACCCGGCTGCTCGGCGGCCTCAACCACCTGGAGCTCGCCTGGGCGCCGGACGCGGCGAGCCAGGTCGGCGCCTGGCTGGGCTGACCAGGGCCGGTGGACCGGCGGACCGGCGGACCGGCGGACCGTGCACCGCCGGGCACCCACCGCCGGTGGGCGTTCACCAGTGAGCACCCACCGGCGGGACCGCGGATCAGGACCCGGCAGCCGTCCGGACCACCGTGATGTCGAACGGCTGCCGGTTGTTGCCCGCGTTCGGGTCGTCCGCGCTGCGCACCTCGACCGAGCCGCCGCTCAGCGTGCCCACCGGCAGCTCCGGGTCGAGCCTGACCGGGACCAGGGCGGTCGCGCTGCGCCCCTCCCGCAGCCCGGGCCCGAACACGCACCGCACGACGCGGCCGTTGCCGACCACCCGGCAGTCGGACGGGAAGAACGGGCCCTCGGCGGTGACCCCTTCCGGCAGGGTGACCACGACCGTGAACGGGGAGGCGGTGGTGTCCGGGCCCCCGTTGCCGACGAAGGCGTGGACGGTGGTGGTGCTGCCGGGCGTGGCCGCGTCGGGGTCGATCCGGACCGCCTCCAGATCGGAGCGGGACGGCCGCGCCCCGGCGGGCGCGGGCAGCGTGGAGGCCTCGGCCGTCCCGGAGCCCCCGGGCCTGGACGGCGCGGGCAGCGTCGAGGCCTGGGGCGTGGACGGCGCGGGCAGCGTCGAGGCCTGGGCCGTCCCGGAGCCCTCGGGCGTGGAC
>NZ_MSJQ01000237.1 GCF_014596515.1 Streptomyces sp. CBMA156
GGCGGCGGCCGGCGCCCGGCCGTCCAGTTCGGCGCGCAGCGGTGCGGCCCTGCGGCGTGCGTCGCGGACGGAGAGCGGCAGCGGCCGCCAGCCCGCGAGTCGGCCGAGGCCGACGACCGGCGGGTGCACCGGGGAGTGGGCCATCACCTCGGCGGGCTCGCCGAGGACGGGCGGGGCGCCGGGGGTGAGCAGCAGCACCTGGTCGGCGTACTGGACGACCCGTTCCAGCCGGTGCTCGGCCATCAGCACGGTGGTGCCGAGGTCGTGCACGAGGCGTTGGAGGACGGCCAGCACCTCCTCGGCCGCGCCCGGGTCGAGTGCCGAGGTGGGTTCGTCCAGCACCAGGACGCGCGGGTGCACGGTGAGCACCGAGCCGATCGCGACGCGCTGCTGCTGGCCGCCGGAGAGGGAGGTCAGCGAGCGGTCGCGCAGGTCGGCGAGGCCGAGCAGGTCGAGGGTCTCCTCGACGCGGCGGCGCATCACGTCGCCGGGCAGGCCCAGGGACTCCATGCCGTAGGCGAGTTCGTCCTCCACCGTGTCGGTGACGAAGTGCGCCAGCGGGTCCTGCCCCACCGTGCCCACCAGGTCGGCGAGTTCGCGCGGCCGGTGCTCGCGGGTGTCCCGGCCGCCGACGGTGACCCGGCCGTGCAGCACGCCGCCGGTGAAGTGCGGCACCAGCCCGCTGACCGTGCCCAGCAGGGTGGACTTGCCGGAGCCGGACGGGCCCACCAGCAGGCAGAGTTCGCCCTCGGGGACGGTGAGGTCGACGTCGCTGAGCGCGGGCGCGGCGGAGTCCGCGTACCGGACGGAGACCTGCTCGAAGGTGATCACGATGCCCTCCGGGGCGGGGTCGGGGCGGCGAACGCCGGTACCAGGCCGAGCAGGACGGTCAGCACGGCGGCCAGCGGCAGTGCGGGGACGGTCGGCGGGACGACGGTGGGGGCGAAGGCGGCCGGGTCCTGGGTGGCCAGGTAGGTGGTGAGGGCCGCCACGGCCGCCCCCGAGCCGGCGGTCAGCCACTCCGGCAGGGCCCAGGGGTCGGGTCGGTAGCGGCTTCTGACGGATCGTCGGCTGCCGAGCAGTAGTCCGGCGAAGGCGGCGGCCAGGCCGATCAGCAGGACCGGCAGTGCCCAGCCGGCGCCGCCGGCCGTCAGCAGCCCGTACGCGGCGAGGCAGACCCCGAGCAGCCCGGCCAGGGTGAGCGCGGCGGTCGCCCTGGCGAGCCGGCGCGGGACGTCGGCGGTGCGGCCGAAGCCCCGGGTGTCCATCGCCGCGGCCAGTGCGATGGACCGCTCCAACGCTCCTTCCAGCACCGGGAGTCCGACGCTCAGCACGGCCGCGATGCCCTTGTCGGTGCGGCCGCGCAGGCGCCGTGCGGCGCGCAGCCGGCGGACGTCGGCGACCAGGTTCGGCGCGAAGGTCATCGCCACCACCACCGCCACGCCGGCCTCGTAGAGCGCGCCGGGCAGGGCGCGCAGCAGGCGGGCCGGGCTGGCCAGGGAGTTGGCTGCGCCGACGCAGATCAGCAGGGTGGCCAGCCGCAGCCCGTCGTACAGCGCCGCGAGCAGCCCCTCGACGGTGACCCGGCCGCCGATCCGGACGCCCTGCGCCCAGGCGGGCAACGGGATTTCGGGCAGCGTGAACAGCACGTGGGTGCCGGGGACCGGTGAGCCGAGGAAGACCGCGAACACCATCCGGATGCCGAGCACCAGCAGGCCCAGCCGCAGGAACGCCCCGTACGAGCGGGACCAGGGCGCGTCGCCGCGCCGGGCCGCGACCACGTATCCGGCGACGGCGGCGAGCAGCAGCAGGATCGCCGGGTTGGTGGTCCTGGTCGCCGCCGCGCCCAGTCCGAGGGCCCACAACCACCAGGCCCCGGGGTGCAGTTGACGGGGGCCGGTGGGCGGCCTGGTGCTACGGACGGCGGTGCTGCTCACGGTGTTTCCTGGGTGGGGGCCACGGGGGCCACGGGGGGGGGGGGCTACGGGACGGGGGCTAGGAGTGACGGCGGCGGCGCGCCTGCCAGACGGCGCCGCCGGCGAGGACGGCGACCAGCGCGCCACCGGCGATCAGGCCGACGTCCGGGCCGCTGCCGCCGTGGTCGGTGGACCCGGCGTCGGTCCTGGCCGCGCCGGCCGCGCCGATCCGGTCGCCGCAGCCCGCCTTCGGGTACCCGGCGATGGCGCACAGCAGCCCGTTGGTGTCGTAACGCAGCGGCGGGGCGACGGCGGCCAGCACCTCGGCCGAGGTGGCGCGGGGCGTGACGGCGGCGCAGGCGGTCCGCTGCCCGGGCTCGGGGGCGGCGGACGAACCGGCGTCCTCGGCGGTCCCGAAGTCCAGCACGACGGCCACCCGCTTGTGCCCGTCCTGCGCGGGCGTGTCCGCGCAGATCTCCGCGAAGCTCCCGGCCGTGCGCGGCTTCGCGGCGTCCTGCCCGCCGTCCGGGCTCAGCGCGAACCGCCAGCCGTCCACCGAGCCGTCCGGCGGCACCGCGACGGCGGGGCCCTGCTGCTGGTACGTCCAGGTTCCGCCCTCGGCGCCGCGCCAGAACGACCAGTAGCGGTACCCGGCGGCCTGCGCGGGGGCGGCGGAGGCGAGCACCAGCACCGCCCCGAGGAGGGGCAGGAGCAGCCGGGCGACGGTCCGCCCGGGCCTGCCGGGCCGGGCGCCGCCCGGGGTCGGGTGGGGTGCGGGCCGCATCAGAGGTGCGGGTTGCGCTTGCGCTGGAGGCTCAGCAGGAGGCCGCCGCCGACGCCGACGAGGAGCCCGACGCCGATCAGCCAGTACTGGCCGATGCCCCCGTCCTTCTTCTTCGCGGGGGTGGCCGTCGCCGAGGCGGCGGCTCCGGTGGCCTTGGGCGCCGGGCCGAGGGCGGTGAGTTCGCCGGTCAGGGCGGCGGTGTCGCGGTGGGCGGCCTGGGAGACCAGCAGGAGGGTGGCGGTGGCGCCGGCGTCGGTGCCGCCCTTGGTCCAGCCGGCGCCCTCCTTGGCGAGCCAGTCGACGGCGCCGGCCGCCTGCTGGGGGTGGCCGCTCTGGATGAGGGAGAGGGCGGCCCAGGCGGTGGCGGTGTAGTCGGGGGTGGGGGCGGCGCCCGGGGTGGTGAGGCTGAGGTGGTCGCCGTTCGCCGCGAGCTGGGCGGTGAGGTAGGCGCCGACGGCCTCGCCGGATTCCGCGTGCGGAACCGGGGCCCCGGCGGCCGTGGCGTCGGAGGCGCAGGCGAGGGTCTTGGGGGCGGCGTCGGAGCGCACCGAGCCGGTGACCGGCAGGTGGCCGCCCCCGGCGGCGAGCGCGGCCTGGCCGCTGGCCAGGGCGTTCGGGGCGGGGGCGCCGCCGACCCCGTCGGGCTGGTAGGCGAAGGCACCGCGCTGGTCGGCGGGGGCCGCGCAGCCGAGCTGGAACAGGGCGAGCCCGTCGAAGGCGGACCTGCCGGCCTTGGCGACGCCCGCCGGGTCGGTCTTCGCGGCGAACAGCGCGTTGACGGCGAGCCCGGTGGAGTTGGCGTCGCCGGGGTTGCCCGGGTTGTAGGCCCAGCTGCCGTCGGCGTTCTGGTTGGCCTTGAGCCAGGCGACGCCCTTGTCGACGGCGTCCTGGTGGCCGCCGAGGGCGATCAGGGCCTGGATGGCGACGGCGGTGGCGTTGCTGTCCTCGAACGTGGTGTCGCAGGCCGCGCCGGCGGCCCGGTAGGAGGGCCAGCCGCCGTCCTCGCACTGCTGTCCGGTGAGCCAGCCGACCGCCGAGTCGGCCGGGGTGATCTTGGCCGCCGTCAGGGCGGTGAGCGCCAGCGACTGCCGCCAGACGCCGTCGTACGTCGGGTCGCTCTTGCCGTACAGGCCGTCCGGGACGGTGGGGGCGGGGACGTCGGCGAGGGCCGGTCCTGCGGCGAGGCCGGTGAGCAGCGCGGCGGACAGGGCGGCGGCGCCCAGACGGGCGGCGGTCAGCATGGTGCGGGTGTGCCTTTCGGTGAGCGGTGGTGGCCCGGGCGGGCCGTTCCGTAGACCTCGACGGTGCCGGGCGCGTGCGCCTGGTCCGGCCGCTCGCCCCTCCCCGGGTGCTCCGACTCGTCCGGGCGGCCGGGGTACGGCGCCGGACTCACGGCTGCGGGTCAGCGCCGGATTCGCACCGGCTTTCCCCGGGAGAGGAACGGGATGGAGTTGTCCTGCCCGTCGACTGTAGCCGTCGGAGCGCGTCGGCGGCCCGGGCCGTGGCAGGAACACGTTCCAGTCGGGAAGGGCTCACGGCGGGAACCGGGAAGGGCTCAGGGCAGGGTGAGCAGCCGGGCCGCGGTGTGCAGGTCGGCCCGTACCTCGGCGATCGAGGCGCGCCCGGAGAGCCAGGCGACCAGCGCCGAGTGCCAGGTGTGCTCGATCACCCGGACGGCCGCGCGCTGGCTCTCGGTGGGGGGCCCGGACTGGCCGATGGCGTCCAGGATGAGCTGTCCGGTGGCCGCGCTGACCTGGTCCACCTCGGCCCCGACCGAGCGGTCCGCGAAGGACAGTGCCCGGACCATCGCCTCGGCCAGCAGCGGTTCGCGCTGCAGCGCGTGGAAGGCCCGGGTGAGGGTGTCGGCGACCCGGGGCGCCGGTTCGGCGTCGGTCGGCGGGTGCCGCCGGATGTGCTCGTGGAGGCCCTGCAACTGCTCCAGCATCACCGCCACCAGCAGGTGCACCTTGGACGGGAAGTACCGGTAGAGCGTGCCGAGGGCGACCTGCGCGCCCTCCGCGACCTCCCGCATCTGCACCGCCTCGTACCCGCCCCGCACCGCCAGCGCGGTGGCGGCCCGCAGGATGCGCCGGCGCCGTTCGGCCTGGCGTGCGGTCAGCGGCGGCTCGCCCGGGGGCGGGACCGGCGGCAGGGGCGAAGGAGAGGGCGGCGACAAGGGTGCTCCCGGGCGGGCGAGAGTGGCGGCGTGCTCCACATGGTCGGCAGGATTCGGCGTGGCGGGAATCACCAGCCCTGGCTCCTGAGGGAAAGCTACGGGCCGGTATCTTCGAGGTCTCTCATTGTTCACGTGGTCGATGACGAGTTCCGCAGCCACTGAAACCTGATCTACTTTAGCGACCGGAAGACACGACCGGCAGCACCGATAGCAGCTAGAGAAGAGGGCCCAGGATGACCGCGCAGCCGCTGCGGATTGCCCTGTTGTCGTACCGCGGGGACCCCTTCTGCGGCGGTCAGGGCGTGTACGTACGGCATCTCTCGCGCGAGCTGGCCGGGCTCGGCCACCACGTGGACGTGATCGGCGCCCAGCCCTACCCGGTGCTGGACGAGGTCGAGGGTCCCGGCTCGGTGCGCCTGGTCGAGCTGCCCAGCCTGGACCTCTACCGCGCCGACGACCCCTTCCGCACCCCCGCCCGCGACGAGTTCCGCGGCCCGGTGGACGTGCTGGAGTTCGCCACCATGCGCACCGGCGGCTTCCCCGAGCCGCTCACCTTCTCGCTGCGCGCCCGTCGGTACCTGGCCGCCCACAAGGGCCGCTACGACGTGGTGCACGACAACCAGACCCTCGGCTACGGCCTGCTGGGCCTGGCCAGGCACGGCTTCCCGCTGGTCACCACGATCCACCACCCGATCACCGTGGACCGGCAGCTGGAGCTGGACGCCGCCACCACCCGGGTCAGGCGGCTCTCGCTGCGCCGCTGGTACGCCTTCACCCGGATGCAGCGCCGGGTCGCCGCCCGGCTGGACCGCGTGATCACCGTCTCCGGCACCTCGCAGCGCGAGATCGCCGGGCACCTGGGCGTCGCGCCGGGCGCGATCTCGGTGGTGCCGATCGGCGCCGACACCCGGCTCTGGTCGCCCTCGGCGGAGGTCGCGCGGGTGCCCGGCCGGATCGTCACCACCTCCAGCGCGGACGTCCCGCTGAAGGGCCTGGTCTTCCTGGTCGAGGCGCTCGCCAAGGTCCGCACCGAACGGGACGCGCACCTGGTGGTGGTCGGCAAGCCGCAGAAGGAGGACGGGCCGGTCGCCGAGGCGGTGCGCCGCTTCGGGCTGGCGGAGCACATCGAGTTCCGCAGCGGGCTGACCGACCGGGAGCTGGTCGACCTCTACCGCTCGGCCGAGGCGGCCTGCGTCCCCTCGCTGTACGAGGGCTTCTCGCTGCCCGCCGCCGAGGCGATGGCCACCGGCACCCCGCTGGTCGCCACCACCGGCGGGGCGATCCCCGAGGTGGCCGGTCCCGACGGGGAGTCCTGCCTGGCGGTGCCGCCGGGGGACGCGGACGCGCTGGCCGCCGCGCTCGGCCGGCTGCTGGACGATCCTGAGCTGCGGGCCGGTCTCGGCGCCGCCGGACGGGAGCGGGTGCTGGCCCGGTTCACCTGGGAGCGGGCCGCCGAGCTGACCGCCGAGGCCTACCGTGCGGCGATCGCCACCGGCGCCGGAGCCCGGGCCCGCTCGGGGCCCGGCTGGCGGTACGTGGCCTAGCGGCCCTGGACGGCGGGCCGAGCCTCCCCGGCGAGGCGGGGTAAGGCGGGGCCCGACGTGGCGGACAGAAAGCGTGACGAAGCGTCAAGGACGCTTGGTAGCAATAGGAATGGGAGTCCAGCAGTGCTGACCGTCGATTTCTCGCGCTTCCCGCTCGCCCCCGGCGACCGGGTGCTCGACCTGGGCTGCGGCGGGGGCCGGCACGCGTTCGAGTGCTACCGCCGCGGTGCCAACGTGATCGCCCTCGACCAGAACACCGAGGAGATCGCCGAGGTCAGGAAGTGGTTCGCGGCGATGGAGCAGGCCGGTGAGGCCCCCGAGGGCGCGTCGGCGGTCGCGATCGAGGGCAACGCGCTGGCGCTCCCGTTCGAGGACGACTACTTCGACAAGATCATCATCTCCGAGGTGATGGAGCACATCCCGGACGACAAGGGCGTGCTCGACGAGATGTTCCGGGTCCTCAAGCCGGGCGGCCTGCTCGCCGTCACCGTGCCGCGCTGGCTCCCGGAGAAGATCTGCTGGGCGCTGTCCGACGAGTACCACGCGAACGAGGGCGGCCACATCCGGATCTACCGGGGCGACGAACTGCTCGACAAGCTCAGGGACGCGGGCCTGGAGCCGTACGGCACCCACCACGCGCACGCGCTGCACTCGCCGTACTGGTGGATCAAGTGCGCGGTCGGTGTCGGCAACGACAAGGCGCTGCCGGTCAAGGCCTACCACCAGCTGCTGGTCTGGGACATCGTCGGCACCCCGGTGATCAGCACCCTCACCAAGGCCGCCGAGCGGGCGCTCAACCCGGTGATCGGCAAGAGCTTCGTCGCGTACGCCTCCAAGCCCAACCGCGCGCCGGGCGGGGCGGCATGACCGCCGCCGTCCCCGAGGCGCTGCTGCTCGACGGGGTGCTCGACGCCGAGCAGGCCGCCGACACCGTGCGCAGCATCCTGGCCGAGCAGCGCCCCGACGGCGCCATACCCTGGTTCGCCGGCCACCACCTCGACCCGTGGGACCACACCGAGGCCGCGATGGCCCTCGACACGGCCGGCGAGCACGCCGCCGCCGAGGCCGCCTACCGCTGGCTCGCCGCCGCCCAGAACCCGGACGGCTCCTGGTACGCCGCCTACACCGACGGCGTGGTCACCGACCAGGCCAAGGAGAGCAACTTCTGCGCGTACGTCGCGGTCGGGGTCTGGCACCACCACCTCAGCACCGGCGACGACACGTTCCTGGAGTGGATCTGGCCGACGGTCCGGCGCGCCCTGGACTTCATCGTCGGGCTCCGGCTGCCCGGCGGCCCGATCGCCTGGCGGGTCGACGAGGACGGCACCGCCACCGACGAGGCGCTGCTCACCGGTTCGTCCAGCATCCTGCACGCGCTGCGCTGCGGCCTGGCCGTCGCCGACTACCTGGAGGAGCCGCAGCCCGACTGGGAGCTCGCGGCCGGACGGCTGGGGCACGCCGTCTCCCACCACCCCGAGCGGTTCCTGGACAAGGGCCGCTACTCGATGGACTGGTACTACCCGGTGCTCGGCACCGGCCTGCGCGGCGACGCGGCGGTGGCCAGGATCGAGCGGGACTGGGAGCGCTTCGTCGTGCCCGGCCTCGGCGTGCGCTGCGTCAGCGACCGCCCGTGGGTGACCGGCGGGGAGAGCGCCGAGCTGGCGCTCGCGCTCTGGGCGATCGGCCAGTCCGACCGCGCGGTGGACATCCTGCGCTGGTTCCAGAAGCACCTGCGGCACGAGGACGGCTCGTACTGGACCGGGTACGTCTTCGAGGACGACGCGATCTGGCCCGAGGAGCGCACCACCTGGACGGCCGGGGCGCTGCTGCTCGCGGTGGCCGCGCTCGGCGGCGACCCGGCGACCGTCGCGGTCTTCGGCGGGGAGCAGCTGCCCGCCGGGCTGGTGGTCCAGGACTGCTGCTGAGCGCGGACGCTGCGAAGCGGCCCGGCCAGGGGGAAGGGCCGCGGACACGGCGAAGGGGCGGGACCGGAGAACCGGTCCCGCCCCTTCCGCGTGTGCGTGTGCGCCCGGGGGCGTCAGCCGCGCTGGATGCCCGTGGTGTCGGCCAGCACGCCCTGGCTGCCGTCCGGCAGCTGCGCGACCAGCGCGGCACCGCGCTGCTCGACGGCCAGGTACCAGGTGCCGGGAACGACCTCGCCGACCGGGGCGCCGGCCGGGTTGTCCTTCGGGGCCAGCTGGCGCGGGGCCGGGACGGCGAACCAGAAGGGCTGGAAGTCCGCCGCCGGGGCCGCCTGCTGCTGCGCGACCGGGGCCGCCGGCTGCGGGGCCGGGGTGCCGGCGTCCTGCGGCTGGGCGGCCGGGACCGGCTGGCCGGGCTGCGTCTGACCGGCCGGGTAGCCGTAGCCGGCCTGGGCGCCGAACGCCGGGTCGTGGCCCTGGGCCGGGTAGCCGTACTGGCCGGGCGCACCCGGGTGGCCGGGCTGGCCCGGGTAGCCGTACTGGCCGGGCTGGCCGGGGACGGCCGCCGGGCGGTCGGTGACCAGCGGGGCCTTCAGCGCGGGCAGCACGGGTGCGGCCGCGGCCGCACCGGCGAGCACGAGCAGCGCGATGAAGCCGAGCCAGGCGCCGAAGCCGTGGCTGACGACGGAGCTGGAGGTGCCGCCGCCGAGCGCCCAGACCGAGGTCCACAGCGCCGAGACGGCGAAGCCGATGCCCCACTGGTCCAGGCGCAGGCCGAGCACCTGGCGGTTGGTCGCGGCCGCACCCTGGAAGCGCTGCACCAGGATCAGCACCGCGGCGGCGATGCCGAGGAGGTAGATCGAGGGCAGGATGGGGAACAGGTCCGTGCTCCACGCGTTCTGCGACGAGGGGCAGTACCGGCTGCCGCTGCAGTCCACGGTCCAGTAGGGCAGGAAGGAGGCGATGAAGAGCAGGACGGCCGCGCCTGCGACGGCGGCGTCTCCCCTGGTGAGAGCGCGCAGATTCACTAACGTTCCCCTCGTTGACGTGTCGTGGACGGTGGTTCGCGCGGTCGGGCCGACCGGCCGAAACTCCCGAACGGACCAGAAGCCTAGGCCCAACCGTCCTGCCGGTGCACGGCGGGACCGGGAATGGGGCGAAGTCGTTGCAAACCGTGCGGTCCGGGCGGACCGTCGCCCCCGGGGGCACGCGGTTCAACTCCCGTGTCGCTCTTCGGTCTTCTCTTGGGTCGTCAGGAACGCGGTCAGTGCGTCGGCGATCCCCTGGGCCGCCTGCTGGCGCCACTGAGGGTCCGTCATCCGCTTCGCGTCCGTCGAGTTGCGCATGTTACCGCACTCGATGAACACCTTGGGGACGGTGGAGAGGTTGAGCCCGCCCAGGTCGGAGCGGGTGTCCAGGCCGTCCTCGGCGATGTAGTCCGCGTACGGTTCGCCGGTCGCGGCGTGGAACCGGTCACGCAGCAGGAGGCCGAGCCGGCGTGAGGGGGCGACGATCGCCGCGTTGTCCGCCTTTCCCGCCACCACCCTGGCGGGCATGATCACGTGGAACCCGCGGCCGGCGGCCGGGCCGCCGTCCCCGTGCACCGAGAGCGCGACGTCGGCGTGCGCCTCGGCGCCCGCGCGGGCGCGTTCGTCGATGCACGGGCCCCAGGGGCGGTCGCCGTCCTGGACCAGCACCACCTTCGCGCCCCTGGCGGTCAGGATGGCGCGGGCCCGCCGGGAGACGTCCAGGGTGTACTCGGCCTCGGTGTAGCCGGCGTTGGTCTCCGTCCCGGTGGTGTCGCACTCCTTGCGGGTGTTGCCGATGTCCACCTGGCGGTTGATCTCGGCGGTGTGGGCGGAGTTGCCGGGGTTGTGACCGGGGTCGAGCAGGACCGTGCGGCCGGCCAGGTCCGTCGCCGCGGTGGGCGGGGCCGGGGGCGGGGTCGTGGCGGGCGCCTCGGCCGGGG
>NZ_MSJQ01000238.1 GCF_014596515.1 Streptomyces sp. CBMA156
AGTGCGGCGCCCGCCGCCTCAGCTCCGGCAGCACCGCCAAACAGCTCGCCGGCTTCGCCACCGCCCCGCTGCGGCGCCCCGCCCTGCACGTCCACCTCGGCGCCCCGCTCCACCTGGCGGGCGACATCGCCGAGGCCACGGCCGCCGCCCAGCGCGCCGTCACCGCGGCCTGGCGCACCGCGGAGCGGCGCTGCTGTCGGCGGGGCCCTCGGACTCACCGGGCCTCGGACTGAGGGGCCGGCGCCCTCCTACGGGCCGGCCGCCCGGACATAGATGTCGGCGCCGCCTCCGAGACCGAAGGGCCGCCGCACCACGAAGATCCGGCGCCCGGCCTGCCCTTCCGGTATCAGTTCGCCCTCGGCCGGCTCGTCGCCCGGCAGCGCGACGCGAAGATCGTCCGGCGGTGGGGCGAGGGCGCCGGGCTGCCGGAGGTCGTCGTGGAGAGCAAGTTTGCGAGGTTGACGTCGTCGCCGTATGGCGTAGGTGATGAATCCGTTGTGCTCGCCGGTTGGGACGAAGCCCGCCTTGAGGAGGACGCGGCCGGAGGCGGAGTTGCCCGGGTGGTGCTTGGCGCGGACCTTCGGCAGGGCCAAGGGGCCGAAGGCGAGGGCGAGGATCTCGCGGACCCCTGCGGTCGCGTAGCCCCGGCCCCAGGCGTCCGCGCGCAGGATGTAGCTGACGGCGGCAACCGGCCGGTCCCGGTGGAGCTTGACGACGCCGAGAAGGTCGCCGTCCACGGCCAGGCCGAGCGCGTACAGGGTGCGTGGCACCAGTTCCGCGGCGGCCACGATGTCGCGGAGGCAGTGGTGGGCCTCGTCGGCGTCCATCGGTTCCCGGCCCAGGTATCTGGTTGATTCCGCGCTGTAGATCCGCAGCAGGGCTTCGGCGTCGCCGGGGCCCAGCTCGCGTAGTTCGATCACCCGTCCACCGCTTCGATCAGCTTGGCCAGTTCGGCGGCGGTGGGCCGGTCGTCGGGGGCGGCCGACAGGACGTGGCGCAGCCGGGCCTGGAGGGCGGGCCAGGGCATCGCGGTGGACATCGGGACGGCCCGGTGGGCGATGGCCTTGCGGATCTCTCCCACGGGGGTGCCCTTGTCGAGGCCGGCGGTCCTGTAGTCCAGGGGCCACGTGCCGGTGGCGCAGGTCCACAGGGTGCCGGCGAGGGCGTAGACGTCGGCGGTGCGGGTCGTTTCGACGGGTTGGGGGCCGTTGATGATCCGGGCGGCCAGTTCGGGTGCGGTGAGGTGGATCATCGTGCCGTCGAACGTGGTCCACGGGGTGCTGCCGATCCGCCGAGTCCAGGCGAAGTCGAGCAGGCGTACTGTCCCGTCCGCGCTGTGGATGCCGTGTGCGGGCTGGAGGTCACCGTGCACCCAGCCGTCGGCGTGGAGGGCCGCCACGGCCCGGCACAGTCCCACGGCGGCGGCAAGGGCTTCCACCTTCCTGCCTTCGCCCTTGCGAACCGGGCGGAACACCTGCCACGTGGAGGGCCCCGCCAGCCACGGGGTGACGTACCAGACGCCGTTGCCGAACCGTCCGACAGTCACGGTGTAGCCGGGGAGCTGGTCGAGCACGGAGGCTTCGCGGGCGGTGACCTCGGCGGCCTCGCCGGTGCCGAGCTTGATGCTCGCCACTGCGTGCGGGCCGGTGGCCTTCCACACCGCCGAGCCCCGTCGGTTGCTGATCTCCTCCAGGCTCAGCGGCCCGCAGAGGGTTTCCGCGGCCTTCAGTGCCTCTGCGGCTTCGGAAGTGAACTCGCCCATTCTCGAACTGCCTTCCACTCGCAAGGGATGTGCGCGAAGACGTCCCGGCCGTCGTCCGCCGCGCCGGCGAGCGCCGCGGCGAGGTCGGGCGTCTGCGTGAGGAACTTCGGGTCCAGCGGCCGTACGCCCGCCCGGACCGGGAGGAACGAGAAGGGCGGCGGCGGGATGTCCTGTCCTCGCCTGCCGCGCTCGAGGGCGCCCTGGGGGAACTTGCCGAACATGACCCCGACCGCGCCGTACAGGTGCTTTAGCGCCCAGTGCGGCCAGGCCATCAGCTCGCGGTGGCCGGCCCCCTCGCAGTGCCCGGTCAGCACCACGTTCTCGCACGCGAGGACGCCGTACGGCCGGGGCATCAGCGGGCGGACCCACTCCGCGGCCTGGACGCCGGCGTGGAACAACTCGGCTTCCACCGCGTACCGGTGGCTGCCCGGGGCGATCTCGTAGACGGTCCACCCGGTCATGCCGCGTCTGATGGACGGTCCGAGGAACGGGCAGTGCTCGGTCAGTCCGGCGAGGTAGCTGTGTACGTCCACGCTGGCCGGGGTCTCCGTGCGGGCTTCGATGAGGCGGAGCGCCCCGGCGGTCGGCCGGGATGCCCCGTCGGATGGTGCGGTGATCACCGGTTCGACGCCGCCGGAACCAGCTCGTCATCGTCGCCGCCGCTCGGCTCGGGCGAGCAGTCCCACTCGGCCCGGACCTCGCCCGTCTCGCGGTAGCGGGCCAGGGCCTCGGTGTCGACATTGCCTTCGGCGTCGGTGAACCAGATCTCCGGCAGGGGGCCGTACGCCTCCTCGTACGCGCCCACCCAGGAGATGAAGCCGGAACCGGCGCTCTCCACGTGGGCCAGCGGGCGGCCGGCGTGCTGGAGCGTGAACGTGTGGTGCGCGGCCGGGTCGGCGGCGAGCCGGTGCCACGCGGCGTCGACGGCGGCGGAGAACATCTGCGGCGCGGCCTCGCCCGCGTCGATCCGACGCGCGGTGACGGTGAAGAACTTGCCCAGCTCGTCCAGATCGACGCTGGGCTCGGTGGTGGTGTTCACGGACCTCTCCAATCGGGGGTGGCACTGTTCTCCCGGACGGGGAAGAGCAGTTGTGAGGGAATGCGGGCCCGGCCCGGCACGACCCATTCCGACGGGGCGGGAGTTCGTGGTCGCCCAAGGGGCGGGCGTGGGGGTCAGCGAAGTCGGTCGGCGACGACCAAGGCGTACGACCTCTCGGTACTCACGCTTGGGGGTGCGTGACAGACCGTAGGAGTTTCAGCCAGGCGCTCTCCAGCAAGTTGCATGCAGTTGCACAGCAGTCACCCGAGAGAGTCAATCGCCTCTGTGATCAGGGCGCGAGCGGCGGCGCCGTGTACGGAATCTGCGGACAGTTCCCCGAACCGGCTGACGTACATGGACACCTCGGAGGGCTGCGTGATCTGGAGGTACCCGGAGACGAGTTCGACGTTGACCTGTGACGAGTCGTAGAGCGAGAACGCTTCGACGTGCATCGAGTGACGCCGATAGCCCCTCGGAACGATTCCCAGGCTCACGTTCGCCAGGGACGCGACAGCGATCAGGTGGGAAAGCTGGCCGGCGGCCACCTCCGGGCCGCCAAGGCCGTGGTGCAGGCATGCCTCCTCGATGATGAAGGCGAAGGTTTTCCCGTGGTCTCTCAGGATCTCCTGTCGCTCCATGCGCACCTGCACGGCCTCTTCCACGTCGTCCACGGCAACCCGACGGCGTTGGGTGGTCCGGAGTACCGAGCGGGTGTAGTCCCGGGTCTGGAGGAGACCGTGCAGGATGCCAGGTGTGTACGCCCGGAACCGCGTGGTTCGCTCGTACAGTGGCAGGACCATCTGTTGGGCGCGCTTGAGCCCGCTTTGCTCCAGGCGTCGCCACTCGGTGAACATGGTCTCTACTGAGCGGAGGGAAGCCACCAGGTCCGCGACCTGGTCGTCCGCTCCGCAGGCCCGGCACCACGTCCTGATGTCCTGCTCGGAC
This sequence comes from Streptomyces sp. CBMA156, assembly GCF_014596515.1. GTDB lineage: Bacteria > Actinomycetota > Actinomycetes > Streptomycetales > Streptomycetaceae > Kitasatospora. The sequence continues at coordinate 3,747 of NZ_MSJQ01000238.1, forward strand.
GGTGCGGTGATCGCGTTCTCGATGCGGGAGCACTTCGACTTGCTCCAACCGCACGCGAGGGCGAGAGCGGGCCCGGTGAGTCCGGAGTCCTTACGGATCTCCTTGAGCCGCTCGGCCAGGGCTTTCCGGGCCTGCTGAACGCTCGACGAGCGAGAAGTACGCATCTCGTTCGGTTACTTGAGCACGTAGCCCTCGTGCGGAGTCGCCCTCTGCCACACGGTCTCGAAGGCCTTCTTCACGAGCTGAACGACGGCAGGTTCGGTGGTCCACTCACGGTCCACCACATCCCCGTCACCCGAGAAGAAGGTGAACATGATCTTGGAGTCATCAAACATCCACAGGTCGGTTCCGGGTAGAGCGATGTCCGCCGCCAGCCGGCGCGGAAGCCAGCGGACCTGCTCGCCGATGGCCACGTTCAGGAACGTCACATGGTGCTCGTAGCGGATGTACTCCGTGACTGGCTCGGAGACGATCCGAGCCCGGCGCATGACCACGCCACGGCGAATCGCCTCTCCGGCGAAGTCGGTCCACTTCTGGAACCACTCCGGCCGGTCGTCCGGGTTGTAGCGAAGACCCTCCCGATAGCGCTGGAACTGCGGGTCGTTCGGCGTGTAGTTGTCGCGCATCTCCAGGTGCACGGCAGAGAACTCGGTTTCTGCCATGGCCGTGGCGATCGGGTTGGCCACGCTGCTCCTCACTCGTCCTCTTGAGTGGCCAGCCTTGCGGCGAGGTCCACGATGAACTTGATCATTTCTTCCGGGAGGCGGATCACGGTCTCGTGGTCAGGCACGTCAGTCGAGTGCCCGGGGACCGAACCGACTTCCTTGCAGCGGCTCAAGTCCTCATTGCCGGCCTTGTAGGACTGGATGAGCAGGTCGCCGTTCTCCGGGTCGCGCCAAATCGTCGGTGAGTCCACCTCTGGCGTATTGGAGACGATCCCGATGAACTCTAGAGGCTGCACGATGCTCCCTGGGACTCTGGTTCCGCGTGGTTGCACAACCGATGGGCTCATCCTGACGTGTGCGCGACCGGCCTGTCAGGCGTTTCTGTTTGACGAATCGTCAGTTCGACGGCAAGGAGTCCAGTGAGCGCGCAAGTGCTCAGATTGAACTCGCCTTGTCGTAGGTGCTGACGGACCTTGACCGGGTTGAGCATCGCCCCACCCTGGCTGCCGACGTCACCCCCGATGCAACCTCCGTCACAGCAGCGGCCGGGTCTACCTGACGACGCTAGTGCTCGATGGCATGGAGGATGCGCTCGGCCACCAGCTCCGGCTCGTCGGTCGGCAGCGCGTGGCCGGCGCCAGGCACGATCTCCACCCTGGCCGAGGGCATGAGCCTGCCGATGCGATCGGCGACCTTGCGTGAGTCGTGCATGGCGCTGCGCGCCCCGAGCAGGAACAACGAAGGAACGCGCAGGCGGCGCAGTTCCCCGTCCGAGAGGACTGGTGGCACCGGGAGTGCGCGACGGAATCCCATCGAGGCGCGCATCAGGCCCATCAGTTCGCTCTCCAGGATCGCGCTGTTGCCGACCAGACGGGCGAGCCGCGGGCGGAGCGGGCCGGGTGCGGCTGCGGCGAGCCCGCCGGCGATCAGCCAGGCGTAGAACCGCGGCCCGAACTCGGCGAAGCCCGCTGGGTCCACCAAGGTGAGGGACGCGGCCCGGCCGGGGCGGTGGATCTGGTGGTTGATCGCCAGCCAGCCGCCGTAGGAGCAGCCGACGAGCTGAGCGTCTGTCACCTCCAACGATGCCAGGACTTCGTCCAGCCAGGCGGCGCTGTCCCGGCCGTCGCGGATCGGGGTGGTCTGCACGCTCGCGCCTGGCTCACCGATGGTGTCGACGGCGATGAGCGGACGGTGCCGGGCCAGCGTGTCGATGTACCGGTGCCACATCAGCGCGTTTCCGCCCGATCCAGGGAGCAGAACGATCGGCTCGCCGCTCTGTGGCCCGGTTCGGTAGACGCGAGTGGTCCCGAACGTGGTCGGAAGATCCAGCGCCGTCCGCTGCCCCGGCCACAGTTCAGCCAGAGTCCGCTCGTATGTGACATGGAACCGGTCTCTGGCTTGGTCGTTCCTGAACTCGCCAATTCGCATGGTACATGTGTATCACGGCATGATACGGGTGTACCAGGGAGGTGGGATCGTGAACACAAGGGTCGATCATGAGGAGCGCCGACGGCAGATCGCCGAGGCACTGTTGAGGATCGCTGACACCCAGGGCCTGCAGTCGGCCAGCATGCGGGCCGTCGCGGCCGAGGCCAACGTCTCCCTGCGACTGGTGCAGTACTACTTCGAAACCAAGCAAGGGCTGCTGCTCGACGCACTGGCCAGGCTCGGCACCCAACTTCAGGCCCGCATGGAGAAGTGGATCGGTGCGGCGGGGACCCCGCCCAGACCGCGCGGCACCGTGACCGCGCTCCTGTCGTGCATACTGCCGACCGACCCGGAAAGCCGGCGGATCACCAGGACCTACGCCGCCTACTACACCCTGGTGCTCAACGACCCCGAGGTACTGGAAAAGCACGGCGCGCGGCAGCCGGAACTGCTGGAGGGCTTTCTCGCCAAGCAGATCCGTGCGGCTCAGCAGTCAGGGGAGATCAGCCCCGACAGGAACCCCGAAATCACCGCCGCCGGACTGCTTGCCATGGTCAACGGACTGGGCTCGAGCGTGCTGGGTGGCCAGCGCACGGGCGACGCCGCACTCGCGATCCTCGCCCACCACCTGGATGAACTCTTCCGGACGCCGTGAGGGCCGGTACGGCCCGGTCTGGAGGACCCACCACCTACCACGGCACCCTCACTCTTCCAGCTGATTCGATTCCCACTGGCCGACAAGGCGAGTGCAATCTGAGTAGTCATATGGATAAGGGGGAGCACCTCCGCAATCCGGACGTGCTGCGCTGCGTGGTGCGGGCGGAGGTCGGTGCAGGGAGCGTGGCCGAGGGCCTGGCCGCCGTGGAGGGGCTCGACCTCTTCGGGAGTGGCGCACTGGCGATGGTCTACGGGATGGTCGGGGATGGGCTGGCTCGGCACCATGCCGCCGTGGCAATGGGATTGGCGCCGGATGGGGATGAGCGGACCTGCTGTCAGCCTCAGTTGGATGGTCTGAGCGTCAGCTGATAGCAGTGCTGTGCAGACGTGAGGCGTCAGGCGGCTTCGGCCCGGTCCGTCGCGGCGGCGGTCGGCGGGGAGAGCCAGACCAGACGGGCGGTGATCCCCGGCCGGCGGGAGAAGTGGTGTGCGGCTCGCTCGGGGGAGGGAAGGGTCAAGCGCGTCCGCCCGTCGACGCCGATGACGTGCGTCGACCCGGCGGCGTCGGCGAACCCCCAGGCCGCGACCCACCCGTCGGCGTCCGCGCGGCCCTCGTCGCACACCTGGACGACGGCGAACAGCCGGGGTGCGGTGTCGAGCACGAGCCCGCAGAGTTCCCGGTCGAAGGCCGGGTCGGCCGCCTGTGCGAGCGTGCCGGGGAGGGAGTTTTGCGAGGGCGCAGCAGCCATGGAAGTCTCCTACCTCAAGGCATGGGTTTGCCAGGGATCAGCACTCTTGGTAGCTGATCCATGTCATACGGTAGCGCTGGCATGGCATAATTTCCATGAAGTCCATTGAAGACTTCCCGTGTCACTCCGGACGGTGAACGAGAGGAGCCGAGATGTCTACAGGTGGCGCACCGACCTTGCGGCAACAGCGCCTTGGGTTTGAACTGCGCAAGCTCCGTGAGAATGCCGGGCTCAGCTCGACCGCCGCTGCCGGCCGGGTGGGGGTGAGTCAGGCTCACATGAGTCGCATCGAAGCGGGCCGCTATGCGGTGAGCGCAGAGCGGGTCCGCGCCTTCGCCCGCGCGTACACGTGTACGGACCAGAGCCTGATCGATGCGCTCGCCGGCATGACCGGACGGCGGGTGCGGGGATGGTGGGAGGAGTATCGCGACATCCTGCCGCCGAACATGCTCGACCTTGCGGAAATGGAACACCATGCCACGGCGATGCGCATCGCCTCCGTGATTCACATTCCAGGCCTGCTCCAGAGCATCGACCAAGCGCGTGTGCTCGCCAGCAACCTTGTGCCGCCTCTGGCTCCGCATGACGTGGAACATCGAGTGTCATTCCGGATCAAGCGGCAGGTTGTCCTCCATGGTCAGCGGGCGATCCGACTCACGGTGATCGTCCATGAAGCGGCTCTGCGTATGGGGTTCGGCGGACCCGCTGTGGCCCGTGCGCAGCTCAGGCAACTGATCGAGGCGAGCATGCGCGAGAACGTCTCGGTTCTCGTGATTCCCTTCGGCGCTGGCACGTTCCCGGGGTCGGGGCAGTCCATCGTCTACTGTTCCGCAGTCGTGCCCCAGCTTGACACGGTGCAGCTCGACACCTATCACGGCTCCGAGTTCCTGGATGCCCGAGCGCAACTGGTGAAGTATCAGAAGGTTCTGGACCTCATGGAAGCCTGCGCCCTCAGTCCTGCGAAGTCACGTGATCTCATTGCTCGCGTCGAGAAGGACACCTGAGAGGAAGCGCGCATGGCAGCTCTTGACTGGCAGAAGTCCAGCTACAGTTCCGAGTCGGCCAACTGTATCTACGTTGCCGAGGTCCCGGAAGGTGGCATTAGGCTCCGTGAGAGTGATGACCCCGGCGTCATCATCACCACGTCGCCCGAGAGCCTCCGGGCCCTCCTGTCCGGCGTCAAGGCGGGGGAGTTCGACCACCTGACCCGGTAGCCCGCCGCTCACCTGCGGCCGGGGAAGATCCGGCCCAGGTGGTAGTGCAGGACGGCGGTCGCCTCGGCCGCCGTCCGCTGGTTCAGCAGGACGCTCAGGCCGAGTCCGGCGGAGACGGCCAGCAGCACCACGGCCTCCTGGCGCGCGTCGAGCCGCTGATCGGCCTCTCCGGCCACCTGGGCCGCCGTCAGCTGGGCTGCCAGGAAGGCCTCCATCTCATCCGGCGCCGCCAGGAACGGCTGCCCACCGAGCGCCGGGTCGGTGACGGAGAGCACCGCGTACTCCGTGTAGATCAGATGAAAGGCCCGGCCCTCCTCCTCGGCCGGGACGGCCTCCAGCAGCACCGCCTCGATGATGCCGCGCGGGTCGCCCGCGGCGCCGCTCTCGCGTACACGCCGCTGGACCCGCTCTCCCATCCGGCCGGCCAGGCGGGTCATCGCGGCCAGCAGCAACTGCTCCTTGGTGTCGAAGTAGTACTGCACGAGCCGCACCGACATGCCGGCCTCGGTCGCCACCGAGCGCATGGTGACGGAGTGCAGACCATTGCTCGCCGCCGAGCGGAGCAGGGCGTCGATGATGTGGGTCCGCCGCTCCGCGTGATCCACCAGCTTCGGCATCGGGTTCCTTCCGATTATTTTTGTGGTACAACCATACCATCAAGAGAGGGAGGGGCCATGACCAGGACCAGCGTGGGGCACTTCGTCAGCGACGAAGCCCGGGCGAAGTTCCTTGTGGCGTACGACCGGGCGATGGAGCTCTGGCCGAGCCCGCGCCAGGAGTTCGACGTCGAGACCGGCCACGGGACCGTGCACGTCCACCGGTACGGCGCGACGACCGGCGAGCCGATCGTGCTGCTGCACGGCCACGCCGGACACCCGTCCAACTGGTACCCGCAGATCGCCGCGCTCGGCGAGCACCACCCCGTCTACGCGATCGACACCCTGGACGACCCCGGCCGCAGCGTGCAGCGCGTCGTCGCGGCGGGTTCGGAGGGGAACGCGGCCTGGCTGGGGGAGGTGCTGGCCGGTCTCGGACTGGAGCGGGTGCACCTGGTCGGGGCCTCGTACGGCGGCTGGCTGGCGCTCAACCAGGCCATCCACGCGCCCGAGCGGCTGGCCTCGGTCGTGCCGCTCGACCCGGGCGGGATCGAGAAGGTGTCGGCGCGGTTCTACCTCCACATGGTGGGCGGCCTGTTCGGGATGCTCGCCCCGCGCCCGCTGCGCCCGGCGGTCGGCAGGCTGCTGGCCAACCCGGCGCTGGGCGCACCGCGCGAGATGGTCGCACCGCTGATGCTCGCGATGCGGAGCTACAAGCCGCTCTCGCGTCCACCGGTCAGGCTGTTCACGGACGAGGAACTGGCCGCGATCACGCTTCCCGTCCTGGTGCTGGTGGGCAGGCGCAGCGCGCTGCTGCGGCCGCGACGGGCCGTGGAGCGGGTCACCGCGTTGATTCCGGGGGTACGGGCCGAGATCGTCGAGCGGGCCGGGCACGGGTTGAACCTGGAGCGGCCCGACGTGGTGAACGAGCGGCTGCTGGGCTTCGTCGGCGCGGTCGGGCGGGAGTCGCCGGCGGCGTAGCGGGGTGGCGCCCGAGATCCCGGAGAGCCCCGCGCTCGAGGGCGGGGACCGGACTGATCGAGCGGTGCGCCGGCGACCGCTGGACGGGCAACCGCTGCGCGAGAAGTCGGGCGGGCCGACTTCTCGCGCACGTCATCAAGGCGGGGGATCAGGCTCAGGCGGCCGACTGCAGCGCTGTGGCGGCCCGCGCCTCGTCGTAGCGCCGCAGCACCAGCCGGGCGACGGCCGGGTGGGCGCCCAGCGGGGCGCTCGTCCACCTCGCCGCGGTGGTGGCGGCGCGGCGGGCGAAGAAGCCGGGGGAGAGCAGGTAGCCGGCGAGGGCGACCTCGGGGTGGCCGGCGGCCCGGAGGGCGGCGACCGCCTGGTGCGGGGTCGGGCCGGCCGCCGAG
>NZ_MSJQ01000239.1 GCF_014596515.1 Streptomyces sp. CBMA156
GGCGGGCGGTGCGCTGGCCCTGCTCGCCGAGCACGAGGCGCACCAGGCCGCCCTCGACGGCCGCCACCGGGAGGCCTGGGAGGCCTACCGCGACCTGCTGCGCGAGGACCCGGCCCACCCCCGGCTGCTGCACGCGCTCGGCCTGGCCGGCTACCGGCTCGCGGCCGGCCCCGGCGGTTCCGGCCGCTCCGACGAGGCCACCGGATCCGACGCCCCGACGGTGCCCGAGGAGAGCATCTGGTCCTGGACGCTCGGCTGCCTGGTCGCCGCCCTGCACCAGCCCGACCTGTGGGCCGAGTCCGCCCGGATCACCGGCCGCACCCCCGAACCGCAACGGCTGGCCGCCGCCAGGACCGGATTGCTCGACCGCCTCCGCGACGACCTGCGCGTCCTGGACCGGGCCGCCGGGCGCAGCGGCGACGAGGTCGACGCCTGGACCCTGCGCCTCGGCATGGAGGCACACAGCGCGGACGCCTTCGCCCAGGAGCCCGTCCGGATCACCCTGCCGGGCCGCCCGGCCCGCCGGCTCGCGCTCGGCCCCACGCTCGACCGGCTGCTGCGCACCGAGCCGGGACCGGCCGGCTGGGCCGAGGCCTTCGAGCAGGCCGTACGGGCCTGGCGGCGCCCCGCCGACCCGGACGGCCCCGAGGCGCCCGCGCTCACCCTCGCCCTCGGCCTGTTCGGCGACCTCGGCCCGCAGCGCTACCTGCGGTTCCAGGGCCGGCAGGCCGCCGCCGTCACCGCCCTGGACGCGGTGCCCGAACAGCGGCGCGGCGAGGAGTGGCAGGAGCTGATCGGCGAGTCCCTGGTCAGCCAGGCCCGTGAGCACCACCGCAACCAGGACTGGCGCGAGGCCCTGGACAGCCTCACCCGCGCCCGCTCCGTCCCCGGTGCCCGGCTGCCCGCCGACACCGTCGCGATCGCCGCCGAATCCGGCGTCCGGGCCGCCCGCGCCCTGCTGAAGAACAGCATGGACGACCAGGCCGGCGCCGCGGAACTCCTGGAGAAGGCCCTGGCGCTGGCCCCCGACGACCCCGAGGTGCGCGGCGACCTCGGCGCCACCTACGCGCAGTGGGCACGCAAGATCAACAACGAGGACAAGGACTACCGCCGGGCTCTCGCCCTGCTGGAGAGGAGCACGGAGCTGGCCCCGGACGACCCGACCGCCCGGCACTTCCTGGAGGCCGCCCTCGGCAACCGGGCCGGCGAACTCAGCAGCCCCGAAGCCACCGACGCGGAGCTGGAGGAGGCCGCCGAGGCCTGGCGGTCGCTGATCGCACTCAACCCCGACCCGGACCACCGGATCGGCCTCGCCTTCGTACTGCGCCACCTCGCCCGCTCCGCCGCCTTCGCCGACGACCGGGTGCGCGCCGTCGAGCGGATGGCCGAGGCCCTGGACGCCGACCCGGAGTGGGAGGGCGAGGTCGAGCACGAGGCCCCCCGGCGGGTCTCGGTGATGCTCGCCAACTACGTGGTGGACGCCATGCAGGAGGAGACGTTCACCGCCCAGTGCGCGATGCTCAAGAAGGCCAGGTCCTACGACGACTCGGAGGAGATCCGCCGGCTGATGGTCAGCGTCTGGCGCGGCGAGGCGATCAGCCAGTACGAGGCCCGCCGCTACCCGATGGCGATCGACCTGCTGGAGGAGGCGCTCCACCTGTCGCGGACGCCGGAGGACACCGGAAAGCTGCATCGCGAACTCGGCATCGTCTACGGCTCGTACGCCGTCCAGCAGGCCAACGCCCGCAAGCTGCCGCAGGCCCGCGAACTGGCCCGCAAGGCCGTCAACCACAGCCCGCGCGACTCGGACCTGCGCGCCATGCAGAGCCGGATCAACTCGCTCTACTGACGGCAACCGCACGGCAGTTGGAGGCGTCGTAGACCGTACGCCGCGACCACGCCGCAGCCCTGCCCAGCACCCGAGCCGTCCCCGCCACCGAAGCCGTCCCCGTCGCCCGAACCGTCCCCGTCACCGTGAGGAGAGAGACCGCCCGCCATGCCACTGCACGAACCGTCGCCGTACGAGGTCCTGGGCATCCCGCTCACGGCCGGGGTGCGTGAGATCAACCTCGCCGTCGGACCGGCGATGCGGGCCGGCCGGTACAGTCGCCAGCAGATCCAGGAGGCCGCCGCGCTGCTGCGCAACCCGGACCGGCGCCTGGAAGCGGACCTCCAGCAGCCGCTGCCGCCGGAGCCGGTCGACCAGGCCGCCGAGCTGCTCGCCCCCGCGCTCGCCGAACCACTGCTGGTCATCGAGCGCCCGCCGCTGCCGCCCGCCGAGCTGTCCGCCCTCCACCGCGCCGAACTGGCCGCCGACTTCGCCGAACCCGCTCCGGGCGGCGCCGACCCCGAACCGCCCGTCCCCGCCCGCTACGCGGCGGACCTGTCCGTGCTGCCGCAGATCGAGGTTCCGGAATGACCGACGCACCCACCTCCGCCACACCCGCCTCCGAGGTACCCACCTCAGAGGCATCCATCTCGGAGGCAGCCACCGCATCCCCGCTCGACGGCCACCGGCGGCTGGAGGTGCCGCCCGGCGTCGAGGACGTCGACCTGGAGCAGACCTTCGGCCGGCTGCTCTTCCGGGCGTCCCTGCTGGAGAGCAAGCTGACGGAGCAGAAGCAGAGCGCCCGGGCCGAGCAGCGCGAACTGCTGGGCATCCTGGTCGAGGTGGACGACGCGCTCGGCGCCCTCGGCCTGGACCGCGAGCTGGTGGCGCTCGGACGCGGCGTCGGCATCGAGGCCACCCGGCGGCGGCTGCTCGGACAGCTCGCCAAGGCCAAGGTGCGGCCGATGCGGCTGGAGGGCATGACGGCGGACCCCGGCCTGACCGAGATCGTGGGCACCGAGGCCAGGGCCGGGGTGGCGCCGGAGACGGTGGTGCGGACGGTGGTGACCGGGTTCTTCTGGGGGGACGAGGTGCTGCGCCGGGCCCAAGTGGTGGTCGCCGCACCGGAGTCGGAGTCGGAGCCGGAGCCGGAGCTGGAGCTGGAGACAGGGCCGGAGTCGGAGCCGGAGGCGGGGCGGGCGGCGGTCGTGGCCGAGGCGGACTCGCCGCTCCCGGAGCCCGCGGTGACCGCGGTGCCGGTCGAGCCCCAGGCCGTCGAACCCGAGACGCCCGAGGCGCCTGAGAAGCCCGAGACGCCCGAGACGCCCGAGGCCGTCGAGCCCACCGCCACCACCGCCACCGCGCCGGTCACCCGCGTCCAGCCCAGGACGACCCCGCCCCGGGCCCGCCGCCAGGGCAAGACCGTGGCCAAGCAGGCCAGGCAGGCCAAGCAGGCCAAGCAGGCCAAGCGCAAGAAGTAGCCAGGACCACGAGGGGCAAGAGGGGAACGACATGTACCGCACACTCGGCATCGACCTGGGCACCACCAACTCGGTGGTGGCCCACCTGCGCCGGGGCGAGCCGGAGATCATCTTCAACCGGCAGAACCAGGAGGCCACGCCCTCCGTGGTCGGCAGCGGCCGCAAGGGCGAGCTGCTGGTGGGTTCCACCGCGCGCAGCCGCACGGCCATCGACGGCGTCAACGTGATCCGCTCGGTCAAGCGCTTCATGGGCCGCAAGTTCAAGGACCCGCAGGTCCAGGCGGCCCTGAAGGAGGTCGACTACAAGGTCACCGCCGGCACCGACGGCGACGTCAACGTCTGGTTCAACGGCCGCTCGTACACCCCGATCGAGATCTCCGCGATCATCCTGCACCGCCTCAAGGAGGACGCCGAGCAGCGCTTCGGCGAGCCCTTCCACCGGGCCGTCATCACCGTCCCCGCCTACTTCGGGGAACGGCAGGTCGCGGCGACCCAGGAGGCGGGCCGGATGGCCGGCCTGCACGTGCTGCGGATCATCAACGAGCCGACCGCCGCCGCCCTGGCGTACGGGATCACCTCCGAGGCCGGCGACGAGGGCAGGACCGTCCTGGTCTACGACCTCGGCGGCGGCACCTTCGACATCTCCATCCTGCTGCTGGTGCCGGGTTCGGTCTCGGTGCTCGGCATCGAGGGCGACAACCTGCTCGGCGGCGACGACTTCGACCGCGCGATCACCACCGCGCTGCTGGAGGACATCCGCGAGGAGTACGGCTCGGACTACCAGCCCGACCTGCGCGACCGTCCGAAGATCGCCGGCACCGCCGAGACGATCAAGATCGAGCTCTCCAACCAGGAGTCCTCCGAGGTCATCCTGCCCGGTCTGGGTGCCGGACAGCTGGTGCTGGAGACGGAGTTCGAGCGGGCCCGCTTCGAGGAGCTGATCGAGGCCCGGATCGAGCGGACCATCGAGCTGACCCACAAGGCCATCATGCAGGCCAACCTGACCGTCGGGGACATCGACGAGGTGGTGCTGGTCGGCGGCTCGACCGCGATCCCGCTGGTCGCCCGGCGGCTCGGCGAGGTGTTCGGCCCGCGCCGGATCCGGCGCGGCGTCAACCCGATGCAGTGCGTGGCGCTCGGCGCGGCCGTGCAGTCCGCGCTGGTCGGCGAGGTGGAGTGCGCCGAGTGCCGGGCTCCCGGCGACCTGTCCGCCTCCAACTGCGCCAACTGCGCCACCACCCTGCTCGGCGGTGCCAGGGTCTCCTGCCCGGCCTGTCACGTCCCGGTCGACGCCGAGGCCGCCGCCTGCCCCAAGTGCGAGCAGCAGCTGGGAGGTTCGGGCGGCAGCGGGGTGTCCGTCCCGCAGCAGGGCCGGACCACCACCGTGCTGCACGGCGACAACTGCCCGCGCTGCGGCACCCCGGCCGCCGCCGGCGTCACCGCCTGCGAACTGTGCGGCGAACCACTCGGCTCGGGCGCCCCCGGCCACACCAAGGCCGCCACCACCGCCGCCGAGGACGTCGGCCTGCGCTGCGGCTCCTGCGGCCTGGTCAACCCGCCCGGCTGCGAGGTCTGCCCCGGCTGTGGCGAACTGGCGCAGGTCACCAACCCGTTCGACATCACCCCGAAGAACCTCGGCATCGAGCTCAACGACGGCCGCCTCGCCGTCATCATCCCCAAGAACACCAGCTACCCGACGAGTTCGCCGGTCAGCCGGGAGTTCGTGGTGTCCGGCAGCGGCCGGCAGCGGCTGGAGGTCGCGGTCTACGAGGGCGAGCACGAGATCGCCCAGCAGAACGAGCTGATCGGCCACCTCACCCTGCGGCTGCCCGAGGGCCTGGGCGGCCGGACCCCGGTGGAGGTCGCCTTCGGCCTCGACCGCGACCGCACCATCACCCTGTCGGTGCGGATCCAGGGCGGAGCCGAGAAGACCGTCAAGCTGGAGCGGGTGACGCTCGACCCCGAGCTGAAGGTGCAGGTCGAGGAGCAGCAGCGGCAGATCGAGACCTTCACCGACCGCTGGGGCGGCGAGCTGACGGAGGCCGAGATGCGCGAGGCCCAGCGCATGATGGACGCCCTGGACGACCTGGCGGCCGGGCAGACCCGCGGCCGGTCGGTGGACGCGGCGCTGGAGCTGGCGCAGCAGCAGCTGAAGGCCCAGCGCTGGGTGCGCAGCTCCGAGGCCTACCTGAGCCTGTTCATCCACTACTGCGAGAAGCACCTCGACCCGAGCGACCTGGACCGGCTGCGGTCGGTGGCCGCCGAGCTGCGGCTGCGCCGCGAGGCCGCCGACTGGGAGGGCGCGATGCGCGCGGCCCAGAAGGCGGACGAGTTGTGCGACGCGCTCGGCCACACCATGCGGATGCTCACCATGTGCAACGTCTACGTGACCCAGAACATGGTCTCGCCCGCCCTGGGCCAGCTGATCATGGCCGAGCTGCGCGGACTGGACGCGGCCGTGGAGGCGCCCAACATGGCGGAGGTCAACACCCACATGTCGAACCTGCTGGCCCTGTACGCACAGGCGCAGCGGGAGCTGGGCAGCGAGCCGGCCCAGGAGTCGCTCGGCCCGGTCCGTCCGGAGGAGGCGGGGCCGCGATGAGCGCCGTGAGCACGCCGGAGGTGTCCTGCCCGCTGTGCAGGGTCCCGGCCGACCCGCGGAGCCTGCGCTGCCCCTCCTGCCGGGAGGACCTGTCCGTGCTGTTCCGGCTGCGTTACGCCGGACGGATCGACTACAACCGGGCGCTGGACGCCCTGGCGGCCGGGGACGGGGCCCTCGCCCTCGGGCTGCTGCACCGGGCGGTGGCGGCCGAACCGGGGCTGCATCCGGCCCGGGAGCTGCTGGAATCACTGAGTGTCGCCGCTCCCTCGGCGGCGGCGTCGGTGGGCCGGGAGGGCGACGCGCCCTAGGACGGGTCAATCCGGCGTGCGGAGGAGCGGATCGCTTGTGATCGTGAGCGAGTGTGATCGTCACACATCGACTCGCCGTGCTCACAAGGAGTGACGCAATGCGTATGCGTACCACCATCGCTGCCACCGCCCTCGCCGCGGCGGCGGTCCTCGCCGGTGCCGGCACCGCCGCCGCCGGCGACGCCACCGCCAACGGCGCCGCCATCGGCTCGCCCGGTGTCCTCTCCGGCAACCTGATCCAGGTGCCGGTCAACGCGGAGCTCAACGTCTGCGGGAACTCGATCAGCATCATCGGGTTCCTCAACCCGGCCTTCGGCAACATCTGCGTCAACCAGTAGTCCCGCGCGCTGGGGCCGTCCGTCGAACCCGACGGGCGGCCCCAGCGCCGTGTCCGTACCCCCGTTCGGGGGTGGCGGAGCGGTGCCGGGGCCGGGAGCATGGTCCCCGTCCCGCACCGCCGTCCCCAGGAGTCAGCCCGTGCCGACCACGCCGACCCCGCGCAGCTACGCCTCCGGCACCTCGGACGTCCCGCTGCTCGGCGACACCATCGGGGAGAACCTCGACCGTGCGGTGCGCGCCTTCCCCGACCGCGACGCCCTGGTCGACCGGGCCACCGCCCGCCGCTGGACCTAAGCCGAACTCGCCGCCGACGTCGACGCCCTCGCACTCGGCCTGCTGGAGCTCGGGATCGCCAAGGGGGACCGGGTCGGCATCTGGGCGCCCAACTGCGCCGAGTGGACGCTCACCCAGTACGCCACCGCCAAGCTCGGCGCGATCCTGGTCACGGTCAACCCGGCCTACCGCGCCCACGAGCTGGAGTACGTGCTGAACCAGGCCGGCCTGCGCGTGCTGGTCGCCGCCGAGCGCTTCAAGACCTCCGACTACGCCGGGATGATCGAGGAAGTCCGGCCCCGCTGCCCCGAGTTGGAACGCGTCCTGCTGATCGGCGGCCCCGCCTGGGACGCCGTGACCGCCGCCGGCAGGCGGGCCGGGCCCGCCCTGGCCGAGGAATTCGCCGCGCGCCAGGGCGAGTTGTCCCCCGACGACCCGATCAACATCCAGTACACCTCGGGGACCACCGGATTCCCCAAGGGCGCGACCCTCTCGCACCACAACATCCTCAACAACGGCTACTTCGTGGGCGAGCTGCTCGACTACACCGAGCAGGACCGGATCTGCATCCCCGTCCCCTTCTACCACTGCTTCGGCATGGTGATGGGAAACCTGGCGGCCACCTCGCACGGCGCCTGCACGGTCATCCCGGCCCCCTCCTTCGAACCGGGCGCCACCCTGGCCGCCGTCGCCGCCGAACGCTGCACCTCGCTGTACGGCGTGCCGACCATGTTCATCGCCGAACTGGCCGACCCGGACTTCGACCGCTACGACCTCGGCAGCCTGCGCACCGGCATCATGGCCGGCTCGCCCTGCCCCAGCGAGGTGATGAAGGAGGTCATCGGGCGGATGGGCATGACCCAGGTCTCCATCTGCTACGGCATGACCGAGACCTCGCCGGTCTCCACCCAGACCCGGGTCGACGACCCGGTCGAGCGGAGGGTAGCCACGGTGGGCCGGGTCGGCCCCCACCTGGAGGTCAAGGTGATCGACCCCGCCACCGGCCGTACCGTCCCGCGCGGCGAACCCGGCGAGCTGTGCACCCGCGGCTACTCCGTCATGCTCGGCTACTGGGGCGAGCCCGAGCGCACCGCCGAGGCCGTCGACACCGCCCGCTGGATGCACACCGGGGACCTCGCGGTGATGGGCGAGGACGGCTACCTCGCCATCACCGGGCGGATCAAGGACATGGTGATCCGCGGCGGCGAGAACCTCTACCCGCGCGAGATCGAGGAGTTCCTCCACGCCCACCCGGACATCCTCGACGTCCAGGTGATCGGCGTGCCCGACGCCAAGTACGGCGAGGAACTGATGGCCTGGATCCGGATGCGGGAGGGCGCCGAGCCGGTCACCGCCGAGGCCCTCCGCGCGTACTGCGCCGGCCGGCTCGCCCACGTCAAGATCCCGCGCTACGTGCACGTGGTCGAGGAGTTCCCGATGACGGTCACCGGGAAGATCCGCAAGGTCGAGATGCGGGAGGAGGCCCAGCGGATCCTGGGGCTCTGACCGGGAGGCAGTCCCTCCGCCCGGGAGCACGTCCCTCCGCCCGGGTGAGTCCGGGGAGCGCGGCCGCCCGCCCGGCGGGAGAGTGTGATCATGCCCCTCGACGTCACAGTGGAACGCCTGATCCCCCTGCCGCCCGCCACGGTCGCCGCCTACGCGATGGACTGGCGCCACGACACCGAGTGGACCCGGGGCATCCGCACCGCCGCCCTCACCCGGGAGGCCGACGGCGGTGGCTTCGGCGCCGGGGCCGAGGTGACCAGGACGGCGCGCTTCCTGGGCGCGTCCTTCGGGTACGTGCTGCGCGTGGCGCGGTACGACCCGCCGACGGTGCTCGACCTGGTCTCCGTCGCCGGGCCGATGCCGATGCGCGTCACCTACACCTTCGAGCCCACCCAGGCCGGCACCTTCGCCCGCATCCGGGTCCGCGGCGGCTTCCGGCTGGCCGGCCCCCTGATGTCCCGCCAGGTGCGCGGCGCGCTCACCGCGGACCTCCGCGCCCTGGAGGACCGGCTCGGCCGTTGACCGCCGTTTCCCCCGCTCCGGTATCGTGCGCGCGACATCCGAGGGCGACCGGGAGTGGTGCGGGTTCATGAGTACGTCGTCGGCACCGCCGTCCCGGCCGGGGGAACTGCGGCGGCACCTCGGGGTGTCCGACGCCGTGGTGATCGGGCTGGGCTCGATGATCGGCGCGGGCGTCTTCGCCGCGCTCGCGCCCGCCGCCGGGGCCGCCGGGTCAGGGCTGCTCGCCGGGCTGGCGCTGGCCGGTCTGGTGGCGTACTGCAACGCGACCTCCTCGGCCCGGCTGGCCGCCCGCTACCCCCGGTCCGGCGGCACCTACGTCTACGGCCGGGAGCGGCTCGGCGACTTCTGGGGGTACCTGGCCGGCTGGGGCTTCGTCGTCGGCAAGACCGCCTCCTGCGCGGCCATGGCGCTCACCGTCGGCTCCTACGTCTGGCCCGCCCAGGCGCACGCCGTCGCCGTCGCGGCCGTGGTGGCGCTGACCGCCGTCGACTACGTCGGCGTGCAGAAGGCCGCCTGGCTGACCAGGGCGATCGTCGCCGTCGTCCTGGCGCTGCTCGCCGCCGTCGTCACCGCCTGTCTGGCCGGCGGCGAGGCGGCCCCCGGCCACTGGGCGGTCGGCGCGGACGCCGGGTTCCACGGCGTGCTCCAGGCCGCCGGCCTGCTGTTCTTCGCCTTCGCCGGGTACGCCCGGATCGCCACCCTCGGCGAGGAAGTGCGCGACCCGCGGCGCACCATCCCCCGGGCGATCCCGCTCGCCCTCGGCATCACCCTCGTCGTCTACGCGGCCGTCGCCCTCGCCGTCCTGGCCGTCCTCGGCCCCGAACGGCTCGCCCACAGCGCCGCGCCGCTGGCCGACGCCGTCCGGGCGGCCGGGTCGCCGGGCCTGGCCCCGGTGGT
>NZ_MSJQ01000024.1 GCF_014596515.1 Streptomyces sp. CBMA156
GCGGCCGGCGGCCGGGCGGCAGCCCGCGGTCCCTGGGCGCGGCGAAGCCGTCCGTCCCGGGGTCCGTGGCGCCCTGGTAGCGCAGTCGGCGGCCCGGGGCCTCGGCGGGTGTCTCGCCCTCCGGGGTGGTGTCGCCGGCGTGCAGCACCAGCCCCTCGGTGACCGGCGGGCCCGCCGGGCCGCGCTCGCCGGGCAGCGGGGCGAGCACCCTGAGGTCGACCGAGGGCCGCAGCTCCCCGCCGAGCGAGGACCAGACGTCGGACACCGACGGCAGGCCGGTGTCGCGCCCCGCGATGTCCAGCCCGACGGTCAGCCCGAGCTCGGCGAGGGTGCCGGTGAGCAGCCGGGCGGGCAGCGTGTCGATGGCGGTCAGGCACTGCAACACCTCGGCCAGCAGCCGGTGTTCGTCCTGCGGCCGGTTGGTCCAGGCGGTGACCAGGTAGGCCAGCTCGAACCAGCGGGGCGCGGGGCGGTGACCCGTCACCAGGCCGTCCGCGTCGTGCTCGGCGACGGTGCCGGCCTGCCGGCGGCCGGTGTCCTCGCGGAGCCCGTAGAGGAAGACGCTGACCGTGGGCGCGTTGCGCCGGGCGGCGAAGTCCCGGGTGGGCGCGTCGAAGACCACCTCGATCCCGCGCTCGGGCAGACCGGTCTCGGCGAGCAGTCGCCGCAGGGCCTCGTCGACTTCGTGGATCACCGCCGCTCCACCTCCCCCGGCGGGCCGATGCTGCCCTCGACCACGAGGAAGGGGCAGGTCACCGGGGAGAATCCGGGGCCTTCGGCGGTGATGGTGCGCGGTCCCGGCTCGTCCTTGGGGAGGATGAGCAGCTGCCCGGCAAAGGTCCCGTCGGCCTTCGGGCGGGTCGGGGCGGCGTCGGCGGTGAGGCCTGGGTTCCAGGTGAACTCGACGGGGGCGCCGGGCGGGAAGTCCACGCCGCGGACCGAGGTCACGAAGCCGGGCTTGCCGATCGGCGGCACCGCGACGATGCGGGGCTGGAGGATGCGCAGCGGGGTGCTCGCCCGGTGCGGGCCGGGGCCGGCGTCGGTGCCGGTGGTGGTCAGCTCGGCCGTGATGGTGGTGTCCAGGGCGGCCACGGGTGACAGCACGACGCGGACCACCGCGCTGCGGCCGGGGGCGAGGTCGCTCACCGTGCAGCTCCCGGCCCGGCAGCCGGGGGGCAGGGCCTCGGTGGGCACGCCCGCGGGCAGGCCGAGGGTCAGGCGCAGTCCGGTCGCCAGGGCCTGACCGCCGTTGCGCACCGTATAGCTGACGGTGACGTGGCCGCCGACGTAGCCGGGGTTCGACTGGGCGCCGACCGTGACCGCGGGGCCGGCCTGCGGCGGCGGTACGGGGGCCGGGGGCGGCGGCGGGGGCGGCGGCGGTACGGGGGTGGGCGTGGCGGTGGATGTCGGGGCCGGGGCCTGAGTCGGCGTGGGTGTCGGGGCGGGTGTCGGCGTGGGCGAGGCGGTCGGTGAAGGGGTGGGCGACGGCGAGGGGGTCGGCGGTGCCAGCACCGGCAGGAAGGTCGAGGCGGAGTCGTCCTCGGGGTTCGGGTCGGCCACCGTGCCGGTGACGCTCCAGCCGAACTCCTGGGTACCGGTCCTGGTCCCGATCAGGGTGGCCTTGACCTTGACCACGGCGCGCGGTGCCAGGGTGCCGAGTTCGCAGCGCAGCGCCGCCGCGTCGCACGTCCCGGTCGGGGTGGTCAGATCGCCGAGCCGGGCGCCGGTGGGCACCGAGACGGTGAGGACGGTGCCGGGCGAGGGTGCGGGGCCCTTGTTGGTGACGGTGATCGTCACCTCGGTGCCGCCGTCGACGGGGACGGCCGGGGTCCGGTCGGGTGCGGTCAGTGTCAGGTCGACGGACTGCTGGACGGCCGGTTCCTTCTGGCGTCCCGGCAGCCGCCAGTCGAGGGGGCTGAGCTTGCCGGTGGCGAAGTCGTAGAGGCCGAGCCCCTCCGGGGAGTTGGGCGGCTCGGCCCGCCGGGAGGTGAGCACCAGCTGCGCGCTGTCGGCGGTCCAGGCGACGTCGCGGGGCTGGAAGGGGCCGCTGCCGGAGGCCTCGGGCAGCGGCCGGGTGCAGGCGCCGCTGCCGAGGCCGGTGGGCAGGACCACCGTGCAGTCGCTGCCGGTGGGCGAGGTGACGACCACTCCGTCCTGCCGGTTGTTCCCGCCGTCGCCGGCCTTGCGGTTGAAGGCGATCCGGCGGCCGTCGGGGGCGAACGCGGGGCTGTCGTCGATGACGTTGCAGCTGCCGGGGCAGGCCGTCCGGCTCAGGTCGGTCT
Source organism: Streptomyces sp. CBMA156 (assembly GCF_014596515.1). Lineage (GTDB taxonomy): Bacteria > Actinomycetota > Actinomycetes > Streptomycetales > Streptomycetaceae > Kitasatospora. The sequence goes on from NZ_MSJQ01000024.1 coordinate 2,283, forward strand.
GCCGGGTGAGGTCGTCGGCGGGCACCGTCCAGACGTGCACGTTGCCGGCGTTGCCGTTCACCACGGCGGTCCTGGAGAACGCGATCAGCTTGCCGTCCGGGGACCAGAAGGGCTGACCGTCGGAGCCGCCCTGTCCGCCGGCCGGCGGCTGGACGGTGCCGACGATCCGTCCGGTGGCGAGCTCGGCGATCAGGACCCGTCCGGGCCGGGCGGGCTGCTGGCCGGTGGCCGGGGCGCTGCGGCTGAACACGACCAGCCTGCCGTCCGGTGAGACGGACGGGTCGGTGTCCCGGTCGTTCGGGCCGCGCCCGGCGAGGTCCACCGGGTGCGGGTTCGAGCCGTCGGCGTCGACGAGCCAGATCCGCTGGATCCGTCCGGCCGGCCCGTCCTCGTAGCGGGTCACCACGATCTGCCGGCCGTCGGGCGTGTAGGCCTGGCGCTCGTACCAGGGGTCGTAGCCGGGGCGGGGGTGGAAGAGCGGGTCGGCGGCCGGGTCGGTGCTGGTGACGGTGCCGGCGGCCGGGTCCTCGCGGAGCACGCTGATGCCCAGGTCGCGCGGGTCGGACCCGTCGGGGCGGACGTCCTGGAGGTCGGCGACGTCGGCGGCGGAGGCGCTGGTCTGCTCGACCACCGGGCCGCCCTCGTTCTGCGGGCCCAGCCAGGTCGGTGAGGCGATCAGCCGGTCGGCGCTGTAGAGCAGCCTGGGCGCTTCGCAGTTGCAGGTCAGCGCGTGGTAGAGGTTCACCACCGGGGGCTTGGACGGATCGGGGACCGGGGCCGGGTCGGGGGGCGTGAGCAGGTCGGCGCTGAGGAAGAGGACTCCGCTGCCGTCGGCCAGCCAGCCGGCGGAGCCGGTCTTCCAGGTGGAGCCGGTGCCGGGGAAGAACGCCTTCTCGGCGCCGGTGGGCGTGGTGAGGATCAGCGTCCTGCCCTGGTCGCCCTTGTCCCAGGTGTAGACGATCTCGTTGCGGTGCGCGTCGGTGTCGACCGGGTTCCAGGTCGGGTCGATCGCGTCCCCGGTGGTCACGTTGCTGACCTTGACCGGCGCGCCGCCGGCGAACGGCCGCAGGTAGATCTGCCGGTGCCCGGGCTCGCCGGTGCAGGAGTACGCGATCCACCGGCCGTCGGGCGAGACGGTCGGGTGGGTCTCGTCGGCCGCGCCGTCGGTGATCCGGCGCAGTCCGCCGCCGTCCCGGTTGACCGCCCACAGGACGTGCTGCGTCCCGCCGTCGCCGCCGCGCGGCTCCAGGGACTCGAAGACGACGCCCTTGCCGTCCGGGGCCAGCGCGGGGTGGGCGGTGTCCATGCCGGTGGTGAGCCGGTGCACCGCGCCGGCCGCGTCGCGCAGATAGACCTGGGGCAGCGGGCCGTCCCGCAGGCTGGTGAAGACCAGTTCGTCGCCGCGGGCCGAGGGGTCGCGGTCGAAGTGGACCGGTCCTGGCCCGAACAGTGGGGTGCTGGTCTCCGCGCCCGTCACCCGGCCGAGGCCGCGGTGGTTGGTGCCGGCGTAGGTGATCCGCCCGGCCGCCGGGTCGACCGCGGCGGCCGGGGCAGCGGCGGCGGTGCCCTGCCGGCCGGGGGCGGCTCCGGCCAGGGTGATCAGGGCCGTCGCCAGCGCGAGCAGCACCGCGACGGCGGCCCTGGCCGGCCGCCGGACGGGGCGGGGGGTGGCGGTGGCGCCGATCACGCTCGACCTCACAGGTTGCGGGGGCGGTCTCCCCGGCAGTGTCCCCGGTGCGGGGGCGCGGCGGGAGAGCCCGGGCACCCGAGGCGGGGGAAGCACCCGGTGTCCCCAAAGGGCAGGCCACCCGGACGTGGCCCCTCGCGCCTGGCCCCTCGCGTAGGAAGTCGGCCGGCCCGACTTCCGGTGCGGGCCTTCGCCGCCGCGCTCAGCCGAGGCGGATGTGTCGGACCCCGGTCCAGGCCCGCCGGACGCGTCCCCGGAGAACGCTGTCGGTGTTCGGGGCGAGGGTCAGTCCCGAGGAGGCGGCGATGTGGTCGGCGACCTGCGGGAGCGTCAGCCGGTCGGTCCACACCTGCCGGGCGAACTCCTCGTCACGCAGCCGCTCCAGGCACAGGTCGAGCTTCGACAGCGCGAAGCTCTCCCGGCGCAGCGGGGCGTCCTGGCCGGCCACGAACGTCAGGACGTGCCCGAACCCGCGCTCGCGCAGCCGTTCCACCACCGTCCCGCGCTCGGCCAGCAGCGCGAAGTGGCGGACGTCGTGGCCGCGCTCGCGCAGCCGTCCGACGGTCTCGCGGAAGTACGCCGGCTCCACGACCGTCATCGGCGCGATCACCACGCCGGGGTGAGCGGTGAGCGTACGGTCCAGCACCTCGACGACGCCCTGCCGCCAGGCGGGCAGGTCCTGGAAGTCCCCGCGGAGCTGCGGCGGCATCATCCGGTGCAGGCCGAAGCCGACGTGCTCGGGGTCGCAGATGACGCTGCCGGGGAGGCGGCGCTGGATCTCGTGCGCGGTCTGGGTCTTGCCGGCGCCGAACGGGCCGTTGATCCACAGGAGCATGGGGCGACCCTATGTCGTGGGCGCTCGGCGTCCGTGCCTGTCAGACCTGCGGGGAGTCGGCGGCGCCGCCGGCGTCCGCGGCCTGGACGGCTTCGACGGCCTCGACGGCCTCGCGGTGGAGGTAGACGGTGCCGCGGCCGCGGTGCCGCTCGACGACGGTGCCCTCGGCGATCCACTGCTTCAGCCACCGGCTGTCGTCGCCCCGGCCGAAGGCCAGCCGGTCGGTGGCCAGCAGCGGCAGGATCCGGGTCTTCGAGAGGCCCGCCGCCCCCGCTTCGCGCAGGGTGTCCAGCACCTGGGCCTCGGCCCGCTGGTCGTAGAGGTCTCCCGGGGTCGGCATCTGCCGGATGCGCACCCCGGCCCCTTCGAGGTCCGCTCCGGACCGCTCCGCCCAGTCCGTCACGTAGGCGTCGACGGCGTCCTCGTCGTCCGTGCCCAGCACGTGGCCCAGACAGCGGAGGTAGACGTCCTCCTGGACGGCGCTGAGGGTGTGGTTCACGCCCGCGAAGGTCGCCGTGCCGCGGAACTCGCTGTCGGTGAGGGCCTTCTGCCACGCGTCCCGGCGGAGTTGCAGGACGTGCCTGACGATCGCCTCGGCGGCGTCAGCGGGAGCAGCGAAGGTCGAGGTCATGCCATGACCGTACCGGAACCGGGCGGCCGTCGATCACTCCCCTCGAACACGCCGTCGGTCACGCCGTCGATCGCGCCCGGCGCCTACGCGTCGAAGGTGAGCGCCGGTGTCCCGGCGTTCCGCGCGAGGAAGTGCAGGAGGTTGGCGTAGCCCCGCGCGTCATCGATCGCCCGGTGGGTGTGCTCGACCTCACCGAGCCAGTGCGGGGGCAGCTTCGGCGTCGGGAGGTCCGCGACCGGTCGACCCGTCAACGCCGCCGTGTACGAGCGCAGGCACAGAGCGGCCCCGTGAAAGAGACGGTCCTCCTCGTACGGGCCCTGGTGAAGGCCGTACGGAGTGAACCGGCGCAGGTAGGAGTCGATCCACGTCCCGTCGAGGGACAACGGTGACGCGGCGAACACCCGCCGGCCAGGCAGCGACCGGATCCACTCCACGTACCGGCGCATCACGTCGGCGACGGGCTCCGGGTTCTCCGTCGCGGCCTCCCAGGTGCCCGGCTCGGAATCGAACCACTCCTTCGTGCGCGGGTTCGGTGCCGCACCGGGAAGCGGTTCGAGAACGGCCTCGAACTCACCGAAGGTCCGCCCGTCCGTGGTCGTGGCCACGGACGCGAAGGACCGCATCGAGTTCGGGCCCGCCCACGGGCCGTCGACCTCGATGTCCGTCACCACGTAGGTCCAGTCGCTCAGGTGGGTCATGCGCTCGACGGTACCGCCAAGGCCGGCCTCCGCGCCCGGACTTGGGCCGGTTCACAGCTCTCCGGCATCCGCTGCCGGGCCCCGGCGCAGGGGCTATCCGGAACCGAGAACGGGCTCGATCTCCGTCAGGGCTTCACACAGCTGACGGGCTCCGCGAGCGACGCGGTCGTCAGCGTCCTGTGACAGTTCCTCACACAGCCGGAGCGCGTCGTCCCGGTCGCCGGCGAAGATGCCGAACACGTCGAAGACCGCGGTGTGGATCCAGTCCTCGTGGATCGGGTCGGCGACCGCCAGGGCGGACGCGACCGTCGCCAGCCCGGCCCGGTCCCTTCGCCGGAGCAGGGCTTTCGCGGTCACCCTGGTGACATGGGTGTCACCGGGGTCGAGCACGAGCTCCAGCAGCGGTCCGACGGCTTCCGGCATCTCGGCGAAGGCGGCGAGGCCGTGCCCGGCATCCGCCCGGTCACGGTAGTCGTCACTTCGCCCCAGTTTGCCGAGTGCCACGACGACGGCAAACCGCAGCTCTCTGTCCATCCGAACTGCCCACCCCTCCAACGGTTTCCGCGCAACGTACCACCGAGTCCTGGCAGAGGTTTTGCCCTCGTGTGCCGAAGCGTGGTAGCCGTCACCTGGAAACGCCGATGAGCTGGGGGTAGTCAGGAGGTGAGGAACGGCAGCTGTCACCGTTTTCGCGCGGTAGTTGTCACTCACTCACGCTGGACGGACCGAACCTCTGCCTCCCAGAGCATGCTCCTCGGCCGCTCCTCAGACTCCCGGTCCATTCCGACCACACCTTCTCACCCGGTTCTGCCGACTCCGCGAGCACAGGATTCCCGTGACGGACGGCTCAGGTGTCCACAGCCGAGAGGTCGAAGCAGGGCGGCCTCACTTTGAAACGATCAGTTGGACGCGTGAGCGGCCCGGTCGGCGACTGCCGAGGCGATCACCGACCGGGCACTGCGGCCCCTCTCAGTTGGTGGTGGCGACGGCGCCGCCGGGGACCTCGACCCAGCCGCCACTCCACTGACCAGTGGTGTAGTCGGCACCCATCGTGAAGACCCGACCAGTGGAACCGACAGCGAACAGCTGGTTGGTGTTACCGACAACGGCACTGGTCAGGGACTTGAGCCCGGATCCGCCCAGCGGGGCCCACTTACCACTCCACGTCCCGGCACCGTAGTCACCATCGGTCGACCACAACTGCCCATCCGAACCGATGATGTTCAGATGCACCTGATTGTTGAGCGACACTGCCGTGATGGCCGTGGCACCACCGGCACCGCCAGGGACCTCGACCCAACCACCACTCCACTGACCAGTGGTGTAGTCGGCACCCATCGTGAAGACCCGACCAGTGGAACCGACAGCGAACAGCTGGTTGGTGTTACCGACGACAGCACTGGTCAGGGACTTGAGCCCGGATCCACCGAGCGGGGCCCACTTACCACTCCACGTCCCGGCACCGTAGTCACCATCGGTCGACCACAACTGCCCATCCGAACCGATGATGTTCAGATGCACCTGATTGTTGAGCGACACTGCCGTGATGGCCGTGGCACCACCGGCACCACCGGGGACCTCGACCCAGCCGCCACTCCACTGACCAGTGGTGTAGTCGGCACCCATCGTGAAGACCCGACCAGTGGAACCGACAGCGAAGAACTGAGTGGAGTTGCCGACAACGACACTGGTCAGGGACTTGAGCCCGGATCCGCCCAGCGGGGCCCACTTACCACTCCACGTCCCGGCACCGTAGTCACCATCGGTCGACCACAACTGCCCATCCGAACCGATGATGTCCAAGTGCGCCTGCTTGCCGATCGCGGTGGCGGTGACCGCCGAACCCTGAACCGACGGCACGGGAGCGTCGTCGACGATGTTGTTGTAGCGGTAGGGCTGGAAACCGCCGGCGTTGAGGGAGCTGCGTGTGTAAGTGGCGGTGCGGGCAACGGTGCCGGGGTGGGCCTCCTCCATGATGTTGGCGACCGTGTGGCCGCTGTCGGCCCAGCCGGTGAACAGCACGACGTGGCTGGAGATGTTGTCGATCATGTCGCCGGGCTTCAGGTCGTCGTAACTCCCGAGCTTGGTAGCGACGTTGGGCAGGGTCTGGGTGGTCTCGCCGTAGTTGTTGGCGCCGGAGGACGGCAGATTCCAGGCCATTGAGACGAATCCAGAGCAGTCCTGGCGGTACGTACCGTTGCTGTCGGTCCAGTAGGCGGACTGGCTGTACGGGACGTTCTGGTCGATCCAGGACCGGGCGCGCGCGAGCGCCTCGTTGCGCGTGATCCGACCGCCGGCCGTCGCCGCGGCGGCGGCGGCCCTGTTCTGCGCCTGGGGCAGGGTGGCGCTCTTGCCCGTGGCCGTTGCCGCCGCGAGTTCCTCGGCGATTGCGGTGGTCGGGTTGGCGACGCTCGGGACGAAGTCGGTGCTGTGGCCCTGGGGTTGCGGCGTCGTTGTCGTGTGCACCGACCCGCCGGCGGTGGGCCGGAACGTGACCGCAGCGTGGGCTGTGCCCAGCGTGGCGGCGCTTATCCCGGCAGCGGCGAGCACGGCCACGGAGCGTATCGCGAGACGCGAGGTTCGGGACATGGAAGGGTTCCCCCCTGAAGCATGGTGAAAAGTGGACTCGCATAGGCGGTCTGGGCAGCCGAGCGAAACGCCGGGCAGGGTGCGCGCGGTGCCTGCTGCGATCTCAGCCCGGACCCGACTGTTCGCGGCGTCGCGGACCACACCCCCGAGGCGTCCGAAGGCCCCCGGGGGCGTGGTCATGAAGTCGCCGAGCGGTTGGCGACGATGAGGTCAGGCGCGAGCCTGCGACGCGGTCAGTACCACCACTGCTGGGTGTCGTATTCGTCGCAGTCCTTCATGGACAAGTCCGCCGGGTGGGCCAGGCACTTCTGGGTCATGCGGTTCTTGAGGTGCCAGTGCCCATTGATCGATTCCTCGGCCCACTGTTCGTAGTAGTTGACCGGATTGGCGCAGGGCTCCAGGTAGATCTGCCCCTGCCAGAACGCGGTCAGGCACTTGCCGCCAGACCCGGGGGTCTTCTCGGCGTAGTAGTTGGCGTTGGAGTCGGGGTCCTGCAGATTGCTGTTGTCGTCCCGCCAGCTGCCGGAGCCACCCGATGCGCACGGGATCCCCAGTGTCACTGCGTCACCCAGGTGGGACAGGCACGCCGTATAGGACCCGCTGCTTGTTGACCAGATGACGCTTGCGTTCTGGGCGGATGCGGTACCAACCGCACCGAGGATGAGTACGGGGACGGCGGTGGCGGCTGTGAGCGCCTTCCTGAGACGGCTGATCATGGTTCCCCCTTGTCCTGGTAACTGGAGACTGCGCCGTTGTACTGCACTGAGGCTGCGGCTTCGCGGCTACTGAGCCGTGGGGCACCCACCGCCGAGAGGGCCGGTCCGGTACCGTCGCGTTTCTCGGGCTTCGCCAGCGGGCCGCTGTCCAGCGCGGTTCTCACCCTAGGCGAGGCGTCCGGCAAGGAACTGTGTGCTGCGTCGCCGGTTCTGTGCTCTGCGTCTCCGCTTCCACGGGCCTGGGTCGGGCCAGGAGGCGGTGTTCGCGCGGCGAGAGGCCGTGGGCAGATTTGAACGCGCGGCTGAAGTCGGAGGGGTTGAGGATGCCGCAGCGGGCGCCGATGGCGTGGACCGGCAGGGCCAGCAGGGCGGGATCGGCGAGTTCGCGGTGGGCCTTCCTCAGCCGCTGGCGGCGGATGAACCCGGCCACGGTCTCCCCATGGAAGTGGCGCGCGAAGAGGCGGTGCAGATGGCTGACGGAGATGTGGTGGGCGGCGGCGACCACGGGCGGGGTCAGGGCGGGGTCGTGCAGGTTGTCCCGGATGAATGCCCGGACGCTCTCCACCAGGGCGCGCTGCCGGGACTCCCTGGGCAGCGCGTGTTCGGCGTCGAACTCCCCGGCGATCCACGCCGACACCAGGTCGACCACGACCGTGCCGAGCCGGGCCGCCTCGGCGGGCTGCAGGACGGCGGCCTGACGCTCCAGGCCGAGGAGGAACTGCGCCAGCAGCGCCCCCGTCCCCTCCTGACCGGACAGCCGGCGCCCCAGCAGGTCGTTCAGTCGGTGTGGTGGCACCGGTAGCAGCGACACGGGCAGGTCGATGCCCACGCCTTCAACCTGCCCGTGTCCGACGCCGGGGGTACCGAAGTGCTCTGAGTCGTAAGAGCGCGAGCTGTCGATCAATATGAGGTCCCCGACCCCGACAACCTCGGCCTGGTCCCGGCCCCGCCGCAGGGCGTTGCTCCCGGAGGTCAGCAGCGTCAGGTGGTACAGCTCCTGGTCCGACTGCCGGATCATCCGCTCGGTGCGCCGAAATCGTGCCGACGGGAACGACGTGCCCAGCAGGGCCACCTGCCCCAGGTCGAAGCGTCGCACCTGCGCCGGGAAGTCGTCGGCGTGTGCACTGGTCGTATCGCAGGCCCGGGTCCGCCTGATCTCATCCCGCCAGCACTCGAAGCGGTCATTCGCGGACAAATCATCACCCTGGACTGCGCTCTTCTCTTGTGTGGACATCCCGCCCCCTCCAGGCATACCGTCCTCGCCGAACAGGCAAGGCCCTCCCCGATGACATCATCACGTCACCGTCAACGTCTGCTCCAGCTGACCTGCCGCATCGATAGTCGAGATGGTGATCGGCATGGTCGCACTGCCCGGCGACAGGGCGATGCGGGAGCCGGCCGGCACGGTGGTGTCGAAGTCGAACGGGACAATTTGGAACTGACGAAATACCAGACGCCCACCGCGCCTCCTCGGATCGCCGTGCCCGGCCCGACGACGGTCAGGGCCCAGGAAGCCTGGGCTCTGCCTCAGTGCCCTGCGGCTCCGCCGTGCCGGTGCGGGGCCCTGTCGCACCACACTCTCGCCCTCCCATGGATCTCGGTGGCAGATTGTGCGCTGATGTGACGCCTATCGCGCTTCGGCACACCTCGCAGCCGGAACCGTTTCACCACAGTCGTGTTGCACGAGATGTCGGTCAGGCCGCCGCCCGGGCGCGCCTTCGCCGCCCGGACGGTTCGGCCGGGCGGCGTGGGCGGGGCAGGGCTTCAGGCCACCGGCCGGTGGTCGGGGTCGGGGACAGCGGTGGGGGTGTCGTCCCCGCGGTGGGGCATCCGCAGGACGGCGGCCGCGCCGAAGCCGACGACGGCGATGGCGATGGTGAGGAGCAGGAGAAGAGGAAGGGCGAGGTCGGTCAGGAGTCGCACGGGGCCTCCTCGGCCTTCTCGTAGTGACGGAGGATCGCGAGGAGGTTGAGGACGGTGCTGGCCGGAGCGGCGCCGAAACGGACCAGGACCCGGCCGTCTACGACGCTGTCGACGGCGAGGGACGGCCAGATGAGGCCGAACTTCCGGCCGCGCTCACGGAGTTCGCCGAGCAGGGAGGCGACCTCCGGCTCGGTGTAGGTGCGCATGATCGCGTCGGCCGGCCCGGTCGGGCGGCGGTGGTCGGCGGTCACGCGGCGGCGTCCAGCTCGAACCAGACGGATTTGCCCGATTTACGGGATTCCGTGCCGAATCGGTCGGTGAGGGAGCGGACGAGACGCAGGCCCCGGCCGGACAGCGAGAGGAGGTCGGAGCCGTCGCGCTGGATCGGGGTGATGGGGTTCCCGTCGCTGACGGAGACCCGGAGCACGTGGTCGAGCAGCGCGATGACGACGAGCGGCGCCGCACTGCCGCCGTGGCGCCACGCGTTGACGAACAGTTCGAGGAGCGCGACCTCGGCATCGGCGACCAGGTCGGGCTCCCACCCGGCGCGCGCCGTCAGTTCGCGCAACTCCTCGCGCGCGGCCGACCAGTCAGGGGGGATTTCGAGGGGAGACACGAAGGAACCTCCGTGGGGGGGTGAAGTGGATCGTTCGTCGCCACGCCCTGGCAGGCACGTCCGGGGAACGGCGAGGTCACAGATCGATGGCTACTCAATGCACTCGATCCGCTACACTCAGCATGGGGCCTATGCGATACGAAATGCAACTTCGCTGCCAGATCTCGCATATATGCAAATCGAACCTGAATTCGGCTATCTGGACTGCCAGTTACTGGTAGCGCCGATGCCCTTCGCCCGGGCAAACTGGTCAACTGACAGCTCAGGAGGGGACACCATGGCAGTCTCGACCGTCCGCCGGCGGAGGCTCGGCGGCGAACTGCGGAAACTCCGTGAGGAACGGAAGCTCACCGCCGAGGTTGTCGCGGAAGCCACCGGGATGAGCCAGCCGAAGCTCACTCGGATCGAGACCGCCCACACCGCAGCCAAGATCGAGGACGTCATCAAGCTCCTCGACTACTACGGATGCGACAACGAGGACTACCGCGCCGGATTGATCGCCATCACCAAGGACGGGAGCAAGCGCGGCTGGTGGCTGAGCTATCGCGACGTCATCAACGCCACGGCGAACGACCTGATCCTTCTCGAAGCCGACGCCACCACCTACAGGACGTACGAACCGGCCTTCATTCCTGGCCTCTTCCAGACCCCCGAATACGCGCGCATCATCATCGAGCGCCTGCGCAACCGGTCTGGTGGGACCGTTGAGGACCTGGTTCAGGTCCGTATGGCGCGCCAGTCCATCCTGACTCGCCCGAACGCCGTGCAGGTATGGGCCGTCATCCATGAGGCGGCCCTCCGCTCGAACGAAAACCGCCCCGAGATCATGGTCGCGCAGTTGGACAGACTGCTGACCCTCACCGGTCTGTCCAACATCAATATCCAGGTCATGCCGATGGGCGCAGCAGTCCACCCGGGAATGTACGGAGCGTTCACGCTCATGGGATTCCCGCAGCGGAGGGACCTCGACGTCGTCCTGGTCGAAGGGATGCTGAGCAGCTTGTGGGTCGAGGATCCAGCCGACGTGGAGCTCTGCAGGGCGAAGTTCCAGGAGATCACGGCAGAGGCCATGTCCGTCGATGCTTCGCTCGCCTTCATCACCGCACAGAGAGACAGGATCAAGTGACCCATCCGACCTTCAGGAAGTCCAGCTACAGCGGCGGAGACGACAACTGTGTCGAGGTTGCCACCCCAGGCGGGCCGATCTCCTACATCCGCGACAGCAAGGACCCCTCCGGCCCTGCCCTGGCCTTCGACCGGGCAGCCCACTCATCCTTCATCGCTGCCGTCTCCACCGGGGAGTTCGACTTCGGGCTCCTCTGACCCGCCAGCCACCCTTGAGCCGGGGGTGGAGGCGCCATCGATGCCTCCACTCCCGGCGGGAACTTCCTTGGGTGGAACGACCGTTGGTCCGGGCAGGCCGGGGGGCGAGTGGCTCGGACCTTGGAGGTCGGTGTGGCGCGGTATCAACCGTTCGCCGTCGTCGGCTGGGTGACGAGCTTCGAAGGCTCCGCGAGCAAGCGATGATCGCCGCAGACGCGGCAGCCGAAGCCACCGGCATGAGCCTGGCCAAGCTGAACCGGATCGAGAGCGCCCGCACGGCGGCCAAGATCGAGGACGTCAACAAGCTTCTCAACCGCTGCGGTTGCGATAACGAAGAGTTCCTCGCCGGCTTGATCGCCATCACGAAGGATGGCAGCAAGCGCGGCTGGTGGCTGAGCTACCGCGAATCGCCCCGCCATCATGGGACCGCAGCTCGCCAAGCTGCTCACGCTCAGCCGGTTGGCGAACGTCAACATCCAGGTGATGCCCATCGGTGCACCTGCGCACCACGGCATGGGCGGCGCCTTCTCCATTCTCGGATTTCCGCAACGGCAGGATCTCGACGTCGTCCTCGTGGAGGGCGCGTTGAACGACCTCTGGGTCGAGGATGCTGCCGATGTGGCGTTGTACGCGGCGAAATTCGACGCCATCCGAGCGGATGCTCTTGGCCTCGATGACTCCCTCGACCTGATCATCGAACAGAGAGACAAGCTCACATGACGTTCATCCCGGACGCAACCGTCATCACCGCAAGCTGGCGTAAGTCGTCACACAGCAACGAGTCCACGAACTGCGTTGAGTTCGCCATGGGTGAGCCGGCCTCGTACATCCGCGACTCGAAGGACCCTTCCGGCCCGGCCCTCGCCTTCGACCGGTCGGCGCACTCGGCCTTCATCGCCGCCGTTGCCACCGGGGAGTTCGACTTCGGGCTCCTCTGACCCGCCAGCCACCCTTGAGCCGGGGGTGGAGGCGCCATCGCCGCGTCCACCCCGGTGGGAACTTCCTTGAGGTCACGGCTGAAGCCCTTTCTGTCGACTCCTCGATCGAGTTCATCACCGCACAGAGAGAACGGATCAAGTGACCCACTACTCCAATGCCGCCGCGACTGGCTTCACCTTCCGGAAGTCGAGCTACAGCGGCGGCAACGAGAACTGTGTCGAGTACGCACTCCGCCCCGGAGCCGTAGCAGTCCGCGACAGCAAGGACCCCTCCGGCCCTGCCCTGGCCTTCGACCGGGCGGCCCACTCGGCCTTCATCGCCGCCGTCTCCACCGGGGAGTTCGACTTCGGGCTCCTCTGAACGCTCCCCCGGCCCCAGGCGGTGCCTCGCCCCACCCGGCGAGGCGCCGCGTCTTCCTGCCCATCAGCTTCCGTAGAACGGCGCACACCCTCACCGGCCCCAAACAAGGCGGCCCGCCGCCACCGTGGCCCGCCCTCCCCCGTAGGAAGCGGGGCACCTTCCCCCTTCCGGGCGCCGCCGGTGGCCTCCCTGGCCGGCTAGATCAGTCCGCGCCGCATGGCGTAGCCCACGGCATGTGCCCGGTTGCGCAAGCCGAGGCGGGTGATGATCTCGTGCAGCACGTTCTTCACCGTGCGTTCGGAGTACGACGTCTTGGCGGCGATCTCGCTGGTGTCGAAGCCCTCCGCCACCAGCTTCAGCATCTCCGCCTCGCGGGCCGTCAGTGTCGAGAGGGTCAGGCCGCGCCCGTCGAGCATGGTGCGCTGGAGGATCCCGATCCGGTCGAGCAGTTCACCGAGCAGGTCCCCCGGCATCACGCCCTCGCCGTTGGCGAGCGCGGTGATGAGGTGCACCAGCCGGTCCTGGTCCGCCTCCGAGCGGCGCAGCACGGCGGCGACCCCGTTCTCCACGATGGTCTGAAGCCCTCCCGCCTCGAAGTGGCCCACCACCAGGCCGATCCGGCCCGAGGTGGCGAGCCGCAGCCGCCGCAGGTGCTCGGTGACCGCCTCGGTCAGGGCGTCGACCACCAGCAGGGAGACCTCCGCCCGGCCGGCCTCGCTCTCGTTCAGCAGCTCCACCTCGGGCCGCTGGCGCAGCTGTTGGATCACGCCGGTCTGCAGGATGAGGTCCTCGGCGTACACCGCCACCCGTATCTGGGAGCGCCTGCCGCGCAGTTGCTCGGGGACCCGCGGGGCGGCGGCGCTGCCGGGGCGCGGCGCCGTCCCGGTCCGGCGGGCGGTGACGACTTCCTCACGGGTCGTGTCCGTCGACGTCATCGAACTCTCCATTCTCCAAAAGCCTGCGAGGGGACGGCCGGCCGCCGCGAGGCGGAGCCGGCCGGGGGCTTGGGGGCGGGGCGGCGTGCGGCGGGGTGCCGCTCCCGCGGTGGCACCGGACGGGGTGCCTGGTCGGTCCGGACGGGCAAGGGCTGTGCCCACAGCTTGCCCGTACGGCCCTCTCCTCCGGGCGCCGCACCGCCCTACCGTCACGCTATGACCACATCCGCCGAACTCGGCCTGCCCGCACTGACGGTGGCCCCCGGTGGCGTGGCCACCACGACCCTGACGGTACGCAACGACCTCGACATCGTGGAGGCGTACACGCTGGAGGTGGTCGGCGACTGTGCCGCGTGGACGACGGTCGAGCCGGCCCGGGTCTCGCTCTACCCGGGGACGTCCGAGACGGTGACGGTCCGGCTGGCGCCGCCGCGCTCGGCCGCCACCAGGGCCGGCGAGTTCCCGCTCGGCGTCCGGGTGCTGCCGGTCGAGCACCCCGAGCTGGTGACGGTGCCGGAGACCACGGTCACCGTGACGCCGTTCCAGGAGTTGCAGGCCGCGCTCGCACCGCGCCGCCGGCGCGGCTGGCTGCGCGGGCGCTACCGGGCGTCGGTGCGCAACCTGGGGAACGCTCCCACCGGTGTGGCCTTCGCTCCCGGGCAGGCCGGGGAGGAGCTGGGGTTCCGGGTCACCCCGGAGAAGCTGCGGCTGGAGCCCGGCGAGTCCGGGGAGGTGCGGGTGCAGGCGCGCACCCGAAAGCTGATCTGGTTCGGCAAACCGGCGAGCTGGCCGTTCGAGGTGACCGTCGGCCCGGAGGAACGGGCGGACGGCAAGGACGCGAAGGACGGCAAGGACGGCAAGGGCCCGGACGGCAAGGACGGCAAGGCGGCCGGTGACAAGCCCGGAACCGTGCCGGAGGCCGCGACGCCGGCGCCCCCGAAGCCGGTGCTGGAGGGCGAGTTCCTCCAGCTGCCGATCCTCCCCCGGTGGCTGCTGGTGCTCCTGGCGGCGCTGATCGCGCTGCTGCTGGCCTGGTTCGCCCTGGTCCGCCCGGCGGTCCGCACGTCGGCGAAGCAGGCCGCCGAGAAGGCCGTCGCCCAGCAGATCGCCACCCCGGCCCCGCCGGCCGGCACTCCGGCCGACGGCGTGCCGGCGTCCCCGTCCGGCGGGAACACCCCCGGCGGCCAGACCAAGCCCGGTTCCGGGAAGCCGACCACGGGGCCCGGCAGCCAGGGCGGTCCGGGCGCCGGCCCTGCGGTCCCGGGGACGGAGCAGCAGATGTCCGAGACGATCGACGTGCAGACCGCGAACGCCACCGCCGCGACGGGCAGTTACCCGGTGCCGCACGGCAAGGTCCTCGACATCAGCGACATCGTGGTCTCCAACTTCCAGGGTGACCAGGGCCTGGTGACCATCACGGCGGGCAGCAGGACGATCGTCACGATCGCCTTGGAGACCTTCCGCAACCAGGACTACCACTGGGTGACTCCCATCCAGGTCCTCGAGGACCAGGCGGTGACCGCGAACGTGACCTGCGAGGTCCCGGGCACCCCGGCCTCGGGCAAGCAGGCGCCGACGTGCCACGAACTCGTCAACGTCAGCGGGACGTTGAGCGACATCCGGCGGGGGAACTGAACCGGCGCGTGCAGGATGCCCTTCCCTCCCCGGGCAACCGGGCGGGAAGGGTGCGCCGGATGCCCCGTTGATGCCGACGGGCCGCTTCCGACCCGTTCGTCTCCGAAACCTCTTTTCTCCCCGTATCTCCTCTCACATCCCGTGACCATGTCAACACCCGACGGACACTGTCGCAGCGCACACCCGTACGGACAAAGCCGACTCACCCGTCGTGCCCGGAGGGTCTGTCCCCGCCGGGCAGTCGGCCTGTCCGCGGAGGGCAACCGGGCTGCCCTCCGCGGGCGGTGAGGCCCCCGCCCCCGGGGGTGAAACGCTGCACAAAGGGTGCGTGTGGTCCCGGACCGCCGAAACGCTGCACAGTGCGGACGTGACCACGCGAGCCTGCCCGTGCCCCGGCGCCGGGCCCTTCGACGCCGTACCCGACGCCGTGCCGGCCGCCGCGCCCGCCACGGTTGCGGCCGCGGAGCTGGGCGGCCTGGTCGCCGCGGTGGCCAGGGGCGACCAGGCGGCGTACGCGCGGCTGTACCGGGCGGTGGCAGCACCCGTGTACGGGACCGCGCTGCGGACGCTGCGCAGCGCGGCGCACGCCGAGGAGGTGGCCCAGGAGGTGTTGCTGGAGGTCTGGCGCACCGCCGCCGCCTACCGGCCGGCCCGCGGCACGGTGACGGCCTGGGTGCTCACCATCGCGCACCGCCGCGCGGTCGACCGGGTCCGCGCGGCACGTGCCGCCGCCGACCGCGAACTGCGCGTCGCCCTGCGGGAACAGCCGATCAGCGAGCCGGGCCCCGAGCCCGTCCCGGAGCAGGTCGAACGGACCCACGACGCGCTCCGGGTCCGCTCCGCGCTCGCCCGGCTGAGCGGCGTCCAGCGCGAGTCGCTCGTGCTGGCCTACTACGGCGGGTACTCGCAGCGCGAGATCGCCCGGGCCCTGGGCGTGCCGCTGGGCACGGTGAAGACGCGCATGCGGGACGGGCTGCTGCGGCTGCGGGCGGCCTTCGACGGCGGCTGACCCCGGACGGACCGTGGACGAGCCCCGGACGGCTGCGGGCGCCGGCCGAGGATCATGGAAGCATCGGCGGACACCGGCACCGGGACGCCGGTGGAAGGAGACCGATGGACACCGACGCGGCGGGCATGCCGACCGGGAGCGTGGCCCGGCTCCTCGGGGTCTCCCCCACCACGATCCGCTCCTGGGAACGCCGCTACGGCATCGGCCCGTCCCGGCGCGACCCCGGCCACCACCGCCGCTGGAGCCCCGCGGACATCGCCCTGCTCGAAGCCATGTGCCGGCTGGCGGCCCGCGGGGTGCGCCCGGCCGAGGCGGCCAGGGCCGTCCTGGCCGCCCACCGGGCGACGGC
>NZ_MSJQ01000240.1 GCF_014596515.1 Streptomyces sp. CBMA156
GGGGGGTCCACCCCACCGCACGGGCCATCGTATGCGAGGAGTCCAACCCCCCGGGAGGTGCGTCAGCACGGTATTCCCGTGTCACCCGCGCGAGCACATGGCCCGATAGCACCGTCCACCGGGGCAAGGGGGACGGGGGGGGGGGGGGGGGGGGGCGCCGGGGCGGGGCCCGGGGCCCGTAGGCTGGGCTGGGCCGTGACGGTACAGACCGTCACCAGAACGCACAAAAGCGACCGGCAGAAGCGACCGGCAGAAGCGGGCAGGGCAGGGGCACATGCAGTTCGACGACCAGGGCGACCTCGACACCTCGCAGGTGGACGACCGGCGCGGCATCCCGGGCGGGAAGGTCGCCATCGGCGGCGGGGCCGTGGGCCTGATCGCGGTGCTGTTCGCGGTCATCCTCGGCGTCGACCCGCAGCTGCTGGGCCTGTCCTCCGGCGACGGCTCCTCCTCCAACTCCTCCGGCACCCGGACGGCCGGCGAGGTGCAGCAGGCCTGCAAGACCGGCGCGGACGCCAACAAGCGCCAGGACTGCCGGATCGTGGCGGTCACCAACAGCCTCCAGGAGTTCTGGCGCACCGAGCTGCCGAAGCGCGCCAACGTCCCGTACAAGAACGCCGAGACGGTGCTGTTCACCGGTCAGGTCTCCACCGCCTGCGGGTCGGCGACCTCCGCGGTGGGCCCGTTCTACTGTCCCGGCGACAAGAAGGCCTACTTCGACCTGGGCTTCTTCAACGAGCTGTCCGCCCGCTTCGGCGCCAAGGGCGGCCCGTTCGCCGAGTCCTACGTCGTCGCCCACGAGTACGGCCACCACATCCAGAACCTCACCGGCGCCATGCAGAAGGTCGGCAACGACCGCCAGGGCGCCAACAGCGGCTCGGTGCGCCTGGAGCTCCAGGCCGACTGCTACGCCGGGGTGTGGGCGCACCACGCCACGACCACCCCGCAGCCCTCCACCGGCCGTCCGCTGATCGCCTCGCTCACCGACCAGGACATCGCCCAGGGCCTGGACGCGGCCGCGGCGGTCGGCGACGACCGGATCCAGCAGGGCGCCACCGGGCGGATCAACCCGGAGGCCTGGACGCACGGTTCCGCCGAGCAGCGCAAGGCCTGGTTCACCACCGGCTACCGCAGCGGCGACGCCGCCCAGTGCGACACCTTCTCGGCCGCCAAGCTCTGACCGGTCCCCGACCGTTCCCTGACCGGGCCCGTCGTCAGAACCCGCCGTCAGCCTGGCTGTCGTCCGCCTGCCCGTCCCAGAACAGGGTCAGCGAGCGCCGGCACTCGGGGCTGTCCACGCCGACCCACACCAGCGGCAGCCGGGTCGCGGTGCGCCGGGCGATCGCGGGCACCAGGCCCACGCCCAGGCCCGCGCTGATCAGTTCGGCGATGGCGCCGGCCTCGTCGCTCTCGCAGACGATCCGCGGCACCAGGCCGCGGGCGGCGAACAGCCGGTCCAGCAGGCGGCGTTGCCAGTGCCCGGGCCGGGCGGCGATGAACGGCCGCTGCGCGAGCTCCTCGACGCCCACCGTGGTGCGGTGGGCCAGCGGATCGCCCACCGGGACGGCCAGCCCCACCTCCTCGTCCAGCAGCAGCACCGACTCCAGGCCCTCGGCGGCGACCGGCTGGGAGACCACGGCGAGGTCGACGTCCTGGGCGCGCAGCCGCCGCGCCGTCTCCTGCGCGGACAGCTGGTGCAGCTCGATCTCCACCCCCGGGTGGGCGCGCTTGAACGCGGCCAGCGGCCCGCCGAAGGCCAGGAAGGTCTCCGAGGCCAGCCGCACCGTGCCCGGCCCCTGCGCGGCGGCCTCGGCCACCGCCCGCCGTCCGGCCTCCAGTTCGCCCAGCGAGCGCTCCACGTAGTCGCGGAACAGCCGCCCGGCCTCGTTCAGCCGCAGCCGCCCGCCGCGCTCGAACAGCGGCGTGCCCAGCTCGGCCTCCAGCCGGGCGATGGAACGGCTCAACGACGGCTGGGCGACGCGCAGTTCCCCGGCCGCCCGGCTCAGGTGCTCCAGCCGCGCCACCGCCAGGAACTGGGTGAGCGTGTTCAGGTCCACGAAGTCCTCATGCCCCCACGGTCATCACGCCATAGCAATACTGATCTTGGACAGGATAACCGGACGGTCATAGCGTCGGGGGCGGGGCCGCACACCGGCACACGGTGCGGCCCGAGACCGGTACGAGGAAGGACTCCCCATGGCCATCGCCGCCCCCAGGACCCCACCGGAGCCCGAGGCCCGGTCCGCCACGGGGGAGCGGACCGGGCCCGCCGGACGGACCCTGCGCGCCCTGGCCGCCGCCCACACCGCCGTCCTGTTCGGCCAGCCCGTCTTCGCCGGCGTCTACCTCAGCGGAGACTTCGACGCCCTCGGCTGGCACGCCGCCGGCGCCGACGCCGTCACCACCCTCGGCTACCTCCAGCTGATCGCCGCCCTCGTCCTGTGGATACGGCTGCGCCGCGCCTGGCCGCTCGCCGCGAGCCTCGCCGTGGCCGCCGCCGAGACCGTGCAGTACTTCGCCGGACTCGGCGGCGCCCTGTGGCTGCACCTGCCCCTGGGCGTCGCCACCATCGCCGGCACCGTCGTGCTCACCACCGCCCTGTGGCGCACCCCACTGCCCGCACGGCGCACCGCCCCCGCGCGCGAGGGGGACGACCGTGCCTGAGTCCCGCGACAACCGCCCACTCGGCCTGACGCGTCGTCAAGTCCTGGGCATCGGCGGCGCCTTCGGCCTGCTCACCACCGCCTCACTCGCCACCGCCGCCGCCCTCGCCCGCCGCCCCGCCACCACCGGCGCCCAACTGCGCAGCACCGCGGCGCTGCCACCCCCGTACCAGGTTCCGCTGCCCCTGCCCGCCGTCGCCAGACCCGTCTCCACCGCCGGCGGCACCGACCACTACGACATCGTCCAGCGCGAGACCATCGCCGAGATCCTGCCCGGCCTCACCACCCGCCTGTGGACCTACGGCGGCACCTTCCCCGGCCCCACCATCGAGGCCCGCCGCGGCCGGCCCGTCACCGTCACCCACCACAACGAACTCCCCGTCCCCACCGTCGTCCACCTCCACGGCGGCCGCACCCCCGCGGACTCCGACGGCTACCCCACCGACCTCGTCCTGCCTGCCGCCTGGCCCGACACCCCCCACACCATGCCGGGCATGGCAGGCATGTCAGGTACGGACGGCCACGGCACCGGCGGCCACATGACCGACCCCCGCGCCGTCACCAGCCGCCTGAAACGCGACTACACATTCCCCAACGACCAACGCCCCACCCTGCTCTGGTACCACGACCACCGCATGGACTACACCGCCCCCGCCATCTGGCGCGGCCTCGCCGGCCTCCACATCGTGCGCGACGACACCGAGGACAGCCTCGGCCTGCCCGCCGGCCCCCGCGAGATCCCCCTGATGATCACCGACCGCGCCTTCACCGCCGACGGCGCCCTCAGCTACCCCTCCCTCGACCCCACCCTGCGCACGACCCCCGGCGTCACCGAACCCCACCTCGCCGGCGTCCTCGGCGACGTCATCCTCGTCAACGGCGCCCCCTGGCCCGTCCACGAAACCGACGCCACCCGCCACCGGCTGCGCCTGCTCAACGCCTCCAACGCCCGCCACTACGAACTCGAAGCCCTCACCGAGGACGGCCGCCGCCTCGACCTCGTCCAGATCGGCGCCGACCAGGGCCTGCTCGCCACCCCCGTCACCCACCGGACCCTGCCCACCGCCCCCGCCGAACGCCACGACCTCGTCATCGACTTCGCCACCGCCCCCATCGGCTCCCTCGTCCACCTCGTCAACCGCCTCGGCACCGGCCGCACCCGCGACGTCATGGCCTTCCGCATCACCCGCCCCGCCACCGACGACAGCCGCATCCCACCCGTCCTCGCCACCGACCTGCCCGACTGGCACCGCCAGGACGCCGTCCGCACCCGCGACTTCGCCTTCCGCGCCGGCCGGATGAACGGCGGCCACGGCTGGCTCATCGGCGGCCGGCCCTTCGACCCCGCCCGCACCGACGTCACCGTCCCCCTCGGCGACACCGAGATCTGGCGCCTGATCGCCGACGTCCACCACCCCGTCCACCTCCACCTCGTCGGCTTCCGCATCCTCACCCGCGGCGGCAGACCCCCACTGCCCCACGACGCCGGCCTCAAGGACACCGTCTCGCTGCGCCCGGGGGAGTCCGCGGAGATCATCACCCGCTTCGACGGCTACCGCGGCCGCTACCTCTTCCACTGCCACAACGCCGAACACGAGGACATGGGGATGATGGCCAACCTGGAAGTCGTCTGAACGCCGGGTGAGTGCGAGTGGGCGCGGTCGGGGGGCGGCTTGACTGGCCCATGGTGCGAGCCTCGCCCACCCGGCCCGCCGGCGGCCGGGATGCCCGCGGCCGCGCCGCCGAGACCGGCCAGGACAGGACAGAAGAAGCCGGAATACACCATTCCGAGCAGCTCGGGGCGATATGCCGGACCTTCACGGGGCTCCCATCAGATGATCACTCTGCTGCCCTGATCCCGACCCCCGCCGTACGGGGTGGTCCACTCCAATTCCCTTCGCACACCCCCCGAGCAGCGAAAGGCCACTACCCCCCATGACCCGCCCCGCCGACCACTCCACCGCCGACCGGATGCTGCGCGAGGCCGCCGCCCGCCTCGACCGGCGCCGCTTCCTGACCGTCACCTCGGCCGCCGCCGCGCTCGCCTTCAGCGTCAACATCCCCACCGCCGGCGCCGCCGACAACGAGATCGCCCCGCGCGCCATCGGCGACAACCCCTTCACCCTCGGCGTGGCCTCCGGCGACGCCACCTCCGAGGCCGTCGTCCTGTGGACCCGCCTGGCCCCGCGCCCGCTGGAGCCCGGCGCCGGCCTGCCGCCCACCGGCTCGGTGAAGGTCGGCTGGGAGATCGCCCGCGACGAGAAGTTCCGCCGTGTCGAGCGGCGCGGCACCGCGCGCGCCCACGCCGAGTTCAACTACGCCGTCCACGTGGACGTCGACGACCTCGACGCCGCACGCGAGTACTGGTACCGCTTCACCGTCGGCTCCTGGTCCAGCCCCGTCGGCCGCACCCGCACCGCCCCGCCGCGCGGCAGGAAGCTCGACAGCGCCCGCATCGCCTTCGTCTCCTGCCAGGCCTACGAGGACGGCTACTTCACCGCCTACCGCCACCTCGCCAACGAGTCCCTGGACGCCGTCTTCCACGTCGGCGACTACATCTACGAGTACGGCATCGACTCCGTCGGCGGCGACCGCAAGTACACCGACCGCACCCTCGCGGCCCACTTCAACCACGAGACCACCACCCTCGAGGACTACCGGCTGCGCTACTCCCTCTACAAGAACGACCCCGACCTCCAGGCCGCGCACGCCGCCCACCCCTGGTACGTCACCTGGGACGACCACGAGGTGGAGAACAACTACGCCGCCGGCATCCCGGAGAAGAACCAGGACCCGGCCCCCTTCGTCGCCCGCCGCGCCGCCGCCTACCGCGCCTACTGGGAGAACCAGCCGCTGCGCATGCCCCAGCCCCGTGGCACCGAGCTGACCCTCTACCGGCGCGTCCACTACGGCAAGCTGGCCCAGTTCGACATCCTCGACACCCGCCAGTACCGCGACGACCAGGCCAACGGCGACGGCTGGCAGTACCCCACCCCGGAGTCCGACGACGCCAAGCGCACCCTGATGGGTGCCACCCAGGAACGCTGGTTCGCCGACGGCCTGCGCCACTCCAAGGCCACCTGGAACGTCGTGCCCCAGCAGGTCGTCTTCTCCCGCCGCAAGAACACCACCGCCGACCGCTCCAAGCTCTCCATGGACGCCTGGGACGGCTACCCCGCCGCCCGCGAGCGCTTCCTGAAGACCGTCGACCAGTCCGGCGTGAAGAACCTGGTGCTGCTCACCGGCGACGTGCACGTGGCCTACGCCCTGGACGTCAAGCGCAACTTCGACGACCCCAACTCCCGCACGGTGGGCGTGGAGTTCGTCGGCACCTCGATCAGCAGCGACGGCGACGGCGAGGAGAAGCCGTCCAACTGGAGCACCCTCATGGCGGCCAACCCGCACATGAAGTACTACGACGGGCGCCGCGGCTACACCGTGCTCACCCTCGACCAGCACCGGGCCCGCGCCGACTACCGGGTGGTCTCCCACATCACCCGCCCCGGCGGCACCCTCTCCACCGCCGCCTCCTTCGTCACCGAGGCCGGCAACCCGGGCATCCGCCCCGCCTGACGCCTTCCGGCGCCGAACGGCCCCGGGCCCGCCGCCTTGAGGGAGGCGGCGGGCCCGGGGCGCTCACGCGCCCCTGGCGGCCTGCCGGACGACGGCCGCGGCCTGCTCCGGGTGCGCCTCCAGCCACGCGCCGAGGTGCTCCCGGACGGCCTGCCCGACGCAGCCGCGCACGGTGTCGTCGCCGAGCACGTCGCGGGTGGAGCCGTGGAACTCGGGCCGGTCGAGCTTCACCGACACGACCGCGGTCAGGCCCGCGCCGGCCTGCCGGGCGGTGAGGCCGGGGTCCGCCGCACCCAGCAGGTCCCGGCGGCGCGCGTGGGCGTTGAGCGCGGCCGCCACCCCGTCGCGGAATCCCGCCTCGTGGGTGCCGCCGCGGGGGGTGGGGTGGCAGTTGGCGAAGCTCCGGATCCGCTCGTCAGGGGCGTCACGCCAGCGGAGGGCCACCTCCATCGTCCCCGCCATCCGCGGGTCCTCCTGCTCGAAGCCGAGGCCGCCGAGGCCGCCGGGGCCGCTGGGCGCCGTCCGCGCGTCGAGGAGGCGGACGTGGTCCCGCGCCCCGCCGGGGAACCGGAACCGGAGCGACCGGGAGCCGTCCGAGCGGCGGCTGTCGGTCAGCAGGACGTCCAAGTCCCGGTTCAGCAGCGCGAGTTCCCGGAAGCGGTCCGCCAGGTAGTCGAACGGGAACTCCGTCGCCCCGAAGATCTCGGTGTCCGGCCAGAAGGTGACGATGGTGCCGCTGCCGGCCGCCGGCCCCGCGCCGGTGACCGGGGTGACGGCGACACCGCGAGCGTACTCCCGCACCCGTCGGACGCCCTCGCGCCGGACCTCGGCCGTCAACCGGCTCGACAGGGCGTTGGCGACGACGAGGCCCACGCCCGCGTGGCCGAGCATCACGTCATGACGGCCGCGGAGCCCCGCCCCGGCCCCTGTCCAGGACATCAGGGCCTCCAGGCTGCTCTCGCCCGGGCCGTCGTCGGCGACGCGCACCCCGCCGTCGGACGTGAGGGTGATGCCGACGCGGCCGGCCCGGCCGGCCAGGACTTCGTTCACGGCCCGGTCGGCGACCTCGAACACCATCTGGCACAGGCCGCGTTCACCGGTCGAGCCGATGTACATCCCGGGGCGCTTCCGAATCGCTTCCCGGCCCTCCAGTACCTGGATCCGGACGCTGTCGTACGTGCTGTCGTCCTGGCTCACGGTGTCCCCTCCGAAGCTGCCCGGCAGAACTCCCCAGCCTAGGCGATTCTCGGAATAACACCAGGTCAGAGCCCATCTGCCGACCGCGTGTACGGCCGCGTGAGCGCCTGCCCCGAGGCGGCCGCCCCGAGGGTCGCGGACCGCCGCCGGAGCGCGGCCAGGCCGCCGCGGAGGCCGCGCACGAGGCTGCTCCGGACGCCCCGAGGCCCCCTGATCCGGATTCACTCCGCGCGGCGCGCCCGTCGAGGCCGCCGGCCCGTTCGCCCCGCCCCGCGGGCAGGAAAGCCGCGTGTTGGTGTGCTCTGCCGTGCTTCCCTGCTCCGGTCCCGCCCGTACGAGAGCCTCCGCAGGTGTTCCGGCCTCGGCCGGTCCCGGGCCGGGTGTCGGTGGGCGGCGGGGCTCAGTGGTCGGGGGCCTCGTCGATCCGGGCGATGTGGGCGAGGACGGCACCGGCGCCGTCCTCGGCCGCCATGAGCCCGGCGACGGCGGCCGCGCGGCGGCGGACCGGTTCGGCCAGGGCGGCCGTGATCGCGGCGGCGAGGCGTTCGGCGGTGAGGTCCGTGAACGGCACCGGCTGCGGGGCTACTCCCAGCTGGTGCAGCCGGGCCGCCCAGAACGGCTGGTCGGCCATGACGGGCACCGGTACGGCGGGGATCCCGGCGCGTAGCGCGGCGCCGGTGGTGCCCGCTCCGGCGTGGTGGACGGCGGCGGCCGTGCGGGGGAGCAGCCAGTCGTGGGGGAGGTCGCCGACGGACAGGACGTCGTCGCCCGTGGCCTCCAGACCGGCCCAGCCCGCCTGGACCACCGCGCGCACTCCGGCCCGCCGTACCGCCGCCGTCACCAACTCGCCGAGCCGCGCGCCCTCGCCCGGTGCCATGCTGCCGAAACCGATGAACACCGGGGCCGGACCGGCCTGGAGGAAGTCGACCAGCTCGGCCGGAGGCTGCCAGCCCAGTGGTCGGGCGGGCCACCAGAAGCCCGCCACGCCGACCGGGGCCGGCCAGTCCGCCGGGCGCGGCAGCAGCAGGGGACTGTAGCCGTGGACGACCGGACGGGTGCGGCCGAGAGGTTCCGGCGAGGGCGTGCCCGCAAGACCGAGGCGCTCGCGCATCCGGGCCACGGCACCCGAGAACAGCCGGTCCGCGCTCCGGAGCCGCTCCTGTCCGGCCGCGAGATTGCCTTCCGGTCCCAGGTCCGTGCCGCCGGCGGGGCCGGGCAGCGGGAACTCCCCGGTGGCGAAGGCGGGCGTGAGGTACGTGCCGAGGACGGGCACGCCGCAGGCCTCCCCGGCCGTCTGACTGAGCGGCGACGGGGCGAAGGCGGTGAGCAGCAGGTCGGCGCCGCCCGCCACGGCGTCCTCCACGCCGCCGGCGAGCCCGTCCACGTACGCGGTCAGCAGCGCGCGGCTCTCGTCCGGGGAGGTCGCGCGGGCCCTGGCCCGGATGAGCTCCTCCGGGTCTCCCGGCAGCGGCCGGTACTCCAGACCGCAGGACTCGATCAGCGTCGCGAAGGTCGGATGGGCGACCACGGCGACTTCGTGTCCGGTGTCCAGCAGGCGTCGGCCCAGGCCGGTGAACGGCGCGACGTCCCCGCGGGAGCCGGTGGTGACGATCAGGATCCGCATGGGGGTGATTCTCCACGGCGGCCCGCTGGGTGTCCGGGCCCGCTCCCGGCCTCTCCGACAGTGAGACCTACGGCTCCAGGCGGGGGTCGTCGATGTCGACGGTGACGATCCCCGGCGGATACAGCTCCGCACGGGCCGTCAGGACCAGGTGCTGCTGCGGACGCACCGGAGTCGGCAGACTCGTGGCGATCGCGTGCGCCAAGTCCTGGCCCCCGTATCCGTCGCGGACCATCCTCGCCACCACCACGGCGGTACTCGCGTCCAGCGGCTCGAACTCCACGGAGGGCAGCGCCAGGACCGCGTGCGCGGCACCCTCGTCCTTGATCTCGGCCTCGACCAGGCACAGCACCGGCACCAGCAGATGCTGGAACGGGCTGTGCAGAGCGGCATCCACGATCCGGTGCAGACGCGGGTGGCCTGCGGCCAGCGCGGCCAGGGCGCTGGAATCCAGAATGATCACGCGCTGCGCCGGGGGGCGACCTTGGCGCGCGCGTCCTCCGCGGCGATGCCGTAGACCCGCTGCAGCAGGTCCGGGCCCTGGTCAAGCTCCGTGTCGGTGAGGGTCATCCCGAAGTGTTCCCGCAGCAGCCGGCGGCCCTCGGCGACGCGCTCGGCGATCTGCTCGGCGGTGGGCTGTTGTTCCACGAGCAGAGCCACCTGGGCGCCGATCGTGGTGCCGCGGGTGGCCGCAAGGGCGGCCAGCCGGTCACGCGTATCAGGGGAGACCTTGATCGTCGCATCAGCCATACCACGATCGTACACCGCTGGTGTACCAGTGGTGTACCGACTCGGCCGGCCTTCCTGTCCGGCGCTGCCGCCCGGGTTTCCGGCGAAGCCGTTGCTGCCCGGGACGAGACCCTGCTCCTGGCCGCCCGCCCGTTCCGGGCCGGGCCGCGCGGCAGGGGTGGGAAACGCCACACTTGCGGTCCTGAGCGTGCCGGTGTTCGCGGCCTGGTCGGCGGCCAAGGAGACTGGTCGCCGTGACTGATGTGCGTGAGACCCTGGATTACCAGACCTTCGGGCGGGCGGTGCGCGAACTCGCGCAGACGATCGCCGACGACGGCTACGAGCCCGACCTCGTCCTGAGCATCGCCCGCGGCGGGGTGTTCGTGGCTGGCGGCCTGGCGTACGCGCTGGACTGCAAGAACATCCACCTGGTGAACGTCGAGTTCTACACGGGCGTGGGCACCACTCTCGAGATGCCCGTCATGCTGGCGCCCGTTCCCGCCGCGATCGACTTCACCGACAAGAAGGTCCTGATCACCGACGACGTCGCCGACACGGGCAAGACACTGCGGCTCGTGCACGACTTCTGCGTCGACCATGTCGCCGAGGTCCGGTCCGCCGTCATCTACGAGAAGTCGCACTCCCTGGTGAAGTGCGAGTACGTGTGGAAGAGGACCGACGACTGGATCGAGTTCCCGTGGTCGACGCAGGGGCCGGTCGTCAGGCGCGACGGCCAGGTGCTCGACGCCTGACCGGCGGTGGTACGCCGGTTCTCCTCCAGGGCGAGGACCGGCAGGAGCGGCGGCCGGTCCCGAGCGGCGGCGGTCGGGGGCAGGGTTCCCGGCCGTCGCCGCTTCCTTGTCCGTGGGGTGGGAATGGGGGCTGTACGAACCGGGAGAGGGGCGCGGATGAGGGCGGTGCGGATCGCCGGGGTGGTGGCGGGCGCGTTGGCGCTGGTCGCGGGGTGCGCTTCAGGAGGTTCGGGGGGTGCCGGACGACCCGGGGCTTCAGGAGGCGCCGGGGACATGTCGGCGCAGGCGCGCGGTTACCTGTCGGAGGCGCTGGACCTGTTGCAGCGGGAGTCGTTGGGCACCGCGACGGTGGACTGGCCGAAGCTGCGGGACGAGGCGTTCGCGCGGGCGGCCGGGGCGCGGACGACGGCCGACACCCATGGGGCGGTCGGCGGCGTGGTGGCGGCTCTCGGGGACGGCCACAGCCGGTTCTACCCGCCCGGCGAGGCGGCGGCCGTGGACGCCGACCCCGCGACGGTCGACGCCCCGACGGTCGACCGACTTCCCGGCGGCATCGCCAGGTTGACCCTTCCGGCGGTGAACGGTTCGGAGCGCACCTACGCCGAGTACGTCGCCCGCGGCCGCGCCGCCGTCGCCGGGGTGAGCGCCTGCGGCTGGGTGGTGGACCTTCGCCGGGAGAGCGGCGGCGGGATGTGGGCGCCGCTGACAGTGGCGGCTCCGCTGCTCGGGGACGGTCCGGTGGGGGCCTTCGTCACGGCGGACGGCACCCGCAGCGTCTGGTCGGTGCACGGGGGCGTGCCGTTCCTGGACGGGACTCCCCAGGCGCAGCCCCCCGGGGCCGGCGGGGACCCGGGGCGGAGCGTGCCCGTCGCCGTCCTTACCGGCCCGGGGACGGGCAGCGCGGGCGAGGCCGTCGCCATCGCGTTCATCGGCCGCCCGGACACCCGCAGTTTCGGCGCGCGCACCTACGGGGTGCCCACCGGCAACGCCGCGCACCGGTTGTCGGACGGCGCGGTCGTCCTGCTCACGGGCGCCGCCGAGGCGGATCGCACGGGCCGGATCCACACGGGGCCGATCGAGCCGGACGAGGCCGTGGACACCCGCAAGGAGGGGGACCCGTCACTCACCGCCGCGACCGGCTGGCTCGGGCGGCAGGAGTCCTGCCGTCGCACCTGAGCCGTGTCCGGCGGTCAGAAGCAGCGCGTTGAGGGCGGCGTAGTCGAACCCGCCCTTCAGCGCGGTCGTCGTGCCTTTCTCCAGGAGTTCGCGGGTGGCCCGGTGGACCAGCCCGTACGCTGCCTCGGCGATGGAGGATCCCGCGCTGATGCGGGCGGCTCCCGCCTCGGCGAGCTCGGACACCGGCAGCGCGCCGGGGCCGGCCAGGACGTTCACGGGCAGGGACTGGGAGCCCACGAGTGTCCTGACCGTCTCGACGTCCGGTGTGCCGAGGACGAATATGCCGTCCGCGCCGGCCGCCGCATAGGCACGGGCGCGGGTGAGCGTTTCGTCCAGCCAGGCCGCCCGGTTGCCGGGTGGCAGGCGGTGGGTGTCGATGCGGGCGTTGATGAACAAGGGGATGCCGGTCCCGTCCGCGGCCTCGCGGGCGGCTGCGATCCGCTCGGCCTGCTCGGCGACGGGGCGCAGGGTGTCTTCCAGGTTGATCCCCACGGCCCCGGCCGCGAGAACGCCCCGGACGGTCTCGGCCACGCCGTCAGGGCCGGTCGCGTAGCCGCGTTCGATGTCGGCGGTGACCGGTACGTCGACCACGGACGTGATCCGGGCGATCATGCCGAGCGCCTGGACGCGGGTCAGGTGATCGCCGTCGCCGTGGCCGAGTGACCAGGCGACCCCGGCGCTGGTGGTCGCGATCGCAGTGGCACCCGCGTCCGCCACCACGCGGGCGGAAGCACCGTCCCACGCGTTGGGCAGGACCAGCGGCGTGCCTGGCACGTGCAGGGAGCGGAACCTCTGTGCGGTGTCAAGAAGGGTGGCCATGAGCAGCATTGCACCATGGGACCCAGGTGCCCGGCTGCTCAGGTGCTCAGGTGAACGATCGCGGTCCGCACCGGCGACGCCGTGATCCGCCGGTCACAGGTCCTGGCGCGCGGCGCCCTTCCCGGTGCGGCGCCCTTCCCGGTGCGGAACCCGGCGGTGAGGTGAAATCCCTTTGCCGGGCGCTGCGGCACGGCCCGAGACTGGGGCCATGCTCGGATTCGTGAGGACCGACAACGAAGCCCTCGTCTCGTGCCTGGGCGACCCGCAGCGCACCGTGGCGGCCTACCGGGAGCTGCTGCGACGCAAGGAGGCCGCGGTGGGTGCCATCCGCGCGGGCCTGTCGCACGAGAACGCGGGTGTCCGTGAGGGCTGTTGCCGCCTGCTGGACCACCTGGTCGACACCGAGTCCATGGGCCGGCTCATCACCATGGCCGACGATCCCGACGCCCGGGTCAGGACCGCCGCGTTCCATGCCCTGGCCTGCGACCGGTGCAAGGGCGACACGTGCGCACCGGGCGCGGACCGGGTCCTCGAACCCGCGCTGCGACACCTGGCAGCCGACCCCGACGCGAGGGTCCGGACGATGGCCGCCGAACTCGTCGGCAAGTTCGTCCATGCCGACGCCCGCGCCGTCGCGGCCCTGGAGGCGGCCCACGCCCAGGACCCGAGCCCGGCCGTCCGGAAGAAGACGGGCTGGTTCGTGCCCGGAGGGGCCATCTACGAGCGGACCGTCCCACCCGCGCCGCGGTAGCGGGACAGCCCTCGGCCGGCCGTGCCGGTGTACTGGCGTTGAACGCCGACGGTGCGGGTTGCATGAGCGAGCGATGCGCGCCTATGCCCCCGCGCCGGCCCGCAGTTGCGTGATGTCCAGCGGTGGCAGCCGTGACAGTTCGGCGCCGGCGGCGGTCATGGCGGCGGTGTGGCGGGAGTCGCCGAGGACGGCCGTGACGGCGGTGGCGGTCTCGTCGCGTGTCGCGGTGAGGTCCAGCGCGCGGCCGAGGCCGCGGCGTTGTCCGGCTGGTCGGCGAGAACGCCCAGGCCCCGGACGGGGGTTGCCCCCTGGACGGCGTCGAGCAGGGAGGCCCGTCCGCCGTGGGTCACGAACAGGTCCACGCGGCGCAGGAGTGCGGGCTGCGGGACGTGGTCGACGACCGTGATGCGGGGGTCCGCGCTCGGCAGGTCCGGTGCGAGGTCGCCCGCGGACACGATCGCATCGCAGCCGGTCGCGGAGAGGGCGGCCATGACCTCCCGGTACACACGTCCCACGACGCCGCGCAGGCCCGGCATCGCGGTGGTCAGGGTGCCGAGGCTCACGTAGACGAGCCGACGGGAGGAGGCGGCGGAGGCGGGGGAGGAGGGGGAGCGGTCCGGCCACCCGGGGGCGGCGGTACGGAACGCCGCGACGGTGCGCCGGACCGCGCGGGCCGCGGGCGGGGGCGTTCCGTGGAACCAGGGGAGCGGGGCGGGGGTGAGCATCGGTGGCAGTACGGGGGTGTCCTGCTCGTGCCGCTTGTAGAGGGCCGCCAGCGCGGGCGCGATGTCGGTGTCCCACAAGTCCAGGAGCACCGGGCCCAGGCCGTTGTCCGCTGCCCACACGGGCAGCCGCAGGACCCTCGCCGCGAGGTGCGCGCCGAGGTCGCTGCACTCGGCGATCACCAGGTCGGGCCGCTCCCGGGTCCACGCGCCGATCAGGTCGCGGGCCTTCGCCTCGGCCTGCTCCGGCCAGAGCCGGTCGAAGACGTGGCGGTTGAAGTGCGCGTTCCCCGACTCCCTCCAGATCCCGCTCGCCGTCTCATCGGCGGGGCGTACAGCGCGACGTCGTGGCCCTGTTCAAGGGCCGGGCCGATGACGTAGTCGAGCGCGGACACGTGCGAAGGGATCGGCTCCGCGGTGACGGCCGTCCGTAAGGCCATGGGGACTCCACTTCGTGCGCTGCGGGCCGGAGCCGGGAACGCCGGCCCTGCCTGCCGGGGGTCGGTGCTGCGTGGCGGGGCGTCAGGCGCCCGCGCCGGGGGACGGCGGCCTCCGCGACAGGCCCGGGCCGTCCGGGTCGTCCGGACTGCCGAGGACGAGGACCTGGAAGGCCACGCCGGCGTAGACGGCCAGGAGCCGGGCGATCCTGCGAGAGGTGCTGAGCATGGTGGTGTGCCTGCCTTCGTCGGGTGTTGTCGGTGCGTCGGGTGCTGTCGGTTCGGTGGGCGGTGCGGGGGTCACCAGGTGACGGCGTCGGCCAGGTCCTGCTGCCAGTAGGTGACCTTGAGGGAGTCGTCCACGTAGGTGCCCCGCGCGGGCAGCGGCGGGTGGGCCCCGGTGCCGACGCTCTCGTTGCCGGAGGGGCCGTGGAAGTGGACGGTCAGGGAGGTAGCGGTGCGGCCGTTCGAGGCGCCGGTGCCGTCGGTGGAGGACAGGTTCACGGAGGCGTAGCCGGACTCGCCGGGCTTGAGGGTGACGACGGCCTGCGGCTTGGAGTCCTCGATCACCGGCGGCACGGACTGGGCCTCGCCGAACCGGACGGCCGGGTAGCCGTAGAGGTAGCAGGTGCCGGAGCCGGTGTTGGTGACGGTGAGTAGCAGGTGGTTCGCTGGCCGGTTCAGCGGGGCGGCCGTGGTCCTGGTGGTGGAGCCCTCGCAGGTGGCCGGCTTGGCGGCCGCGGGTGCGGCGGGTGCGGGAGCCTTCGGCGCCGGGGTGCCGGCATTGCCACCAGGACCACCGGTGCCGCCGGGGCCCGCGCTGGCGGTGGGCTCTGCGGAGGGGGCGGCCGCCGCCGCGGTGGGCGCGGCGGCCCTGAGCGAGGGGCCGGTCGCCGTCTCGATGACCCCGCTGCCGCTGTCGAGGCACCCGGTGACCGAGAAGGCGCCGACCACGAGGCTCGCGGCGGCGGTGACCAGACGGGTGCGGGAACTGCGGACGGACATGTAGTCGCGCCCCTTTCGGCATCGGCTCGGGTGGTGTGTCGATCGGACGTCGATCGGACGACCGAAGCCTGCGCGGTGGTCCGTCCCAGCCGCCACGCCCGGCGCCGCGACAGGGAGGGTGGGACGGCGAACAGGGGTCTGACCAGCGGGGACGTGCCGGACCTGGGACGCCGGAATGGGACGCGGCGGGGGCGGACGGGACGGGTGCGGGGCCCGCAGGCGGGCGGACCGGTCGCAGGCCGAGGCAGCCGTCCTCGACCCCAAGGCCCCCACAGCACCGGACGACCGATGCCGGAACCGCATGATTCCGGCCGGCTCCGGTGGCCGTGTCCCGGCCGACTGTCAGACCCTGCGGCTACCGTCCCTCATGTCCGCCGATCGCGGCGGGGCCTGTCCGTCCCGTCCTGTGGGGAGTGACGAACGACGATGAACGACGTGGAAGTCCGGCTCGACGAACGGTTCAGCGACCCCGACGCCAGTGCGACGCCCTGGGCGACCGCCCGCGAGGCCCTGGAAGCGGCACAACTGTTCTGGATCACGACGGTCCGCTCCGACGGGCGCCCCCATGCCACGCCCCTGGTGGCCGTGTGGCTCGACGGGCAGCTCCACTTCACCACCGGCCCCGACGAGCAGAAGGCCGTGAACCTGGCCGGCAACCACCACGTGGTCCTGACCACGGGCTGCAACCACTGGGACCGGGGGCTCGACGTGATGGTCGAGGGCCCGGCCCTGCGCGTCACCGACCGCGCGCTGCTCGAACGCCTCGCCGTCGCCTGGACGGCCAAGTGGACGGGCCAGTGGCGGTTCCAGGTGACGGACGGCGGCTTCGCCCACGCCTCCGGGGGCGAGTCCCTCGTCTTCGCGGTGCGGCCGGCCAAGGTCCTCGCCTTCGCCAAGGGCGGCTTCAGCCAGACCGGCTACCGGTTCGACGGCAGTGGGGATACCGATCCGAAGAACTGACACATCGCCACATCAGGAGCGCCCGCCAGGAGCGCCCGTCAAGAACGCCCGTCAGGCGGCGGCGAGGCCGCCCGGGTCCGGACCGATGCCCTTCGCCGCCCGCAGGACCGCTCTCGCACGGGCCGCGCCGCTGCGGGCCG
>NZ_MSJQ01000241.1 GCF_014596515.1 Streptomyces sp. CBMA156
CCGGTGCCGCCGGGGCCCGCGCTGGCGGTGGGCTCTGCGGAGGGGGCGGCCGCCGCCGCGGTGGGCGCGGCGGCCCTGAGCGAGGGGCCGGTCGCCGTCTCGATGACCCCGCTGCCGCTGTCGAGGCACCCGGTGACCGAGAAGGCGCCGACCACGAGGCTCGCGGCGGCGGTGACCAGACGGGTGCGGGAACTGCGGACGGACATGTAGTCGCGCCCCTTTCGGCATCGGCTCGGGTGGTGTGTCGATCGGACGTCGATCGGACGACCGAAGCCTGCGCGGTGGTCCGTCCCAGCCGCCACGCCCGGCGCCGCGACAGGGAGGGTGGGACGGCGAACAGGGGTCTGACCAGCGGGGACGTGCCGGACCTGGGACGCCGGAATGGGACGCGGCGGGGGCGGACGGGACGGGTGCGGGGCCCGCAGGCGGGCGGACCGGTCGCAGGCCGAGGCAGCCGTCCTCGACCCCAAGGCCCCCACAGCACCGGACGACCGATGCCGGAACCGCATGATTCCGGCCGGCTCCGGTGGCCGTGTCCCGGCCGACTGTCAGACCCTGCGGCTACCGTCCCTCATGTCCGCCGATCGCGGCGGGGCCTGTCCGTCCCGTCCTGTGGGGAGTGACGAACGACGATGAACGACGTGGAAGTCCGGCTCGACGAACGGTTCAGCGACCCCGACGCCAGTGCGACGCCCTGGGCGACCGCCCGCGAGGCCCTGGAAGCGGCACAACTGTTCTGGATCACGACGGTCCGCTCCGACGGGCGCCCCCATGCCACGCCCCTGGTGGCCGTGTGGCTCGACGGGCAGCTCCACTTCACCACCGGCCCCGACGAGCAGAAGGCCGTGAACCTGGCCGGCAACCACCACGTGGTCCTGACCACGGGCTGCAACCACTGGGACCGGGGGCTCGACGTGATGGTCGAGGGCCCGGCCCTGCGCGTCACCGACCGCGCGCTGCTCGAACGCCTCGCCGTCGCCTGGACGGCCAAGTGGACGGGCCAGTGGCGGTTCCAGGTGACGGACGGCGGCTTCGCCCACGCCTCCGGGGGCGAGTCCCTCGTCTTCGCGGTGCGGCCGGCCAAGGTCCTCGCCTTCGCCAAGGGCGGCTTCAGCCAGACCGGCTACCGGTTCGACGGCAGTGGGGATACCGATCCGAAGAACTGACACATCGCCACATCAGGAGCGCCCGCCAGGAGCGCCCGTCAAGAACGCCCGTCAGGCGGCGGCGAGGCCGCCCGGGTCCGGACCGATGCCCTTCGCCGCCCGCAGGACCGCTCTCGCACGGGCCGCGCCGCTGCGGGCCGCCGTCGCGTCGCCGCCGACCCCGGCC
>NZ_MSJQ01000242.1 GCF_014596515.1 Streptomyces sp. CBMA156
GCACCGGGCCGGCCGTCGCGGCCGGGGCGGCGAAGGCCGCGAAACCGGGGGCCGGGGCGGCGTGCGAGACCAGGGCCGCCCTGGCCACCGCCCGCGCGGTGATCCGGCGGTCCCCCACGGCCTGCGCCGAGTCCTCGTCCGCCCACCGCTCCGCGCTGTACGCCACCGCGTGCTGCAACGGCCGCAGGAACGGGTTGACGCAGGCGGCGAGCTGGGTGCTCAGCAGGTACCGGTGGTGCCGGTGGCGCAGGTGCGCCCGTTCGTGCGCGAGCAGCGCCTCGCGCTCGTCGGCGGCGAGGCCCGCCAGCATCCCGGTGGAGACCACCACCCGGCCGGGCGAGCCGGGCAGCGCGTAGGCGTACGGGCTGCGGTCCGGCAGCACCGCGAGGTCGCCGGACTCCCCGGGCCCCGCGGGCAGCCCGGTCAGCGCCCGGCGGGCCCTGGCCCGTACCCGCAGGTGCCGGACGACCGTCCGGGTGCAGGCGAAGCCCACCAGGGCCAGCAGCCACATCGCGGCCGTGCCGACGGTCTCGTGGTACGGCAGCGCGGCCCGCACCTCCGGGTCGGACCAGCTGTCCGGCAGCGGGTTGCCGGGGATCTGCGCGGTGCCCACCACCCCGATCAGCCCGAGGCAGAGCACGCTGCACACCGCCAGCACCGCGCTGATCACGGTCATCAGCCGGGTCGCACCGCGCGGATGCAGGTGCTGCTCGGTCAGGCGCGCGATCGGGACCGCGGTGAGCGGCAGGACGAGCGGAAGGAAGACGAAGAAGCCCACGGGTCAGCTCTCACGGTCGGTCGCTGCCGGATCGGCGGACGCGGCGTCGAGCAGCGCCCGGAGCAGTTCCTCGTCGTGCGGCAGCAGCGCGCTGACGAAACTGGCCAGGACGGCGTCCCGGTCCGCCTCCCCGTCGAGCATCCGGCGCATCCGCAGCGCGGCCAGCCCGGCGGCGTCCGAGGAGGCCTGCCACAGGTAGGAACGGCCGGAGCGGGTCCGGGTCACGGCGTTCTTGGCGTGCAGCCGGGACAGGATGGTCATCACCGTGGTGTACGCCAGGTCGCCCGCCAGGCGTTCCTGGACCCACCCGGCGGCGACCGGGCCGGGCGCCCGCTGGAGCAGCGCCAGCACCTGCGCCTCCAGCTCGCCCTGGCCGCGTCGCCGGGCCGGCGCCTCCCCGGCCACCGGGGCGTGCCTCTCGTCTGCCATGACGGCCCACTCCCTCCGGATGCCGCGCCCGGACCGCCGGGCGCGGGTTCATCCTAACGAGCGCGGGGCGGCGCCGAACCGGTCCGCGCAGGGGTTCGCGGGCGTACGGCGCAGCCCCCGCCGTGCCTCCGGGCCGGGTCGGCCCCCCGGCCGGCTCCCGGCCCGCCCGGTCAGGACCCGGCCCGCCCGGTCAGGCCCTGGCCCGCTGGGTCACCGCGATGCAGACCAGCACCACCACCGCGGTGACCGGCGCCGCCGCCGGCAGGTGCTCGCCGAGCAGCAGCACCGACCAGACCAGCGTCAGCAGCGGCTGCGCGAGCTGGAGCTGGCTCGCCCTCGGCACCCCGATCGCGGCCAGCCCCCGGTACCAGAGCACGAGCCCGCCGAGCTGCGAGACCGCCGCCGTGTACGCCAGCCCGGCCAGCGCCTTCGCCCCGAGCCGCACCGGCTCGGCGCCCAGTCCGAGCACCGCGGTCAGCAGCGTCACGGGCAGCGCGGCCACCACCGCCCAGGCGATCACCTGGGCCCCCGGCAGGTCCTCGGAGAGCCGCCCTCCCTCGGCGTACCCGGCGGCGCAGACCAGCAGCGCCACGAACAGGTAGAGGTCAGCGACGGTCGGGCGGCCGTGGCTCTGCACCAGCGTGAAGGCGAGGACCGCCGCGGCCCCGGCGATCGACGCCGCCCAGAACGCCCCGGACGGCCGCCGGCCGGTGCGCAGCGCCGCGACCGCCGCCGTGGCCAGCGGCAGCATGCCGATGACCACCGCCGAGTGGGCCGTCGAGGAGGTGCGCAGGGCGAGCGTGGTCAGCAGCGGGAAGCCGAGGACGCAGCCGCCGGAGACCACCAGCAGTCCGGGCCAGTGCCGCCGCCGCGGCAGCGGGGCGCGGACCGCCGCCAGGTACAGCACGGCCAGCAGACCGGCGAGGGCGCCACGCAGACCGGTCGCGGACCACGGGCCGAAGCCGGTCAGGGACCACGCGGTGGCGGGGAAGGTGAGCGAGAAGGAGGCCACTCCGAGGGCCGCGTGGACGGTGCCGGAAGCGGTGGCCTGCCGAGGTGCTACCGCCAGCTGGCGAGTAGCGCTATCTTGTGCCGTCATGAACGAGCGTAGCAGTGTGGCCGAACTCGCCGACATCCTGCGGCGGGACGTCGAGCGCTACCCGGAGGGACGAAAGCTGCCCGCCAGCCGGGCGCTGACGGAGCGGCACCAGGTCAGCCCGGTGACGGTCTCCCGGGCCATCGCGGTGCTCGTGGCCGAGGGGCTGGTGGTCTCCAGGCCGGGCGCCGGGGTGTTCCGGGCGGCGGCCTTCGCCGCGGCCCCGGCCGTCTCCGCCGCGCCGACCGGCCGTACCGGCGACCTCTCCTGGCAGGAGATCGCGCTCAGCGCCGACTCCGGCCCGCGCGACCTGCTCGCCGCCCCGGTGTTCGCCACCCTCCGGGTGCCCCCGCCCGACGTCATCGACCTCAACAGCGGCTACCCGCACGCCTCGCTGCTGCCCGAGCGGCTGCTCGCCGCCGCCCTCGCCAGGGCCGGCCGCCGCCCGGGCGCCTGGGACCGCCCGCCCACCGACGGCCTCACCGAGCTGCGCGGCTGGTTCGCCCGCGACATCGGGGGCCACGGCGGGCCGGTCGGCGCCGGGGACGTCCTGATCACCTCCGGCGGGCAGAACGGGCTGACCGTCGCCATGCGGGCGCTCGCCGCGCCCGGCTCGCCGGTGCTCGTCGAGTCGCCGACGTACGCGGGCATCCTGGCGGTCGTCCGGGCGGCCGGGCTGCGGCCCGTCCCGGTCCCGGTCGACGCCGACGGCGTGCGCACCGACCTGCTGGCGGACGCCTTCGCGGCCACCCGGGCCCGGGTCTTCCTCTGCCAGCCGCTGTTCCAGAACCCCACCGGCGCGGTGCTGTCACCCGAACGGCGGAGCGAGGTGCTGCGGATCGCCCGGGCGGCCGGGGCCTTCGTGGTCGAGGACGACTTCGCCCGGCTGCTGGTCCACGCGGACGCCCCCGCCCTGCCGCGTCCGCTCGCCGCCGACGACCGGGACGGCGTCGTGGTGCACCTGCGCTCGCTGACCAAGGCGGCCTCCCCCAACCTGCGGGTCGGCGCCCTCACCGCGCGCGGTCCGGCCCTGGCCCGGCTGCGGGCCACCCAGGTGGTGGACAGCTTCTTCGTGCCCCGGCCGCTCCAGGAGGCCACCCTCGAACTGGTCGCCGACCCGGCCTGGGCCCGCCATCTGCGCACCCTCGGCGCCGAACTGCGCGACCGCCGCACCGCCGCCGTCGCCGCCCTGCACCGCGAGCTGCCCGGCGTCCTCGGCCCGCACCGCCCCGGCGGCTACCACCTGTGGCTGCGCTTCCCCGACGGCGCCGACGACACCGCCCTCGCCGCGGCCGCCCTGCGCGCGGGCGTCCAGGTCTCCCCCGGCCGCCCCTACCACCCCGCCGAGCCCCCGGCCCCCCACCTCCGGCTCAGCTACGCCGCCGCCGAGAGCCCCGCCCAGGTCGCCGAGGGCATCCACCGCCTGCGGCTGGCGTACGAGGAGCCGACGGGCTGACGCCCAGGCGCGGGTGCCCGCGGCAGCCCGCTCCGGCCCGGCGGCCGCTACATCCGGCCGCCCGCCATCCGCTCCAGCCGGGCGATCCGCTCGGCCATCGGCGGGTGGGTGGAGAAGAGCCGGGCGCCGGTCTCGCCGGGGCGGAACGGGCTGGCGATCATCATGTGGCTGGCGGTCTGGAGCTGCGGCTCGGGCGGCAGCGGCAGCCGGCGGGTGCCGGCGTCGAGCTTGCGCAGGGCGCTCGCGAGGGCGAGCGGGTCGCCGGTGATCCGGGCGCCGTCGGCGTCGGCCTGGTACTCCCGGGAGCGGCTGACCGCCAGCTGGATCAGCCCGGCCGCGAGCGGGCCGAGGATCATGATGGCGAGCATCCCGAACAGCCCCGGGCCGTCGTCGTCGTCGCTGCGCCCGAACGGGATCAGCCAGGCGAAGTTCACCAGGAACATCACCACCGAGGCGAGCGCCCCGGCCACCGAGGAGATCAGGATGTCCCGGTTGTAGACGTGGCTCAGCTCGTGCCCGAGCACGCCCCGCAGCTCGCGTTCGTCCAGGATCCGCAGGATGCCCTCGGTGCAGCAGACCGCCGCGTTGCGCGGGTTGCGGCCGGTGGCGAAGGCGTTCGGGGCGGGGGTCGGCGAGATGTAGAGGCGGGGCATCGGCTGGCGGGCGGAGGTGGAGAGCTCCCGGACGATCCGGTACAGCCCGGGCGCCTCGAACTCGCTGACCGGCCGGGCCCGCATGGCCCGCAGCGCGATCCTGTCGCTGTTCCAGTAGGCGTAGGCGTTGGTCCCGAGGGCGACCAGCAGGGCGATCACGAAGCCGGTCCGACCGAAGAGGCTGCCGATCACCAGGATCAGTGCCGAGAGGCCTCCGAGCAGCACTGCGGTCCTCAGTCCGTTGTGCCGGCTGTGCACGTCAGGCCCTCCAATGGTGCGGTGGGGAAGCCCTTTCTGCCTCGTCCCTCGTGCCCGGTCAACGGGTGGGGCCAACGGCCTTGTTCCCTTGTGACCGACGCGACACCGTCGCGGCGGCGCCGGACCGCACCCCCGGCACCGCCCGGCACCCGCTCAGAACAGCGAGCCGCCCGCGACCTGGAGGACCAGCTGCGGTGCCACCGAGAGGACCACCGCGGCGGAGGCGGTGAGCCCCAGCGTGGCGGTGAGGCTCACCGGCAGCCGGTGTCCGGCGGCGCCCTCCGGGAGGGCTTCGTCACCCGTGGCCGGGGCGAACAGCCGGGCCGTCCACCGCAGGTAGTAGAAGAGGGCGACGACCACGTTGACGGCCATCACCACGGCGAGCCAGCCCAGCCCGGCGTCGACCGCGGCGCGGAACACCACGACCTTGCCGAACAGGCCGATCACACCCGGGGGCAGGCCGGCCAGGCAGAGCAGGAAGAAGGCGAGCGCCAGCGCCGTCCAGCGGTTGCGGGCGAACAGGCCGCGGAAGTCGTCCACGCTGGTCCCGGCCCGGCGGCCGACGGCGGCGACCACCCCGAAGGCGCCGAGGTTCACCACGCCGTAGATCAGTGCGTACGCGGCGGTGGCGCCGAGCGGATCCACCCCGCCGGGGGCGTAGCCGGCCGCGGCGAGCGGCACCAGCAGGTACCCGGCCTGGCCGACCGAGGACCAGGCCAGCAGCCGCACCGCGCTGTACCGGGTGTCGAAGCGCTGCCGCAGCGCGCCGACGTTGCCGGCGGTCATGGTGACGGCCGCCAGGACGGCGAGCACCAGGCCCCAGGTGTGGGCGTACGGGCGGAAGGCGATGGTGGTGGCGAGCGCGAGGCCGGACAGGCCGGCCGCCTTGCCGACCACCGAGAGGTAGCCGGCCACCGGCAGCGGGGCGCCGGTGTAGGTGTCGGGCACCCAGAAGTGGAACGGGACGGCGGCGACCTTGAAGGCGAAGCCGACCAGGGTCAGCACCGCTCCCGCCTCGGCCAGTGGCCTGAGCTGCCCGGGGGCGTGCTCCAGGCCCTGGGCGACGGCCGCGAGGTGCAGGCTGCCGCTCGCCGCGTAGACGAAGCCGACGCCGAGCAGCATCACGGCGGTCGCGGTGACGGAGGAGACGAAGAACTTGAACGCGGCCTCCGCGCCCCGGCCGTCCCGGCGCAGCGCGACCAGGGCGAACGCGGGCAGCGAGGCGACCTCCAGGGCGATCACCATGGTGGCGAGGTCGCGGGAGGCGGGCAGCAGCGCGGCGCCGGTGGCGCTGGAGAGCAGCAGGAACCAGTACTCGCCGCGCGGCAGCCGCTCGCTCTCCACGGTGTGCATCGACAGCAGCGCCGCGATCAGCGCGCCGCCGAGGGCGAGCAGCTGGAACACCAGGGCGAAGTGGTCGGCGACGTACGAGCAGCCGCCCACGGCGGAGCCGGTGACCCCTGGAGTGTCAGACCCCCCTGCTACGTTCTGCACGCAGAAGGTCGCCCGGGGTGACGAGCCGGTGAGGGGAAGGAGCGCGATGAGGGCGAGGGCGAGTCCGGCCGCGGTGAGGCGGCCGAGCCACTTCTTGTGCCGCTCGGGCAGGAACAGGTCCGTGAGCAGCACCGCGAGGGCGGCCACGGCGGCGATCAGCGGGGGCGCGATCGCCACCCAGTCCACGGACTGGATCAGGCTGCCCGGGTTGGCTACGGCGAGGGAGGTCACAGTGTGCTGCCCCGTGGAGTGAGGTCCGAGTGCGGCGGTCTGGGCTGCGAGCACGGTCAGCCACCCCCGAGGAGGTGCTTGACGGCGGGGTCGGAGAGGCCGAGCAGCAGCGCGGGCCAGAGGCCGGCGAGCAGGGTGAGCGCGGCCAGCGGCATCCAGCTGACGGCCTCGTACGGGCGCAGGTCGGCGAGTTCGGCCACCGGCGCGGGCTGCCCGGGGTCACCCATGCAGACGCGCTTGACCACGATCAGCAGGTACGCGGCGGTGAGGAGGGTGCCGAGACCGGCCAGGACCATGTAGGTGACGAACGCGGGGCGCGACAGGCCGTCGGCCGGGTCGAACGCGCCGAACATGGCGAGCAGCTCGCCCCAGAAGCCGGCCAGGCCGGGCAGGCCGAGGCTGGCGACGGCGGCGAAGGCGAGCAGCACGCCCAGCCGCGGGGCCCGGCCGTACAGCGCGCCGCCGGTGGCGCCGGACAGGGTGTCGAGGTCGGCCGTGCCGTAGCGGTCCTTGAGCGCGCCGACCACGAAGAACAGCAGACCGGTGATCAGACCGTGGGCGATGTTGGCGAACAGCGCGCCGTTGACGCCCACCGGAGTGAGGGAGGCGATGCCGAGCAGCACGAAGCCCATGTGGCCGACGGAGGAGTACGCGATCAGGCGCTTGAGGTCGCCCTTGGCCCCGGGGCGGGCCAGCGCCAGGCAGGCCAGTGAGCCGTAGACGATGCCGACGGCCGCGAAGGCGCCCAGGTACGGGGCCAGCGTGGTGGCGCCGTCCGGCACGACCGGGAGGAGGACGCGGACCAGGCCGTAGGTGCCCATCTTCAGCAGCACGCCGGCGAGCAGCACCGAGCCCACCGTCGGGGCGGCGGTGTGCGCGTCGGGCAGCCAGCTGTGCAGCGGCCAGGCGGGGGCCTTGACCGCGAGCCCGACCAGGATCGCCAGCGCGGCGATCACCTGGGTGGTGTGGCTCAGCCCGCCGCCGTGCGCGGCGGCCAGGGCCTGCATGTCGAAGGTGCCGGCCTTGCTGCCGATCAGCAGGAAGCCGAGCAGCATCACGGCGGAGCCGAGCAGCGTGTAGAGGATGAACCGGTTGGCGGCCGGGACCTTGGCGCCGCTCCCCCAGCGGGCGATCAGGAAGTACATCGGGATCAGCACGATCTCGAAGGCCAGGAAGAAGAGCAGGAGGTCCAGCACCGCGAAGGTCGCGAGCATGCCGACTTCGAGCAGGAGGAACAGCCCGACGAAGGCCTGCGCCGAGGGGCCCCGCCCGTCGGGGACTCCGCTCCGGGTCTCCCCGTTCGGCAGCCGCTTCTCGGAGTACAGCGCGCAGAGGAAGGTGAGCAGGCCGGTCAGCACGATCAGCGGCAGCGAGACGCCGTCCACCCCGAGGTGGAGGCGCACGTGCAGGGCCGGGATCCAGGACACGTCGGTGGTGGCCTGCATCCGGGCGGGCTCGTCGTGGTCGAAGCCGGCCGCGAGGGCGACGGTGAGCAGGAACACCACGCCGGTGACGACGGTGTTCAGCCGCAGTGCCCGCCGGTCGGCCAGGGCCCGGTCCGGCCCGAACACCGGTACCAGGGTCAGTGCGGCGCCGAACAGCGGCAGCACCAGGAGGGCGATGAGGACTGCGTTCATCGGGGGCTCCCAGCAGCGGTCGAGGGGACGGAGGTGGAGGACAGCGGCACCGGTTACACCGCCACCAGGACGGCGAGCAGGACGACCGCGGCCAGCAGGGCGCTGAGGTACGTCTGCGCGTTCCCGGTCTGCGCGAGCCGGACGGCCCGGCCGAGCAGGTTGGCGCCCACCCCGCTGCCGCGCACGTAGGCCTCGACGACCTCGCGGTCGAGGAAGCGGACCAGCTTGGCGGCGGCGCCCACCGGCCGGACGAACAGCGCGTGGTACAGCCGGTCGACGCCGAAGCCGTGCCGGGCCGGGCCGAACAGCGGCCCGAGCAGGGTGCGCCCGGGGTCGGCGACGATCACCTCGGCGGCCGGGGCTCCGCCCTGCCCCGGCACCCTCCCCCAGCCTCCGGCCGGGGCCGGACTGCCGGTGTCCAGCCGGGCGGTCGCCGAGCGCCAGGCGCCGTACGCGGCGAGCACGCCGACCACGGCGAGCCCGGTCCCGGTGACGGCGGTGACCCCGGAGGGCCGCAGCGGGCCGCCGTCCAGCAGCGCGGGCAGCCAGTCCGAGCGCAGGCCGGCGATGCCGAAGCCCATGGTCGGCACGGCCAGCACCCACAGCGGCCAGCGCATCGCGGGCGGCTCGGCGGCGGCCGGGTCGGCCTCGTCGGGCTCGGGCGAG
>NZ_MSJQ01000243.1 GCF_014596515.1 Streptomyces sp. CBMA156
AGCCCGCAACTCGACGCCGCCGTCGGCGAGTTGCGCAACCGCATGCAGAGCGGCGGGGACGTCAGCGCCGCCGTCGCCGCCCTGCACGAACTGCTCGCCGGCCAGAGCGTGCCCGAGTGGCGCACCGCCCTGGACGCGCTGCACCGGCTCCCGGACGTCGGCGAGCGCCCGGCCGGCTACTGGGGCGTCTCACTCGGCTGCGGCCTCGGCGTGCCCTTCGTCGCCGCCGAACCGCGGGTGCGCGCCGCCGTCCTCGGCCTCAACGGCGCCGAGACCTCCGCCGAGGCCGCCGCCCGGATCACCGTCCCGGTGGAGTTCCTGGTGCAGTGGGACGACGAACGCGTCCCGCGCGAAGCCGCCCTGGCCCTGTTCGACACCCTCGGCTCCCCGGACAAGACCCTGCACGCCAACCCCGGCGGCCACGGCGACGTCCCCGCCTTCGAACTCGACAGCGCCCTGCGCTTCTTCGCCCGCCACCTGGGCGGCTGACGGCTGACGGCTGGCGGCTGA
Organism: Streptomyces sp. CBMA156; assembly: GCF_014596515.1. GTDB lineage: Bacteria > Actinomycetota > Actinomycetes > Streptomycetales > Streptomycetaceae > Kitasatospora. Next base: position 511 of record NZ_MSJQ01000243.1, read on the forward strand.
CGGCCGCGGGCCCCGGCGTCCCGCTCCCGGGCGCCGGGCCTGCGGCAGGCTCAGAGCCAGCCGCGGTGGGCGGCCCGCGCCCCGGCCTGGAAGCGGCTGGCGGCGCCCAGCCGGTCCATCAGGTCGGCCATCTGGCGTTTGACGGTGCGGGCGGAGACGCCGAGCCTGCGGCCCGCCGCCTCGTCGGTGTGCCCGGCCGCGGCCAGCTCCAGCAGGGTGCGTTCGGCCGCGGTGAGGCCCTGCCCGTCCACCGGGACACAGGCGCCGAACGGGTCGGCCACGGACCAGAGTTGGTCGAACAGGGCGCAGGCGACGGACAGCATGCCGGGGCTGTCCACCTCCAGGGCGCCGCACCGCGGGTCGGTCGGGTCCAGCGGGAGGATGACGACCCTGCGGTCGACGATCACCAGTGCGGCCGGCACGATCGGGACCGTGCGCAGCTGCCCGCCCAGCTCCGTGAGCCGGTGCGCATGGGCCAGGGTGCCCGGGTCGTTGCGGAAGCTCTCCCGGCAGATCGTCTTGACGGCGACACCCCGGCGCAGCGCCTGCTCGTCGAGCCGCGAGGAGGCCGCCCGTGCGTCGGGCCGGTGCGCGCCACCCGGGTCGAGCGAGAGGCACTCCGCGGTGGCGTTCGCGGCGAGCTCCTCCAGCCGGCCCCGCACGGAGTCGAGCCCGTCGAGCAGGACCGCGGTCTCCGCACGGTGGTGGCGGTGTTCGTCGTGCTCGGCCGCGAGCGTGGCGATCGCCGTCCGGGTCGCCTCGATCTGGCGCTGCCTGGCGGCGGCCTCGTCCTCGGCGGCGGCCAGCAGCGCCGACAGGCCGACCGCCGGGCTGACCGGCCACAGCGTCCCGTCCGCGTGGACCGAAGGTCTGAGCAGGGCCAGGTCCGCCAACTCGTCCAGAGCAGAACGTATCTGATGATCAGTCATTCCGGTGTCCCGGGCCAGGGTGGCCACGCTGCTCGCCGGATCGGCGAGGACCGCCTGATAGAGGCGTTCGGACAGGGTGGATAGACCGAGTAACTGAAGCATTCTGCCGCCCCCCGCGGTAGGTGCCGTGTGTCAGTCGTCGGACCAGTGTGCCCAGCGGCGGTGTCCCGGGCAAGACGGGTGCGGCATGTCCCGTTGGGGCCAGGCACGTTGGGGCCAGGCGCTGCCCGCTGACAGGGCGGCGCCGGTTCGGCAGGCTGAGGCAGGTCGGAAGCGCCGTCCCGGTGCCCGGGGCCGGGAGGCGCGGTCGTCCGGCATCCGGTCCACCGCGCATCGAACGGAGTCCGTCCATGCCCAGGATCGCCGGGTTGTCCCCTCGCCACCACCGCGCCGGTCCGTTGCGACGGCGACGGTGACGGTGACGGCTTCGGCTGGGGCTGACGTTGGGCGCGCCGGTCCTGCGCCTGACGCTGACCCAGCTCGTCGGCCCGGCCGCCGCCGCGGTCGCCCCGCAGTGGCTGACGGGGCACCTGTGGCGCCAGGCCCGGGCGGGTGACCGCCTGGAGCACGTGCGGGTGCGCGTCACACCCGGCCGGATCGGTGTGGCCCTGTTCCTCCTGGCCGCCGACGAGGCCGGGGCCCGCCGGACCGCACGGTTCCTCTGCACCAGGGCACTCGGCGAGGCCTACGAGCTGCGCGACTGGCGCCTCGCCGAGTAGCCGCGGGCAGCCGCGCCGCCGTCCCGTGCGCCCGCCCGTCCCGCTCCACCTCCGCTCCGCCGCTGTTCCGTACGGCCTCGGTTCCGCGAGGCCTCCGTCCCCGGAGAAACGGGAGAACCCTTCCTCATGACCACGCCGTTCCAGCGCGTCTCCGCGCCCGTCCAGGCCGCGCCCGTCCAGGCCTCGCTCGCCTCCCGCATCGACGGACCCCTCACCCGTTCCGAGGTGATCGAGCGGGCGCAGTACTGGGTCGACCACCAGCCGGGCCCGTACAGCCAGAACGCCTTCTCGCCCGGCCCGACCGGCGACCGCAAGTACCGCCGGGACTGTTCCGGTTACGTCGACATGGCCTGGCACACCGGGAGCGACCACTGGACCGGGAACCTGGGGAACGTGTCCCACGAGATCGCCCGCGCCGACCTGCGGGCCGGTGACATCCTCCTCGACGCGGTGAACCACGTGATCCTCTTCAACGCCTGGGAGGCGGACCACGTTCACTTCTCCTACTACTCCTTCGGCGCCACCCCGGTGAAGAAGGTCCCGCGGGCCTCGATCAAGGACTCCACGATCGACGACCACCCCAACGGCAACTACGTCGCCCGCCGCTACAGCAGGATCGTCGAGGACAGCCCGGCGGGCGGCGGGCAGATGATCGCCCGGCGTCACCTGGGCACGAGCGCCAGCCGTGCCCTGGAGTTCGTCGACAACGACGGCAAGGGCGGGGTGCGGACCAAGTACCAGACGGCGCCCAACAGCACCTGGGCCGGCTGGACCTCGCTCGGGGGCGCGGGGCTGGAGGGCGTCCCGGTGCTGGGCCGCAACGCCAACGGCACCCAGGAGATCTTCGTCCGCAGCACGGACGGGCGGATCATGGCCGCGCACCAGGTGGCGCCGAACAGCACCTGGTCGGACTGGGTGGACCTGCGCGGTGACGTCGTCTCCGACCCGGCGGTCGGGGCCAACGAGAACGGCGCCCAGGAGGTCTTCGCCCGGACCGCGGACGGGCGGATCGCCACCACGTGGCAGCTGCGGCCCAACGGCACCTGGCACGACTGGCACACCTTCGAGGGCGCGGGCTTCGTCGGCGACCCCGCCGTGTGCCACAACGCCGACGGCACCCTGGAGGTGTTCGCCCGGACCGCGGACGGGCGGATCATGGCCGCGCACCAGGTGGCGCCGAACAGCACCTGGTCGGGCTGGGTGGACCTGCGCGGTGACGTCGTCTCCGACCCGGTGGTCGGGGTGAACGAGAACGGCGCCCAGGAGGTGTTCGCCCGGACCGCGGACGGGCGGATCGCCACCACGTGGCAGCTGCGGCCCAACGGGACCTGGCACGACTGGCACACCTTCGAGGGCGCGGGCCTGGTCGGCAACCCCGCGGTGGTGCTCTGCCGCAACGGCAGCATGGAGCTGTTCGTGCGCGACGCCGCCGGCGCCGTGCTGAACATCCACCAGGTGGCGCCGAACAGCACCTGGTCGGGCTGGAGCCGGCTCGGTGGCGCGCTGGTGACGGACCCGGTGGTGGGGGAGAACGAGGACGGCCGGCTGGAGGTCTTCGGCAAGACGGCCTCCGGCGCCGTCAGCCACGCCTTCCAGAGCAGGGTGGCGAGCGCCTTCGGCACCTTCCGGGACCTGTGACGCGGCCGGAGTACCGGGCGGCACGGTCCGCCGCGCGCGCCGTCGGGCAGTCGAACGTGCTGCCCGGCGCCGCGCGCGGTGGTGGTGGTCAGGGCAGCCGGACGGCTTCGAGCCCGGCGTCGTCCAGCAGTGCTTCGATCAGGGCCGGGGGCCCGGCGACCTTGGTGGCCCACAGGTCGTAGTCGGTGCCCAGGAGCCAGGAGCGGTCCTCGGCCCAGAGGTTGGACGGGCTGAAGTGGGTCCGCGGGTTGTCGTACAGGACCCCGGCGTCGCCGAGGCGGCCCGTGCGGACGTGGGCGTGGTGGTAGTCGGCGTCCGCTCCGAGGGTCAGCGGGCTGTAGTAGGCCAGGCAGTGGGTGTCCGGGCCGGCCGGGCTGTGGGCGGCGAGGACGGCCGTCAGCCGGTTCCAGCTCTCGCGGTCCAGGCTGCCCTCGGTGGGCGGGAGGATGCCGAGCGGCCAGCTGCCCCGCTTCCTGACGGAGGGGAAGCAGGCGCGGGACGGCGCCGCCCCGTCGGGCACGGCCGGGTCGCCGGTGCGTTCGGCGAGTTCCGCCCAGCGCAGCCGCCGCCAGCCGGCGCCGGGGTGCCCGGCGCGGCCCAGGTCGCCGCCCGTGACGACGCCCGCCGCGTCGAAGTCGACGCCCGGCGCGATGAGTTGGGGCTCGGCGCGATGAGTTGGGGCTCGGCGCTCCCGTCGGCCAGGCGTGCCTGGCGCTCCTCGTGGTGGGAGAGTGCGGTCGGCCCCCGCTCGTGCTCGTACATGGCGTTGAGCACCCAGGCCGCGTCGGGCATCGCGGGCGGCATGAACCCGGTCAGGCCGTCGCCGCACAGCTCCGGCAGCCAGCCGGCGGCGGTGGGCGGGGCGGGCGGCCACAGGTCCGCGAGCGGGTCCGGTTCCTCGGTCATGCGTTCCATGATCGCAGTGCCCGGCCGCGTCGGCGGGGCGGGCGCCCGGTGGTTGGGGCCGTCAGTGGCCGGTCCCGGGGCGGTCGAGGGCGGCGACCGCGCGTACGGCGTCGGCGACGGCGCGGAAGTCCTTCTTCAGGATCGTGTCGTGGTTGGCGGCGACCTTCGCGCCGACCTCGACGTACGGGTTGCGCTCGGCCAGTGCCGGCAGGCTCGCGCGGATGACCTCCTGTTCGTCGCCGCGGCTGCCCAGCGACGTTCCCGAGGCGACCACGTACCGGGTCGGGACGGTGAGGGCGTCCAGGACCGGGCCCAGTTCGCGGGCGACCAGGCCGAGTTCGACGTTGCAGTCGGCCATCTGCCCGGGGGTCATCCGCGGGGTCAGGCCGGTGGGGCGCAGCAGGGCCATGACCGGGCCCCACAGCCGGAACTGGCGGCGGATGCGCCGTTCCAGGTCGTCGGTGAGCCAGTCGTAGGGCTGGGCGCCCTCGACGAGGACGGTGCCGACGGTGCGGCCGGGGTGGCGGGAGGCCCGGTGTGCGGCGACGAACGCGCCGTAGGACCAGCCGACGAGCAGCGCCCGGTCCACGCCGCGGGCGGCGAGGACGGCGTCGACGTCCCGGACGGCGGCTTCGAAGGAGTAGTCCGCGGAGCGCTTCGACCTGCGGCCGCGGGCTCGCTCGTCGTAGGTGATGTGCCGCCACCGGGGGCCGAGTTCGGCGATGACGCGGCGCCAGTAGCCCTGGGTGGCGAACTGGCCGTTGAGGTAGAGCACGGGCAGGCCGGGGCCGCCGGTGTCGGTGGCGGCCAGGGCGGTGTCGTCGACCGGCACCATGCCGGTCCAGGCGGTCGGGTGAGCCGGGGGTGGGGCGGTGTTCGTCATGTCGTCCCCCTGGAGGGTGTCGGGGCCCCGGGCCGGGGTCAGAGGCTGTGGGCGGTGATGTCGCCGTGGCTGGTGGTGGCGCGGATGTCGAGCACGGCGGTGCCGTCGTTGCGCAGGGCGTTGCCGATGCGGCCGTGGCCGGTGCCGGCGTCCAGGGCGGCGGAGACGCCGGCGGCGGCGCCGACCGTGATGTTCCCGGACTGGGTGGCCAGTTCGACGGTGCCGCGGTGGGCCTCGGTGATGCGGATGTCGCCGCGGGTGGTGCTGATCCGGGCGGGGCCGGCGAGCCGGCCGACCTCGACGTCGCCGTCGACGGCGGTCAGGTGCAGGCCCGCGGCCTCGTCGATCTTGGTCTGGCGGTACGCGCCCTCGAAGGCGATCTCGCCCAGGCGGCCGACGGCGCGCAGCTCGGCGGCGGCCGCCCTGCCCTCGACGGCGGAGTCGGCCGGCAGCCGGACGGTGACCTCCAGGGAGCCGGTGGGGCCGAGGAGCTGGTGGCCGGCGGGGGTGACGATCCGCAGGACGCCGTCGGCGTAGGAGACGGTGGTCCGTTCGGCGGCCTGGACGTCCCGGTTCTTGCCGGGGTCGGCGGGCCGGACCTCGACGGTGGTGTCGGTGCGCTCGGCGGCGATGAGCTGGACGCGGCCGCCGGGGACGTCCAGGACGGCGGTGATCGCGGCGGGGGTGTCGAACGTCTGCACGGTGGTCTCCCTGTACGGGTGCGGGTGGGGCCGGGACCCGGTTCGGATCCGCCCCGTCGGTGTTTCCGACATTGGAAACGCTACGTTGCTTTCAATGGGTCGGCAACTACTTCGTTGCGTCAGATCGGCGTCATTGCAGGTGAATGATGGGAAACTGTTGCAACAGGTGTGTCGGGTAATGCAACGGTGGTCGCCGTGATCATTGCAATGGATGGAGGGTGAACGCTATGGTGGGGGCGGCCGGGCGGCACGCTCCGGTGAGAACCCGCGAGAACCGAGGAGAAGCGCGATGCCGGGAGGCAGGCTCACCCAGCAGGAACGCCAGCAGATCGCGCTGGGGCTGGCCGACGGCCTGCCCTACGCCGAGATCGCCCGGCGCCTGGAACGTCCCACCTCGACCGTCACCCGCGAGGTGATGCGCAACGGCGGCCCCGTCGCCTACCGCGCCGACCTCGCCCACCGCGCCACCGAGCGCCGCGCCCAGCGTCGCCCGCCCGCCCCCTCCGGCGCCCCGCGGCCCGGGCCGCGGCAGCCCGGGCGTGACAGCGAGGCCGTGGCCGCGTACGAGGAACAGTTCACCACCGTCCTGATGGGCTCGGGCCTGTCCCGGATGGGCGCCCGGGTGATCACCTGCCTGTCGACCACCGACGCGGGCAGCCTCACCGCCGCCGAACTGGCCCAGCGCCTCCAGGTCAGCCCCGCCTCCATCTCCAAGGCGATCGCCTTCCTGGAGAGCCAGAGCCTGGTGCGCCGGGAACGCGACGAGCGCCGCCGGGACCGCTACATCGTCGACGACGAGCTCTACTACCAGGCGGTCATCGCCAGCGCCCGCGCCAACGACAGGGTCATCGAGGCCGCCCGCGAGGGCGTCGCCGTCCTCGGCCCCGGCACCCCCGCCGCGATCCGCCTGGAGAACATCGCCCGCTTCCTCGACTTCATCAGCGAGAGCATCGTGCGCGCCGCCGAACAGGCCCGCGAAGTCCTCCACACCAGGCCCGCCACGGGCGGTGCGGTCGGCGGTGCGGGCTCCGCGGGCCAGGGGGCGGAGTAGGAAGTCGGCCGGTCCGACTTCCCACTCCGGCCCCGGAGTTCAGGGCGCCCGGGGCGGCTTTCTCCTCGTTCCGGGCCTCGGGTCGGGGGGTCAGGGGGTCAGGACCAGGCGGCCGCGCAGGCCGCCGGCCTCCTGGCGGCGGTGGGCGTCGGCGGCCTGCTCCAGGGGCAGGGTGTCGGCGACCCGCAGGGTGAGGCGGCCGTCGGCGGCGAGGGCGGACAGGCGGGTGAGGGCGGGGCCGTCGGCGGTGATCCACACGTTGGTGACCCGGATGCCGCGCAGGGCCGGCGGGGCGCTGCCCGCCGCGACCGCGACGAAGGCGCCGCGTCCGCGCACCGCGCCCAGGGCCCGTACGCCCAGCAGGGCGGCGTCGACCGCGCCGTCGACCCCGCCGGGCACCAACTCCCGTACGGCGGCGGCGAGGTCGGGTGCGGTGCGCGGCACGAACCACTCGGCGCCCAGGCCGCGCACCAGCTGTTCGTCGTCCGGCCCGGCCAGTGCGACCACCCGCAGGCCGCGCAGGGCGGCCAGTTCGACGACGAATCCGCCGACCGCGCCCGCGGCGCCGGTGACCAGGACGGTGGAGCCGGCGGGAAGGCCGAGCAGGTCCAGGGCCTGGTCGGCGGTGAGGCCGTTCAGGGGGAGCGTCGCGGCCTGGGCGAAGCCGGCGCCCGCCGGGGCGGGGGCGAGCGTGCCGGCGTCCAGGACGACGTGCTCGGCGTAGGTGCCGAGGTCGGTGTCCAGGCGGTCGTGCAGGCCCACCACCCGCTGCCCGGGGGCGAGTTCCGTCACGCCGGGCCCGACGGCTTCCACCGTCCCGGCCACGTCCCAGCCGAGGCCGGTCACCGCCCGGGGCGCCATCAGCCCGGCCCCGGCGAGCAGCCCGGAGCGGGTGACCGCGTCCACCGGGTTGACCGCGGCCGCCGCCACCCGCACCCGCACCTGCCCGCGCCCCGGCTGCGGCAGCGGCACCTCCACCAGCTCCATGACCTCGGGACCGCCGAACTCCCGCACCACCACGGCTCGCATCACACACACCCCTCACGGCTCGGCAACTTCGCCCAACCTAAGGAGAGTTACTCTCCACAGGGAAGTACGTACCAGGAAGTGCGTACCGAACGGAAAGGAGAGTGGGCCGGTGCCCACCACCGACGCCGCCCAGCGCCGCGCCGCCGAGGCGGCCGCCTACGACGCCTACCTCGCCTGGTGCCCGGCCCGCCAACTCCTCGACCGGATCGGCGACAAGTGGGTCAGCCTGGTCGTCAACGCCCTCGCCGACGGGCCGCTGCGCTACAGCGGCCTGCGCCGGCGCCTGGCCGGGGTGAGCGAGAAGATGCTCACCCAGACCCTGCGCGCCCTGGAACGCGACGGGCTGGTCAGCCGCACCGTCACCGCCGGGGTGCCGGCCCGGGTCGACTACGCGCTCACCGCGCTCGGCCGGGACCTGCTGCCGCTCGTGCGGCAGATCAAGGCCTGGGCGGAGTGCCACATGCCGCACGTGCTGGCTGCGCGCACCGCCTACGACGACGCAGCCGCCTACGACGACGGGCCGGACGGGCAGGGCGGGCAGGGCGGACGGGACGGGCGGCGGGAGCAGGGCTGACCGCCACCCGGACGGGGACGGTCCGGGCCGCAACCTTTCCGGGGGCGGTTCGTTGGGCCGTCCGGTTCGAGTGGCCGGCCGGGGCGGGAGCGCGTCCCCGGCCCTGAGGGACGGGGACGTTCATGACCGACACCGACACCGCCGCGGGCTCCGCGGTGCGCGGCGGCAGCCCGGATTCCGCGGTGGACCGGGTGGCCGACTTCTACGGCGCCTACATCGACGCCGTCGACGACGGCACCGACGACCTGGGAACGCAGCTGCGCGCCCACTACCTCACCGAGGACCTGCGCCGGCGGCTGGTGGCCTGGGAGGAGGCCAACCACGCCGACGGCGTGCTGCGCGCGCAGGACGTGCCCACCCACTGGGAGGTGCGCTACCACGACTCGGGCGCCGGGCACCTGTTCACCACCGTCACCCTCACCTGGGGCACCGGCCCCGACGCCGGGCACACCCGGCTGGCGGTGCAGAGCGACCTGAGCACCAAGCTCATCTCGGACATCGAGGACGCGACGGCGGCGTAGCGGCCCCGCCCGGCCGCCGTCACCCGAGGGCGGCGGCCAGGCGCTCGGGCAGGCTGGCGTACGGGCGGCAGTCGACCACGGGCAGCGCGTGCGCGCGGGCCTGCCCGGCGAGCCAGGC
>NZ_MSJQ01000244.1 GCF_014596515.1 Streptomyces sp. CBMA156
GACCAGCGCCGCCGGGCGCCGCCACCAGCCGGCGGGGGCGGGTCCGGGCTCCTGTCCGGTCACCAGCGCCTCGTCGGCGGCCGGCTTCTCGGTGGTCGGCTCCTCCGACCCCGAGGGTCCGTCAGCGACGGCCTCGGCAGGGGCTTCGGCTGTGACGGCGGGCCCGGCCTCCGCCCCGGCCACTGCCTCCGGCCCCGCCACCGCCTGCCGCCACAGCGCCCGCAGCGCGGCCCCGTCGCAGTCCACCGCACCGACCAGCGCGTCCAGCGCCTGCTCGGTGACGATCCGTTTGCCGTTGAGCCAGCGCTCCCAGGACGCCCGGCTGTAGTGCGTCCTGGCGGCCAGCTCGGACAGTGACAGTCCGGCGGCGTCCTTGATGGCCCGGAGCTCCTGCGCCAGGCGTCTGGCGGGCTCGGACAGCTCCTCGGGCAGCTGCTTCCAGGCGGAACCCAATACGGCGCTCCAAATTCGCGAAACGGGACGTGGGGCGGGTGACCGGCTGGGTCCCGGCCCGGGCCGTTCGGCGTTTCCGCTTCTCCAACCTCACCGGCCCGGCGTCCCAAATCCCAGGTCACGGCGCTGAGACGGACGGAAGTGTCTCACAACCCCCGGAGACGCTCGACCGTGCACGTCGCCGTCGTGCACAGTTCTCTGGCCGGTGCGGTCCGGCCGTCGGCGAACCGTTCGGACACCGATCGACGACCCGTCATCGGTCCGCACCCGGTCCCGGTTCCCCCACCGGTCCCGGACAGCCTCGCGGGGGGAGGCTGCCCGGGACCGTCCGGGATGCTCCGGTGGGGAGGGCGCTTCGCTGCGCCCTCCCCACCGTGACGTTCCGCCGTGTGGACGATCAGTGGTGGAAGCCGGACCTGGCCGGCACCCCGAGCTCCTTGAGCGGGACGGGCTGGCGCCGCAGCTCGGGCAGCAGCCGGTCGAGGTCGGCCAGCAGGAGGTCGGCGAGGTCCCGGGAGAAGCCGTTGCGGCAGACCACCCGGAGCACCGACAGGTCCTCCCGGTTCGCCGGGAACCGGTACGCGGGCACCTGCCAGCCGCGCTCGCGCAGCCGCCGTGAGACGTCGAACACGTCGAAGGGGAGGTCCCCTTCGGTGGTGAACGCGAACACCGGGAGCTGGTCGCCCCGGGTCAGCAGCCGGAAGCAGTCCAGTTTCCCGATCTGCCCGGCCAGGTAGGTGGCGACCTCGCGGCAGGCGCCCTGGACGGCCCGGAAGCCCTCCCGGCCGAGCCGCAGGAAGACGAAGTACTGGGCCACCACCTCGGCGCCGGGCCGGGAGAAGTTGAGCGCGAAGGTCGGCATCTCGCCGCCGAGGTAGTTGACCCGGAAGACCAGTTCCTCGGGCAGCGCCTCCTTGTCGCGCCAGAGCGCCCAGCCCACGCCCGGGTACACCAGCCCGTACTTGTGGCCCGAGGTGTTGATCGAGGCCACCCGGGGCAGCCGGAAGTCCCAGACCAGCCCGGGGTCGAGGAAGGGCGCCACCATGCCGCCGGAGGCGCCGTCCACGTGTACCGGGACGTCGATGCCGGTGCGCTCCTGGAAGGCGTCCAGGGCCGCGCAGATCTCCGGGACCGGTTCGTACGAGCCGTCGAAGGTGGAGCCGAGCACGCCGACCACGCCGATGGTGTTCTCGTCGCACAGCGCGACCGCCCGCTCGGCGTCCAGGTGGAAGCGGGTGCCCTCCATCGGGGCGGTGCGGGCCTCGACCTCCCAGAAGTTGCAGAACTTCTCCCAGCACACCTGCACGTTGACGCCCATCACCAGGTTGGGCCTGGCCCCGGCGGCGTAGCGGTCGGCGTTGCGGCGCGTCCAGCGGCGCTTGAGCGCCATGCCGGCCAGCATGCACGCCTCGCTGGAGCCGGTGGTGGAGCAGCCGACCGCGGCGTCCGGGTCGGGGGCGTGCCAGAGGTCGGCGAGGATCGCCACGCAGCGCCGCTCCAGCTCGGCGGTCTGCGGGTACTCGTCCTTGTCGATCATGTTCTTGTCCAGGCACTCGGTCATCAGCCGGGTGGCCTGGGCCTCCATCGAGGTGGTGACGAAGGTCGCCAGGTTGAGCTTCGCGTTGCCGTCCAGCATCAGCTCGTCGTGGATCAGCTGGTACGCGGTGTCGGCCGCGACCGGCCCCTCGCCGAGCCGGTGCAGCGGCGGGGCCAGCTTCATCGCGCCCAGCGGGTCGGCGGCGCTCGGGTACGGGCCGATGCTCAGCCGGCGGTCGCCGCCGGCCCCCTTGTGCAGCGCCATGGCGTCCTGCCGCCCTTCGCGTCGGTGGCCGTGTCCCGTCCCACGCTGCCACCGGGCGCCGGGTGACGCATCCGCGCCGGCCGGCGGCCGGCACCCCGACCCCGGATCAGGCCGCCGTCTCCGGGTGGACCTGGTCGCGGGCGGCCCGGTACTGCTGACGCACCGCCGAGCCGATCGCCAGGTCCTGCTCCCCGTCCGGTTCCACGGTCTCGGCGTCCGGCAGCTCCCACCGCGGCGGCTCCGGGGTGCCCGCCAGGGCCCAGGCGGCCTGCCGGGCTGCCCCGCGGGCGGCGTGCGCACCCGGCGGCGGCACCACGACCGGGACGCCGAACAGCATCGGGGCGATGTGCCGGACGGCGGGCAGCCGCCCGGCCGTGCCGAGCAGGAACACCCGCTTCACCTCGACTCCCTGGGCGCGCAGCACGTCGAGGGCGTCGGCGATGTTGCACAGCATGCCCTCGACGGCGGCCCTGGCCAGGTGCTGAGGGGTCATCGCCTCGGCCCGCAGGCCGGTCAGGGTGCCCGCCGCGTGCGGCAGCGCGGGGGTGCGCTCGCCGTCCAGGTAGGGCAGCAGCACCAGGCCGTACGCGCCGGGGGAGGAGTGCAGGGCGAGGTCGCTCAGGCCCTCCAGGTCCCGGCCGAGCAGGGCGGCGGTGGAGCGCAGCACCTGGGCGGCGTTGAGGGTGGCGACCATCGGCAGGTGCCGGCCGCTGGCGTCGGCGAAGGAGGAGACCAGTCCGGAGGCGTCCACCACGGCCTCCTCGTGCACCGCGAAGATCGTCCCGGCGCTGCCGAGCGAGACCACCGCGTCGCCGGGGCCGAGGCCCAGGCCCAGCGCGGCGGCCATGTTGTCGCCGGTTCCGGCCGAGATCAGCAGGCCCTCGGGGGTGTGCCCGGCGGGCTCGGACGGGGGCAGGACGTCGGGCAGCCTGAGTTCGTGGCCGAGTGCCAGCTCGACCAGGTCCTGCCGGTACTCGCCGGTGACCGGCGACCAGTAGCCGGTGCCGGAGGCGTCGCCGCGGTCGGTGGTGCGGCGCCTGGGGTGGCCGAGCAGCTGCCAGACCAGCCAGTCGTGGGGCAGCAGCACCTCGGCGACCCGGCGGGCGTTGGCCGGCTCGAACTCGGCCAGCCAGCGCAGCTTGGCGACGGTGTACGTGGGGGCGGGCACGGCGCCGATCGCGGCGGTCCAGGCGGCCGGGCCGCCGAGGGCGTCCAGCAGCTTGGCGGCGGCGCCGCTGGAGCGGGGGTCGTTCCACAGGATCGCCGGGCGGACCAGCACCCCGCCCGCGTCCAGGCCGATCATCCCGTGCTGCTGCGCGCTGACCCCGATCGCCCGGACGCCCTCCAGCAGGCCGCCGGTGGCGGCGTCGCCGAGCGAGTGCAGCCAGACCTGCGGGTCGGCCTCGCCCGGGCGCAGGTCCTGGTCCTCGGGGACGGGGTGCGGCGCCTTGCCCGAGCGCAGGACGGCGCCGGTGTCGGCGTCGCACGCGACGATCCTGGTGCGGTTGGTCGAGCTGTCTATCCCCGCGACGATGGCCATGTCGAGATCATGCCTCAGCCCGGCTCCGGACGCGTCCGGGCCGGGCGGGCCGTTGCCGGTTCGCGACACCGGGCCCGGGTGCGCGTGGCCCGGGCGTCACCGTCCCGTCACGGACGGGCGGCGGGTCGCCGTTGCACCGCCTCACGTGAGGCGGTGCAACGGTTGCCCGTCACGGCCGGAAGGTGCCCCAGCCGTCGTCCTCCGCCCGGGAGCGGTTGAAGTACGGCACCCGGTCGGTGACGGCGTTCGGCAGCCGGTCGCCGACCCGGTCCGCGACCACCCCGGCCGCCTTCCCGGCCACCGCGCCGGCCTGCTGCCGTGCCCGGTAGGTCGCCCCCTGCACCGTGGGGTTCCGGGCGATCTGCCGGGTGACCTTGGAGATCTGTTCGTAGCGCCGGCGCCCGGCTCGCGAGCCCAGGACGTAGCCGGCCGCGAAGCCCGCGGCCAACGACAGCTTCCACATGATCGGATCCACCCTCTCCTGGCGGCTTCTGCCGCATTGCCCTACCCGTCCGTCGGGACGGCGAACCGTCGGGACGGCGAACCGTCCGCGCCCCAGCATCCCCGCCCCCGTCGCCGGGCGCGCGCGGGGCACGCCGGGCGGCCGCCCGGCGGCCGCCCGGCGGCAACCCGGGAAAGCGATTGGCGGACCACCCCCCCGAGTGCGCTAATGTATGTCCCGCAGCGAGCGCCGAGGAACCCGGGACACCGGGGGCCGAAGCGGAAGCCGATCCCCCATAGCTCAATTGGCAGAGCAGCCGACTGTTAATCGGCAGGTTATTGGTTCGAGTCCAATTGGGGGAGCCGGGAGCGAAGCCCTCCGGGGCCCAGTTCCCTTCCGTGGTACGGAAGTCGAGTACCGCGATCCCGCATAGCTCAATTGGCAGAGCAGCCGACTGTTAATCGGCAGGTTATTGGTTCGAGTCCAATTGCGGGAGCTGCACCGGGTCCGCCCGGTGACTGCTCAGAGCGAAGGCCCCTCGGTCGACCGGGGGGCCTTCGTGTTGTCCCGGTACGCTCGCGCGACGTGACGTACGCGACACCGGGCCCGGGCGCGGGCCCGGGTGGGCGCCGCCGCCCCGCCCGGTTCCGGGTCAGGTGGTCGCGGTCCGGTAGAGGGCGTCGACCCGCTGGTCGAAGGTGATGCTGTACGAGGTGCCCGGGGTCTCCCCGCCCTCCTGGTAGCCGCCGATCACGCCCACCACCGTGCCGTCCGTCGCGACCCACGGACTGCCGCTGGTGCCGTCGGTGTAGCCGCCGCAGTCGAAGCGCTCCTGGGTGGCGCTCTGCTCGCGGGTCCGGACCGCGCAGGTGATCGGCTCGTCGCTCTCGTTCGGGTAGCCGGTCACCGAGACGGACAGCCCGAAGCCCTGGCCGGTGCCGAGCGGGTTGCCGCCGACCGCGTCCTCGACCTGCCGGCCGTCGACCGGCCCCACGGTGACGAACGCCACGTCGTACTCGGGGTCGTCGCCGGCCGCCCAGCGCGGGTCGACGGTGATCGCCTGTACCGGCCAAGTCCCGTACGGGGTCGATCCGTTGCGGTAGCCGGGGGTGAACACCAGGCCGTCCAGCAGGCCGATCCGGCGGGTCTGCACGCAGTGCGCCGCGGTGACCAGCAGATTGCGCCGGGGGCTGTGCACCACGCTCGCGGTGCAGGCCCGGGGGCCCTGCGCGGTGTGGATGGAGAGGGTGCCGATCCGGTCCCGGGCGGGGCTCTGCTGCGCGACCTCGGCCGTGGGCGCCCCGTCCTGGCCGCCGCACGCGGTGCCGACGGCCAGCAGCAGGGCGGTCAGCGCGACCGTTCGTACCGTGTGCGCGGGCCGTGCCGGGCGGGAGGCCATCGGGTCTCCGTCTCGTTCCTCGGGGCGGGCACCGGGGCCGTGCGTTCCGCCGTTCGTGAGGAAGATCTACCAGGCCGTGCCCGGCGGCGCCACCGCCGGGTGCCCGGCGGGCCGGTGGTGTCGCCGCCGGCGTCCCACACGTCGTCATCCGCCCGGGCTGCCCGGGCGGGGAGCTCCGCCGCCACCCGGGCTGCGCCGCCCGGAGCGGAGCGGACCGTCGCCCCGGCTGCGCCCCCGGCGCGCACCGCGGGTGATCGACCGGCTATGCTGCCCGGGACGGCCTCGCTGGGGCCGTCTGCTGCTGCCGTGCCGACGACCGGCGCGTGCGGCGAACCGGGGCGGTAGCTCAGCCGGTTAGAGCAGGGGACTCATAATCCCTTGGTCGTGGGTTCGAGTCCCACCCGCCCCACCTTCCTGCCCCCGGCTGTTGTCGGCCGCCTTCGAGAAGGCCCCTGACCAGCCCGAACGCCCGTTTCCGCCGAGTGGAACTGTAGGGCAGGATCTCGTCCGCCGGAGTTTGCCACGCCGCGTTTCACCCTGCCCGGGGACATCCGGGGACTTCCGGCGAGGCCGGGCGACGGAGCCGGGCCACGACTGTGGGGCCGTCACCGGGGAACGGTGACGGCCCCACAGTCGTCGGTGCGGCTCAGCGGAGAGCGACCGGCCGGATGCTCACGTCGCCGCTCTCGTAGTGCAGCGCGGAGACGGCCAGGTCCGGGAGCCTGCCCGCGGCTGCCAGCGCCTTCAGGTCGGCGAGCAGCGGCGAGCCCTCGTCGACGTAGAAGCGGAGCGGGGTCGCCGGCCGGGAGGCGGCGAAGTCCGCCATCTCCTGGGCGCTGCGGTGGCCGATCGCCCAGGCCCACAGTTCCCAGGTGCTGCCCTGGTTGCGGTTGAGCACGCTCAGCCAGAGGTTGTCCTCGACGCCGCTCCAGTCCGGGCTGGCCTCGCCCCAGGCGCGGGCGCCGGCGAGGGAGACCGGCAGCCGGCCGTCCTGCGGGTGGTCGGTGTTGAGGACGGCGATCCGCTGGGCCAGCTTGAAGTGCGCGCCGGTGCCGTTCAGCTGGGACCGCCCGGGGCTGCCCTCCCAGCCGGCCTTGCCGGAGTCGGGCTGGGCGTTGCTGAGGACGGCGAAGGCCAGGCAGCCCGCGACGGCGACCACGGGCACCCCCGAGCGGAAGCGGGACCGGACGGTCGGGCGTGCGCCGGGGGCCGGTGCGGTGCCCGGCCCGGCGAACACGCGGCGGCCGAACGCGGGCAGCAGGGCGGCGGCGAAGCAGATCACCCCGACGACCATCAGCTGATGGATCATCTTCTCGTAGAAGTACGAGGTGGTGCCCGCCGTGCGGAGCTGGTACTCCATCACGCCGTAGCAGAGCAGTGAGACCGCGGCGAGCGAGGCCAGCGCGACCCGGCGCGAGCGGTTGGCGCGCGCGCTGCGGGTCAGCAGGGCGAGGAACGCGGCCACCACGAGGGGGAGCAGCAGGTGCCGGCCGACCGGGCTGATGCTGCCGGGAAGGGTCAGCACGTCCGCCGAACCGGCCGACTTGGCGTTGCTGTACGGCGGGAACAGTGCGAGGACGCCGGTCACCGCGGCGGTGGCCAGCACGGTCGGCCAGTGCCGGAAGCAGTTCCGCCGGTGCATGACGGCCCAGGCGAGCACCACGGCTCCGACGGCCGGCAGCAGCAGGTAGTGGCCGAAGGAGATGCCGACCGTCAGGGCGCCGAGCGCCACGACCTGCTCGTGGAAGCGGCTGAGCGGCCTGATCGCCAGGGCGAGCAGCAGGGCGAACAGCCCGAGCGCGAAGATCTCGCTCAGGAAGCCGCGGGCCTGTAGCTGCGGCACCTCGGCGACGACCAGGTAGACGGCGGTGGGCAGGGCGAGGGCCAGGCCGCGCCAGCCGCGCAGCGCGCGGCCGGCGACCCGCTGCACCGCCCACAGGACGGCGACCGCCAGGCCGGCCGCGGTCAGGGCGGACAGCAGGATGAACAGCGACATCTGGGCGAGCGCCGGGCCCTGGGTGGTACCGCCCCGCAGGAAGCCGGTGATCACGGCCAGCGTCAGGTGACTGCCCTGCGGGTAGGTGTCGAGGCCCGTCGTGACGGAGACGGCGGCCTCGCTCTTGTGCAGGGAGGTCAGGCCGCCCACACGCAGGATGGTGTCGTACAGTGCCGCGTGCCGGGCGAGGTCCTCGAACGAGATGATCAGGCCCAGCCGCTCGGTGGCGTTCCGGCGGACGACCGGGTACAGCGTGAACGCGACGGCCGCGGCCGCGGGCAGCAGCAGCGCGAGGTCCCGGGTGGGAACCAGCCGGCGCAGCCGCACCCACGGCCGCTGGGCCGGCCCGGCGGGCCGGGGGCCCTGGAGGAGCAGGATCGCGATCAGCGGCACCGCGGTGGCCTCGGCGAGCGCCACCGGGTGCAGGCCCCACGGCCAGTAGCCGGCGAGCAGGCTGAGTGCGCAGGTCCAGCCGATCAGGACGCCGCCGGAGACCATCAGCCGGTCGAAGGCGGTGGCCCGGGAGCGGATGAGGGTCGCGGCGGCGTACCAGATCAGTGCGAAGGTCAGCAGGTCGGCCGAGACCAGGTGGAACAGCGGCGGGAGGATCAGGAGGGCCGCGGCGAGCCGGAGCTGTGCCGCGTTCGGCCGTTCGAACCCGGTCCCCGGGCGGTGCCGCTCGGTCCCCGCGCCCGGGTTCGTTCTGTCCGGTATGTCGACAGATCCGGCAAGCGCTGTCATGGATGCGATTCCCCCACAAACGATGCTGAGTGTGCAGATGTCGGGTGGCACTTATGAACATTCGTACGGGTCGACAAGTCTGCCGCATCGGTGGCGGGTGGCCGGTGCCGGGGGTCGCCCCGTACGGCCGGATGGCGGCGGGTGGGAAAAAGTGATATCACTTTGCCATCGGATGAGAGTGCCTGCCGAAGGAGTCGCCCCATGACCACACCGCGTACGACCGTCGAGGACGGCCCCGCCCTGGACCTCCCGGTCCCCAAGATCACCGAGAAGGTCATCACCGGGGCGGCCGGCCTGCCGGTGCTCGGCGGCACGCTGCTCGGGCTGCTCGCCGGGATCGGCTCCTTCGTCGGCGGCGCGGTCCAGCTGTCCGGCGGCAGCAAGGGGGCGGGCGTCGCGCTGATGGTCGTCGGGCCGCTGCTGCTGCTCGGCTCGCTGCTGCTGATGTTCGGGCTGACGGTGGTCTCGCCGGGCCAGGCCAGGGTGGTCCAGCTGCTCGGGCGCTACCGGGGCACCATCCGGGCCGAGGGGATGACCTGGCTGAACCCGTTCACCAGCCGCCGGCACATCTCGCTGCGGATCCGCAACCACGAGACCGAGACCAGCAAGGTCAACGACGCGGACGGCAACCCGATCGAGATCGCCGCCGTGGTGGTCTGGCAGGTCGAGGACACCGCGATGGCGGTGTTCGAGGTGGACGACTACGCCGACTTCGTCGCCATCCAGACCGAGACGGCCGTGCGGCACATCGCCACCAGCTACCCCTACGACGCCCACCACGAGGGCCAGTTGTCGCTGCGCGACGGCGCGGAGGAGATCGCCCGCAAGCTCTCCGCCGAGATCTCCGCCCGGGTCGCCGCGGCCGGTGTGCGGGTCGTCGAGTCCCGGATCACCAGGCTCGCGTACGCTCCGGAGGTCGCCCAGGTGATGCTCCAGCGCCAGCAGGCCGGGGCCGTGGTCGCGGCGCGCAGACTGATCGTCGAGGGCGCCGTCGGCATGGTCGAGGAGGCGCTGGACCGGCTCGCCGAACGCGATGTCGTGGATCTGGACGAGGAGCGCAAGGCCGCCATGGTGAGCAACCTCCTGGTGGTGCTCTGCGGCGAGCGCGGCACCCAGCCCGTCGTGAACACGGGTTCCCTCTACCAGTAAGGCGAGGCCTTGGCGACGGAACGGAAGAAGCTCCTGTTGCGGCTGGACCCTTCAGTTCACGACGCACTCGCCCGATGGGCCGCGGACGACCTGCGCAGCACCAACGCGCAGATCGAGTTCCTGCTCCGCCGCGCCCTCGGCGACGCGGGCCGGATGCCCACCGGCGCGGCCCGGCTTCCCCGGCGCGGCCGCCCGCCCAAGGAGAGCCCGGAGAGCGTCGGTCCCGACGAGGACTGACCGCGGGGCCGGGCGCTCAGAAGACCTTCGGAGACCGACATGGAACTGCCCGCCACCCTCCCCGAGAAGCTGTACCTGCTCGCCTACGACCCGCGGCGCGGGCGGACCACCCAGCACTCCTCGCTCAACCTGCTGCTCCAGGCGGCGGCGCTGACCGAACTGCTGCGCCGGGGCCTGTTGTACGAGGAGGGCCGCAAGGCCGTCGCCCGGGTCCGGGCCGGCGCCGCCGAGGCGGGCCTCGACCCTTACAGCGCCCGCCTGTTGGGCCAGATCAGGGAGACCCGGCAGCACAGCTGGAGCTGGTGGGTCGGCCGTGCCAGGAGCTACGGGCACGACCAGCCGATCCGCCGGGTCAGGGACGGCCTGGCGGACTCCGGCCGGATCACCCTCCGGCCGCACCGGGTGGCCGGGCTGTTCCCGGTGACCCTGGTCGCGCTGGACGGCCCGGGGGCCCGGGAGGCGCTGGCGGCCTCCGTCACCGGGGCGCTCAAGGGACCGCTCAGCCGGGTCGACCCGGCCGACGCGGCGCTGACCGCCCTGGTCGCGGCGGGGAAGCTCCGTTCGGTCCTGAGCTCCGGGCAGCGCAGGGAGTACCGCGGCCGGATCGGGAAGCTCGCCCTGGCGGCCGGCCCGGTCCCGCGCGCGCTCGGCACGGCGCTGGCCTGGCGGACGGCGGGCCAGGCGGCGGAGAGCGCCTCGGTGGGCTGACGGGCCGTCCACGGGGGAGACGGCCCGTACAGGGGGCTGGAGCCCGGTCGCCGATCCGGCGGCCGGGCTCCACGCACACCCGTAAGCTGGCCGGGTGCTCGAACCCGCCCTGCTGCCGACCCCGCTGGTGGACTGCGCCGACGAGGCCTTCGCCCGGGCCGGGGTGGCGCTGCGGCTGAAGCGCGACGACCTGCTGCACCCCACCGTCCCCGGCAACAAGTGGCGCAAGCTGGCGCCCAACCTGGCCGCCGCCGTGGAGCGGGGCCACACCCGGCTGCTGACCTTCGGCGGCGCGTACTCGACCCATCTGCGGGCCGTGGCGGCGGCCGCCGGGGCGCTCGGGCTGGAGAGCGTCGGGCTGGTCCGCGGCGAGGAACTGGCCGGCCGGCCGCGCAACCCGTGGCCGCCAGGCTGCGGGCCGCCGAG
>NZ_MSJQ01000245.1 GCF_014596515.1 Streptomyces sp. CBMA156
ACTGGCCGCTGCGGGCCGCCGAGGCCGCCCGCGCCGAGCTGGACCCGGCCGCCGGCACCCTGCTGCGCGCCGTCCTGTTCAGGACCGGCGGCGAGGAACGGCCCCGGCTCTTCCTGACCGCCCACCACCTCGCCGTGGACAGCGTCTCCTGGCGGGTGCTGCTCGCCGACCTGCCCCAGGCCTACCGGCAGGCCGCCGGGGGCGGCACCCCGCGACCGGAGCCCGAGCCCACCGCGTTCACCGACTGGGCGCACCGGCTCGCCGAACTGGTCGGGGCCGGCGGCCTGGACGAGGACCTGCCGTACTGGACCGCCGAGACCGCCACCCCCGCCGAGCCGCTGCCCGTCGACCTGCCCGGCACCCCCACGGCCGGCTCGGTGCGCACCCTGCGCACCCGGCTCGACCCGGCCACCACCGAGGCGCTGCTGCGCAAGGTCCCCGAGGTCTACCGCACCCAGGTCAACGACGTGCTGCTCAGCGCGCTGGGCCGGGCCCTGGCCGACTGGACCGGCAGCGGCCGGGTCACCGTCGCCCTGGAGGGCCACGGCCGCGAGGAGCTCTTCGACGACCTCGACCTCTCCCGCACCGTCGGCTGGTTCACCACCCAGTACCCCGTCACCCTGGAGCTGCCCGGGGACGCGGACTGGGCCGCCACCCTCAAGCGGGTCAAGGAACGGCTGCGCGCCGTGCCCCGCCGCGGCCTCGGCTACGAGGCGCTCGCCAGGCTCGGCCCGCCCTCGGAGGGCGCCGCGGCCCTGCGGGACGTCCCGCTGCCGCAGGTCTGCTTCAACTACCACGGACAGTGGACGGCCCCCGCGGCCGGCGACTTCGCCCCCGCCGGGCAGGCCCCGGGCCGAGACCTCGCCCCGGACGAGCCGCTCGACCACCTGCTGGACGTCTCCGCCGTGGTCGCCGACGGCGCCCTGGAACTCACCTGGCACTACAGCGACCGGGTGCACCGGGAGGAGACCGTCCGGGCCCTGGCCGGGGCCACCGCCGCCGCCCTGACCGGCATCGTCGAGCACTGCGCCGCCCCCGGCGCCGGCGGCCGCACCCCCTCCGACTACCCACTGGCCGGCCTCGACCAGGCCGCGCTGGACCGGCTGGTCGGCGACGGCCGGGACGTCGAGGACCTGCTGCCGCTCACCCCGCTCCAGGAGGGCATGCTCTTCCACCGCCTGGTCGGCGGCCCCGACGACGTCTACCTCGACCAGGCCGCCCTGCTGCTGGAGGGCGTCGCCGACCCGCAGGCCCTCGCGCTGGCCTGGCAGCGGGTCGCCGACCGCACCCCCGCGCTGCGCACCGGCGTCGTCTGGGAGGGCGTCCCCGCCCCGCTCCAGGTGGTGCGCCGCGCC
>NZ_MSJQ01000246.1 GCF_014596515.1 Streptomyces sp. CBMA156
CCGGCGCCGAGGAGGCCAGGGCCGGCCTCGCCGGGATGGTGGGGGAGGGGCGGCTGGCGCTCGGCCAGCACCGGCTGGCCAAGGTGCTGCTCGCCGAGGCGGTGTCCGGGCTCGGGCCGGGGCGGGCCCGCTCCAAGGCACTGCTGATGGTCCGCCTCGCGGAGGCCCACCGCCGGCTCGGCGACCAGCGGGAGGCGGCCCGCACCGCGGCGCTGGCGCGCTCGCTCGCGGCGGGGATGCAGTCGGAGCGGCTGGCGAAGGCGCTGCGGGAGTTCGACGCGGCGGGGCGGACGGCGGCGCGGTGACGGCGGTGCCCCGGCCCAGGTGAGGGGCCCAGGAGCAGGCCCGCCGGCCGGTATCCCCGGGAGCGGGCCGACCCGCTTGCGGTACCCTGAGCCCATGCGAACCGTGCGCCTGCTCCTTAGCCGGCCGCGCTGACCAGGACCGGCTGCGCCCCCGGGCGGTGCCGGAGTCGGCGTGGCGTCCCCTCCTGTGAGGGGATTTTTTGTTTTCCGCCCCCCGACCCCGACCCGGGCCGGGTCAACGGGCCGGCCGCCTGCGCGGTTCGCCAACTGACACCGATGGAGCTTGAAGGACCATGAGCGAGACGACCCCTGCGTCCGGCGCGGCCGAGACCGCGACCGAGCCGTTCCGGTACAGCGCCGCGCTGGCGGCCGAGATCGAGTCCCGCTGGCAGGACATCTGGGAGAAGGAGGGCACCTTCCACGCCCCCAACCCCACCGGTGCGCTGGCCGACCCGGCGGCCGGCGACGTCACCGCGAAGCCGCACAGCTTCATCATGGACATGTTCCCGTACCCCTCGGGCGCGGGCCTGCACGTCGGCCACCCGCTGGGCTACATCGCCACCGACGTCTTCGCCCGCTACCAGCGGATGACCGGCCACAACGTGCTGCACACGCTGGGCTACGACGCCTTCGGCCTGCCCGCCGAGCAGTACGCGGTGCAGACCGGCACCCACCCGCGGGTCTCCACCGAGGCCAACATGGCCAACATGCGCCGGCAGCTGCGCCGGCTGGGCCTGGGCCACGACCCGCGCCGCTCGATCTCCACGATCGACCCGGACTACTACCGCTGGACCCAGTGGATCTTCCTGCAGATCTTCAACTCCTGGTACGACGCGGACGCCCGCAGGGCCCGTCCGATCGCCGAGCTGGTCGCCGGGTTCGAGTCCGGTGAGCGGCAGACCCCGGACGGCCGCCCGTGGGCGTCGCTGTCCGCCGCCGAGCGCGACGAGGTGTTGGGCGAGTACCGCCTGGCGTACGCCAAGGAGGTGCCGGTCAACTGGTGCCCGGGCCTGGGCACCGTGCTGGCCAACGAGGAGGTCACCGCGGACGGCCGCTCCGAGCGCGGCAACTTCCCGGTGTTCAAGTCCAACCTGCGCCAGTGGATGATGCGCATCACCGCGTACTCGGACCGGCTGATCGAGGACCTGGACCTGCTGGACTGGCCCGAGGCCATCAAGCTGCAGCAGCGCAACTGGATCGGGCGCTCCGAGGGCGCCCGGGTCGACTTCGCGGCCCCCGGTGACGAGAAGATCACCGTCTTCACCACCCGGCCCGACACCCTGTTCGGCGCCACCTACATGGTGCTGGCCCCCGAGCACGGCCTGGTCGACTCCATCGTTCCGGCCGCCTGGCCCGAGGGCGTGCCCGCCGAGTGGACCGGCGGCGCCGCCACCCCCGCCGAGGCCGTCGCCGCCTACCGCGCCGCGGCCGCCGCCAAGTCCGACGTCGAGCGGCAGGTCGAGGCCAAGGTCAAGACCGGCGTCTTCACCGGCGCCTACGCCGTCAACCCGGTCAGCGGCGAGCCCGTCCCGGTGTTCATCGCCGACTACGTGCTGATGGGCTACGGCACCGGCGCCATCATGGCCGTCCCCGCCCACGACCACCGCGACTTCGCCTTCGCCCGCGCCTTCGCCCTGCCGATGCGCTGCGTCGTCGAGCCGACCGACGGGCGTGGCTCGGACCCGGCCGCGTGGGACGACGCGTTCGACACCTACGACTCCGTCATCGTCGACTCCGCCCGCGCGGAGGGCGACCTGACGCTGGACGGGCTGAGCGTCGTCGACGCCAAGGCCGCCGCCACCGCCTGGCTGGGCGAGCGCGGCATCGGCGAGGGCACCGTCAACTACCGCCTGCGCGACTGGCTGTTCAGCCGTCAGCGGTACTGGGGCGAGCCCTTCCCGATCGTCTACGACGAGGACGGCGTCATGCACGCGCTGCCCGAGTCGATGCTGCCGGTCGAGGTCCCCGAGGTCGACGACTACTCGCCGCGCACCTTCGACGCGTACGACTCCAGCTCCTCGCCGGAGACCCCGCTGTCGCGCAACGAGGCCTGGGTCAACGTCGAACTGGACCTGGGCGACGGCCCGAAGAAGTACCGCCGCGAGACCAACACCATGCCCAACTGGGCCGGTTCCTGCTGGTACGAGCTGCGCTACGTCGACCCGGTGAACTCCGCCGCGGTCGTCGACCCGGCCAACGAGCGGTACTGGCTGGGCCCCACGGCCACCAAGCCGGCCGGCGGCGCCGACCTGTACGTCGGCGGCGCCGAGCACGCCGTGCTGCACCTGCTGTACGCGCGTTTCTGGCACAAGGTGCTGCACGACCTGGGCCACGTCTCGTCCGTCGAGCCGTTCCACAAGCTGTTCAACCAGGGCATGATCACCGCCGACGTCTACCGCGACGAGCGCGGCTTCCCGGTGCCCGCCGCCGAGGTCGAGGAGCGCGACGGCCAGTACTCCTGGCAGGGCGAGCCGGTCAAGCGCGAGGCCGGGAAGATGGGCAAGTCCCTGAAGAACGCCGTCGCGCCCGACGACATCTCCGACGAGTACGGTGCCGACACGCTGCGCCTGTACGAGATGTCGATGGGCCCGCTGGACGTCTCCCGCCCCTGGGACACCCGCGCCGTCGTCGGCTCGTACCGCTTCCTGCAGCGGCTGTGGCGCAACGTCGTCTCGGAGACCACCGGCGAACTGGTCGTCACCGAGGAAGCGCCGGACGAGGCGACGCTGCGGGTCCTGCACAAGGCGATCGACGGCATCCGCGGCGACATGGCCGGGCTGCGCTTCAACACGGCCGTCGCCAAGGCCATCGAGCTGAACAACTACCTGGTCAAGCGCGGTTCCACGCCGCGCGCGGTGGCCGAGCAGCTGGTGCTGATGGTCGCGCCGCTGGCCCCGCACGTCGCCGAGGAGCTGTGGCGCCGGCTGGGCCACGGCGAGTCGCTGGCGCACACCGACTACCCGGTCGCCGACCCGGCGTACGTGGTGGACGAGTCGGTGACCTGCGTGGTCCAGATCAAGGGCAAGGTCAAGGCGCGGCTGGAGGTCGCGCCGGGGATCTCGGACGCCGAGCTGGAGGCGCTGGCGCTGGCGGAGCCGGCGGTCGTCGCGGCGATCGGCGGGGCCGAGGTGCGCAAGGTGATCGCGCGGGCGCCGAAGCTGGTGAACATCGTCACCGGCTGAGTGCGGTTGCCGCGGGAGTGACCGGGCGGGCGTCCTTCGGGGCGCCCGTCCGGCGTTCTGGGGGGTCGGGCCGGCTTTCGGGGGGTGTGTCCGTCCGGCGTTCTGCGGGGCGCCCGTCCGGCGTGCGCCGGGTGCCGGGGGGTGTGGTGTGTACGGAGGGTGTGGGGGTTGCGGGGGTGGCGGCCGGGGGGTTCGCGCGCGCTCGGGGAGATCCCGGATCTGACCCTGATCTTCGTCGGCCGGGATCGTTCGGGCTCCCCCGGGCGGGCTGCGGCGGCTACCGTGGAACCCTCGGCGATGCGGCCCGCGTTGGGCCCGGTGAGGGCCGGAACGACGGCGGAAGGTGGCGCGCGATGGACGTGTTCGGCGTGATGATCGGCTTGGTCCTGCTCTTCGGGGTCGCGGTGATGGTCCTGGCCGTGATCGGCACGGTGAAGGCCGCCAAGGCGGTCGGTGCGAAGATCGAGAAGCACGAGGCCACCGCCCGCCGCGCCGTGGAGAACGTCGGCCTCAAGGCGAAGACGTACACCAAGGTCGGCCCGCCCGCGCAGATCGCCTCCGTCCGGCTGGGCCTGCGGACCGCGCTCGACGGCACCCGGCAGGTGCTGGAGGCCGGGCTCGCGCAGGACGGCCAACTCGGCGAGTCGCTCGCCCTGTTGGACCGGCTCGACGCGCACGCCGCCGAACTCGACGGCGAGCTGCGGATACTGGAGCGCGAGCCGGACACCGCGCGGATCGCCGCCAAGCTGCCGGATCTGCGTGAGCGGGCGGAGCGGATCACCCACTCGGCGGAGAGCATGCGGTGGGCGGCGCAGGACCGGATGCACCGGTTCGCGGACGACGAGCTGACCCGGCTCAGCCAGGAGTGCGAGAGCGAGGCCGGGGCGCTGCGGCACTGGGACGTCGCGGGGGATGGTGCGTCGGGGACTCCCGGTGCTTCCGGTAGCTCCGGTTCGGCGGGTGCCTCCGGTACCGCGGGAGGGGCTGCTCGGGCCGGGCTGACCGACGGGAAGGAGCGGCCGAGCGCGGAGGAACTGCTCGGGCTGGCCGATCCGCTGTCCAAGCTGGCGCAGCGGCTGCGCAAGCCGTCGGCGGGGCCCTCGGCGGGCTGAGCCCTGCGGGATTCCGTGCGGTGCGTCGCGGTGCCGCCGGCGCCTCCCGGCGCCTCCCGGCGCCTCCCGGCGCCTCCCGGCGCCTCCCGGCGCCTCCCGGCGCCTCCCGGCGCCTCCCGGGGCCGGTCGGTGCCCGGTGCCCCGGGCGCTGTCCTCCCGGACCGGCGGGGAGTAACCTCCGGCTCATGCCCTCCGACCTCGCACTTGTCACCGATTCCACGGCCTATCTGCCGCAGGAGGCCCTCGACCGGTACGGGATCACGGTGGTCCCGCTGAGCGTCGCGGTCGATGACTCGGTGCTGTGCGAGGGTGTCGAGATCTCCCCGAAGGACGTCGCCGAGGCGCTGCGCGGCAAGCAGCGGGTGACGACCTCCCGGCCGAACCCGGAGACCTTCGCCGCCACCTACCGGGCGGCCGCCGAGGCCGGGGCCACGGGGATCGTCTCGGTGCACATCTCCGGCGAACTGTCCGGCACGGTCGAGGCCGCCCGGCTGGCGGCCGCCGAGGCGCCCGTCCCGGTGCGCGTGGTCGACAGCCGGCTGGTCGGGATGGCGCTCGGGTACGGGGTGCTGGCGGCGGCCGAGGCGATCGCCGCGGGGCAGGACCTGGCGGAGGTGGCCGGGGCGGCCGGCCGGCGGGCGGCCGGGACCAGCGGGTTCTTCTACGTCGACACCCTGGAGCACCTGCGCCGGGGCGGCCGGATCGGGGCGGCGCGGGCGCTGCTCGGTTCGGCGCTGGCGGTCAAGCCGCTGCTGCACCTGGACGGGGGGCGGATCGAGCCGCTGGAGAAGGTGCGGACGGCGTCACGGGCGATCGCCCGGCTGGAGGAGATCGCGGTCGAGCGGTCGGGGGAGCGGGAAGTCGACATCACCGTGCACCACCTGGCGGCCGAGGACCGGGCCGAACCGCTCGCGGAGCGGCTGCGGGCCCGGGTGCCGGGACTGCGGGAGCTGTACGTCGGCGAGGTGGGGGCGGTGATCGGCGCGCACGTCGGGCCGGGGCTGCTCGCGGTGGTGGTCGCGCCGCGCTGAGCCGCGGTGGCTGATTGCTCATTCGTTCGATCTGTCAATCTCTGGCACTTCCGCTCGCTCTTGTGAGTGACGCTTTTTGTCCACAACCCTCGGGTTATCCACAGGGTTTCGTTAATCTCCATGCGCCCGCCGGAGGACTCCTACCGTCCTCGGCATGACGACCATGAGCCTGGGCGCGGCGAAGCGCCACGCGATCAACGAGACGCTGCGCGTGCGGATGGCCGCGCTGTTGCCGGTGCGGGACGAGCCTGAGGGCACGCCTTCGAGTGCACCTTCGGATGAGCCCCCGGCGGCGACGCGGGAGCGGGCGACGGAGCGGGCGGCCACTGCGACCGGGCCGCCGGTCGGTGGTGCCGGGCCGGTGCCGCCGGCTGCGGGTGATGCGCTGCCCGGTCCGGGCGACGCCGTGGACCCGCCGGAGGCCGGGGCGGTGCGCTCACGGGTCTCCTCCTTCTCCCCGGCCTCGTCGTTCCCCTCGTTCCCCTCGTTCCCCTCGGCGCTGACGCTCGACCGGCGCGCGGTGGCAGGGCTGGCGATCCTGCTGCTCTTCGCGGTCGGCTACGCCGTGCAGCACTTCTGGCTGGCCCGGCCGGAGACGGTCGCCGTGCCCGCGCCGGCGGCGGTCGCGGCAGCGTCGGGGGTCGAGCCGTCCGTCCCCGCCGCCGACGCGGCCGCCGCCGCTCCCGGGTCCGGTACCGGGGTCGAAGCCGGGGCCGCTTCCGGTACCGGGGCGGCCGTGGTGGTGGACATCGGGGGGCGGGTCAGCCTTCCCGGCCTGCACACCCTGCCCGGAGGCTCCCGGGTGGCCGACGCCCTGCGGGCAGCGGGCGGTCCGCTGCCGGACACGGACACCAGGAACCTCAACCTGGCCCGCGTCCTGACGGACGGTGAGCAGATCCTGGTCGGCGAACAGGCGCCCGCCCCCACCCCGGCCCTCGGAAGCGGGAGCGGGCCTCCGGGCCCCGCCGCGCCCCGACCACCCGTCAGCCTCAACCGCGCCACGCTCGAACAGCTCGACACCCTCCCGGGTGTCGGCCCCACCCTCGCCCAGCGCATCCTCGCCTACCGCACCTCGCACGGTTCCTTCCGCTCCCTCGACCAGCTCCGGCAGGTCAGCGGCATCGGCGCCCGTACGTACGCGGAACTCCGGCCGCTGCTCACCCTCTGACTCCCGCACTGCCGTCGTCCCCGCTCACTGCCCTGGCCCCCGAAGGGAGGCACCGCCATGGCCGTCGCCACCACACCGGCCGACCCGGCCGCTGCGTCCCGCTCTCCGGGTACCGACTTCCGGCTGCTGCTGCCCGCCGTCTCGGCCTGGGTGGTCACGGCGGCGCTCCTGCGGACGGAACCGGCGTACTCGGCACTCGTCCTCGCCGCGGCAGGCGTCACCGCCCTCGCCGGCGTCCTGCTGCTCACCAGGCCGGGCGTCCTGCGCCGGCGCGGGTCCGCGGCGACACTGGCCGCCGTCCTGCTCACCGGCGCGGCGGCCGCGGTCGCGACCCCGCTGCACACCGCCGACCTCCACCGGGGGCCGCTGGCGGAACTCGCCCGCGCGGCCGGCTCCGCGGTGCCGCGGGCGCCGGGCGCGACCGCCCCGGTGGTGGCGGTGGAGCTGACCGTCGCGGGGGACCCGAAGACCCACACCTCCCGGGGCGGGCCCGTCGGCGGCCGGCCGCTCCTCACCGTGGACGCGGTGGCCGACCGCGTCACCCTGCTCCCGGACGGGCGGACCGCCCGCACCCGTACGCCGGTGACCGTCATGGCGCGAGGAGCGGAGAGCGAGCCCTGGCAGCGGCTGCTCCCGTCCCAGCGGCTGGCCGCGGAGGCCGAGGTGCGACCGGCGGGGGAGGGGTACGACACCGAGTCCGCCGCGCTGCTGGTCGTCCACGGGGCGCCCCGGCAGCTGGCGCCACCGAGCCTGCCGCAGCGGATCGCCGGACGGTTGCGGGAAGGCCTGCGTGCGGCCACCGACGGACTTCCGGCGGACGCGCGCGGACTGCTCCCCGGGCTGGTCGTCGGCGACACCTCGCGTCTGCCCGACGACCTCGACGACGCCTTCCGGGCCACCGACCTGGTCCACCTGGTGGCGGTCAGCGGAGCCAACCTGGCGATCGTCCTCGGTGCGCTGCTGGGCGCGCCCGGGCAGGCCGGCACACCGGAACGGCGAGGGGTGGCCGCGGTACTGGGGCTGTCGCTGCGCACCGGCGCCCTGCTCGGCACCGCGCTGACACTGGCCTTCGTCACCGTCTGCCGACCGGAGCCCAGCGTGCTGCGGGCGGCCGGGACGGGACTGATCGGCATGCTGGCCCTGGCCACCGGCCGCCCCCGCCGGGCGGTGCCCGCGCTCGCCGGAGCGGTCCTGGTGCTGGTCCTGCTGGACCCGTTCCTGGCGCGCTCGTTCGGTTTCCTGCTCTCGGTGCTCGCCACCGCCGGGCTGCTCGTCCTCGGACCGCACTGGGCCGAGGCCCTGCGGGCCCGGCGCTGGCCCCACCACCTGGCTGGCGCGCTCGCGGCGACGGCGGCAGCCCAGGCGCTGTGCGCGCCGGTGACGGTGGTGCTGTCCGGGCACATCAGCCTGGTCGGCATCCCGTGCAACCTGCTGGCCGAGCTGGCGGTGGCCCCGGCGACGCTGCTCGGCTTCGGGGTACTCGTGCTGCACCCGCTCCTCCCGGCCCTGGCCCGGCTGTTCGCGGAACCGGCCGGAGTGCCGGCCGGCTGGCTCGCCCTGGTGGCCAGACGCGGTGCAGAGCTGCCGGGCGGCCAACTGTCCTGGCCGGGCGGATGGTTCGGGACGGTGACGGTCGCCCTGGCCGTCCTGGGCGCCTGCTGGGCGGCGCCGCTCCTGCTGCCCCGACGGGCGGAGCCGGGCAGGCCGGCGCCCACACGGCGGCGCTGGGCGCGGGCCCTGGTGGCCGGGGTGCTGACGGTGATCCTGCTGGCCGTCCTGCTGCGGCCGCCGCAACTCACCAGGATCGTCACCGGCTGGCCACCGCCGGGGTGGCGACTGGTGGTGTGCGACGTCGGACAGGGCGACATGCTGGCCCTCGAGACGGGGGCGCCGGGCAGCGCGGTGGTGATCGACACCGGGCCGGATCCGAACGCCGCGGACAGGTGCCTGCGCGACCTCGGCATCACGACGGTCCCCCTCCTGCTCCTGACGCACTTCCACGCCGACCATGTCGAAGGTGTGCCGGGGGTGTTGCGGGGCCGCCGGATCGGTGCGATCGAGGGCACCACGCTCGACGACCCACCGGGCGAGGCGGCCCGGGTGAGGGGGTGGACCGCAGGCGCCGGCGTCCCGTTGCTGAGAGCCGGTCGGGGTGAACGGCGGTCAGTGGGTGCGGGGTCGGCCTGGGAGGTGGTGTGGCCCGTTCCCGGTTCGGCACTCGAGGCGCCGGGCCCGAACAACGCAAGCGTCGCATTGATGGTGTCACTGACAGGAGGACTACGGATGGCACTGCTCGGAGATCTCGAACCGCAGGCCCAGTCGGCCCTGTTGGGCCGGGTCGGGAGGGTGGACGTCGTGAAGGTGGCGCACCACGGGTCGGCCCACCAGGACTGGGACCTCGCCGGTGCCCTGCGGCCCAGGCTGGCCCTGATCTCCTGCGGCGAGGGCAACCCGTACGGTCACCCGTCCCCGAAGACGGTCGACCACCTGCGCGCCCTCGGCGCCACCGTGCTGCGTACGGACAGGGAGGGGGACATCGCGGTGACGGGCGACTCCCCGGCCACCCTCGGCGTGGCCGTCCACCCGCAGCCCGCCCACGCGGCCCGCCACCCGCGCCGTCACGGCGGGACCGGCCCCGCAGCCCCCGCCCACCCCGAGCAGTCCTCCGCCTCCCCCCGGGCCCCACCCACGTAGCCCTCCGCGCGCTCTCTCCTCCTCCCACCAACCAGGTGGGGCGTGGAAAGGGGTAGAGGGGTGGTGGGAGGAGCGGAGAGGCGCGGGAGCGGAGCCAGCAGAAAGGTTTCGGCGCGCTCCGGGCAGCCCGGAGCGCGCCGAAGAAAAGCCAGACTTGGCGGACCAAGAGGTGACCCGCATCGAGCTGCCGCAGGACGTCGCGAGGGCTCGGCAAGGCGGTCGTGGCGTGCTCCGGGCGAGCCCGGAGCGCGCCGGGGGTGGCAGCTGATGGGATGCAGCCGGCCCAAGGGCGCCGGGTGCGGCCGCCCGCAGGCCCTCAGGCCTCCTCCCGCAGGCCCTCAGGCCTCCTCCCGCAGGCCCTCAGGCCTCCTCCCGCAGGCCCTCAGGCCTCCTCGCGCCAGCCCTCGTGGCCGACGGCGAGGGCGTCGAGGGCGTGCAGCAGGGCGGGGGTCCAGCCGCTCTCCGGGGCCTCGGCCACCACCAGCCACTGGGCGTCCTCGGCGTCGTCCTCGCCCGCGAGCGCGTCGCGGACGACTTCGAGTTCGCCGAGGTCCGGCTGGGCGGCGCCGAGTTCCTCGGCGGCCTCCTCGGCGGCGTCGCGGTCGGGCAGGACGAGCAGCTGCCGGGCGTACGGGTCGGCGACGTCCGGAAGGCCGGTGGTGTGGTTCTCGGTCACCCGGCCATTGTCCAGGCCGGGCCGCCCGCTCCGTCGGGCGGGAGTGTCCGCGGCCCGTGGGATGCTGGTACGCGATGGCCAGGAAGAGTGCACCCGACGACCTGCTCGCCCCGCTGACCCTCGCGGTCGGCCAGGAGGAGCTGCTGCTGGACCGCGCGGTCGCCCAGGTGGTGGCGGCGGCGAAGGCGGCGGACCCGGACACCGACGTACGGGACCTGCCGCCCGGCGGCCTGCAGCCCGGCAGCCTGGCCGAGCTGACCACGCCGTCGCTGTTCGCCGAGCGCAAGGTGATCGTGGTCCGGGCCGCGCAGGACCTCTCCGCCGACTCGGTGAAGGAGGTCAAGGCGTACATCGAGGCCCCGGCCGAAGAAGTGATCATCGTGCTGGCGCACGCCGGCGGAGCCAAGGGCAAGGGCCTGCTGGACGCCGGGCGCAAGGCCGGCGGGCGCGAGGTGGCCTGCGCCAAGATGACCAAGGCGAGCGAGCGGCTGGCCTTCGTCAAGGGCGAGTTCCGCACCCTGGGCCGCTCGGCGACCCAGGAGGCCTGTCAGGCCCTGCTGGACGCGCTCGGCAGCGACCTGCGCGAGCTGGCGGCCGCCTGCCACCAGCTGACCTCGGACGTCGAGGGCGCGATCGACGACACCGTGGTGGCCCGCTACTACAGCGGCCGGGCCGAGGCGACCGGCTTCGAGGTGGCCGACCTGGCGGTCACCGGCCGGGCCGCGGAGGCCCTGGAGCGGCTGCGCTGGGCGCTGGCCGTCGGCCAGCCGCCGACCGGCATCACCTACGCGCTGGCCTCCGGCGTGCGCAGCATCGGCCGGCTGGCGACCACCGGGCGGAACATGCGCCCGGCCGACCTGGCCCGCGAGCTGGGCATGCCGCCGTGGAAGGTCGACCGGGTCCGCCAGCAGATGCGCGGCTGGACGGGCGACGCGGTGGCCACCGCGCTGACCGCGATCGCCCAGGCCGACGCCGCCGTCAAGGGCGGCTCGGACGACCCGGCCTTCGCCCTGGAGCGCGCGGTGGTCGCCGTCGCCAGGGCCGCCAGGGCCGGCTCCCGGCCCGCCTACTGACGGCGGCCGGGCCCCGGCGGCGCCGGGCCTACTTCTTCATGGCCCGCACGGCGTCCTGCCCGTCGGACTGGAGGGTGCTGCGCAGCTCGTCCTTGGACGGCGGCTTGCCCTTCCCGTCGGAGTAGCTGGCCGAGTAGTTGATGTAGTAGGTCATCCCGCCGTCGAGGATGTTCAGCTCGGCGTAGACGCTGTGGTACGTGCCCGAGCCGTCGTCCTTGTACAGGAAGTACGCCTCCTCGCCGACTCCCGTGATCTCGGTGACCTGGTAGCCGCGCGCCCGGTACAGCTCCTTGTTGGCCGCCAGCTCGGGCGCCGGGTTGACCGCCTTGTGCAGGTCGGCGCGCAGGTAGACGTTGGCGTACTCGCTGTCGCTGTTGCCGCCGGTGCGCTTGAGCGACATCGAGCAGTTCATGCTGTCCAGCGCCGGGTGCCGGTCGGTGTGGTGGGTCGGCGCGGAGCTGTCCGAGACGGAGTAGGTCTGGAGGAGCTTGGCGGGCTTCCCCGTGGTGCAGAAGTCGTCCGAGAGGTGGTAGCCGTGCAGGCCGCGCGGCGCGGAGTCGCCGCCGACCATGCCGGGGACGACCAGGACGGCGGCGGTCCAGCCGACCGAGACGATCACGGCGCCGGCGAACGCCCAGACGGCGTTGCGCCGCAGGTTCCCGCTGCCGCCGGAGCGCGGCGCCGCCCCGGGAGCGGTCGGCAGGCCGGGTGCCGGGGCCATGCCCGGTGCCGCGGGCAGTCCGGGCGGCGGCCCGAAGCCGGCCGGACCCATCGGGCCGGGAGCGCCCGGTACGGGATGCGCCCCCGCGCCCGGCTGCTGCTGCGGGAACCCGTACCCGGGCCCGTTCGGAACAGGTGGCGGCGGTGGCGGTGGCGTCGTCATGAAGGTTCCCCCCTGGACCTGGCGCCGGGGTGCTCCCCGCACCTCGATCGGACCTGACCGACCCTAGCGGCCGGACCGCGGAACGCGACAGGCGCCGCAGTGGCCTCGGGAAGGAGACCGACTGCGACGCCTGTCGCACTGCTTCGTTGCACCGCACCCGCGTGGCGAACGCAGGCCGCGTGCGGTGCGAGTCTTGCGTGCCTCGGGGGTCCGGGTAGAGGGCCGGGCCGTCCCGAAGCGGTGGGGGCCGGAGCCCCCGGGGGCGTCAGGCCTGGACGGCCGTGTTGACGCGCTTGGTGATGGCCGACTTCTTGTTGGCGGCCTGGTTGGCGTGGATGACGCCCTTGCTCACGGCCTTGTCCAGCGCCTTGGAGGCGGCGCGGGCCAGCACGGTGGCCTTCTCGGTCTCACCGGCGGCAGCGGCCTCACGGGCCTTGCGCAGAGCGGTCTTCAGCGAGGACTTGACGGCCTTGTTGCGCAGGCGCGCCTTCTCGTTGGTCTTGTTGCGCTTGATCTGGGACTTGATGTTCGCCACGGAATAGCCTCAGTCTGTGTAAAGAAATCCGAACGGGGTCACACCCGGCGGCCTTCGGTCCTGCTGAGAGGGCATGCCGAGGCCAGGTGCAGCATCCCACGCTACCAGGGGCCCGCTCCCCGTCCCAAACCGGCCGCCCGTGCGGGCCGCTCCCGGCTCCCGACCGGCAGTCCGCCCCGTGCTCGTGGGAGGATGGGAGGAACTATTTCGATCGGACGAGACTGTCCGGTCCCCGGGAAGCCGGTCAGCGATGACCCGGACACCCCCGGCCCCGGACCAACGGAGAATCGGACCAAGGTGCCCGCGACCCCCAGCAATGTGCCAGAGCCCAGCCGTACCGACCCGGCGCTGATCCGCAACTTCTGCATCATCGCCCACATCGACCACGGCAAGTCGACGCTCGCAGACCGGATGCTGCAGATCACCGGCGTCGTCGACCCCCGGCAGATGCGTGCCCAGTACCTCGACCGCATGGACATCGAGCGCGAGCGCGGCATCACCATCAAGTCGCAGGCGGTCCGCCTCCCGTGGGCGCCGAAGACGGGGCCGAACGCCGGGGCCACGCACATCCTCAACATGATCGACACCCCCGGCCACGTGGACTTCACGTACGAGGTGTCCCGCTCCCTCGCCGCGTGCGAGGGCACCATCCTGGTGGTCGACGCGGCCCAGGGCATCGAGGCGCAGACCCTCGCCAACCTCTACCTGGCGCTGGAGAACGACCTCACGATCGTCCCGGTCCTCAACAAGATCGACCTCCCGGCCGCCCAGCCGGAGAAGTACGCGGCCGAGATCGCCCACATCATCGGGTGTGACCCCTCGGACGTGCTGCAGGTCAGCGCCAAGACCGGTCTGGGCGTCGAGGACCTGCTGGACCACATCGTCGACACCGTCCCGGCCCCGGTCGGCGTCAAGGACGCCCCGGCCCGCGCGATGATCTTCGACTCGGTCTACGACTCCTACCGCGGCGTGGTGACCTACGTCCGGGTGGTCGACGGCCAGCTCACCAAGCGTGAGCGGATCGCCATGATGTCCACTGGCGCGACCCACGAGCTGCTGGAGATCGGCGTCATCTCGCCCGAGCCGAAGGTCGCCGACGGCCTCGGCGTCGGCGAGGTGGGCTACATCATCACCGGTGTGAAGGACGTCCGGCAGTCCAAGGTCGGTGACACCATCACCTCGATGCACAAGGGTGCGACCGAGCCGCTGGGCGGCTACAAGGACCCGCGTCCGATGGTGTTCTCCGGCCTGTACCCGTTGGACGGCTCGGACTACCCGCTGCTGCGCGACGCCCTGGACAAGCTGCGGCTCAACGACGCCGCGCTGGTGTACGAGCCGGAGACCTCGGTCGCCCTCGGCTTCGGCTACCGCTGCGGCTTCCTCGGCCTGCTGCACCTGGAGATCATCCGGGAGCGCCTGGAGCGCGAGTTCAACCTCGACCTGATCTCCACCGCCCCGAACGTGGTCTACCGCGTGGTGATGGAGGACGGCACCGAGCACACCGTCACCAACCCGAGCGAGTTCCCGACCGGCAAGCTCGCCGAGGTCTTCGAGCCGATCGTGCGCGGCACCATCCTCGCGCCCAACGAGTTCGTCGGCGCGATCATGGAGCTCTGCCAGGCCCGCCGCGGCAACCTCCAGGGCATGGACTACCTCTCCGAGGACCGGGTCGAGCTGCGCTACACCCTGCCGCTCGCCGAGATCGTCTTCGACTTCTTCGACCAGCTGAAGTCCAAGACCCGCGGCTACGGCTCCTTCGACTACGAGCCGATCGGCGAGCAGTCCGCCCAGCTGGTCAAGGTCGACATCCTGCTGCACGGCGACGCGGTGGACGCCTTCTCCGCGATCGTCCACAAGGACAAGGCCTACGGCTACGGCGTGATGATGGCGGGCAAGCTCCAGAAGCTCATCCCGCGCCAGCAGTTCGAGGTGCCGATCCAGGCGGCCATCGGCTCCCGGGTGATCGCCCGCGAGACGGTCCGCGCGATCCGCAAGGACGTCCTCGCCAAGTGCTACGGCGGTGACATCTCCCGTAAGCGGAAGCTGCTGGAGAAGCAGAAGGAAGGCAAGAAGCGGATGAAGATGGTCGGCCGCGTGGAGGTCCCGCAGGAGGCCTTCATCGCCGCGCTCTCCACCGACGCCGAGGCGCCGAAGGAGAAGAAGTAGCGGCAGGGCGGCGACGAACGCCGGAAGGGCCCGGGCACCTGCCCGGGCCCTTCCGGCGTTTCCGGCGCGCTGAGGCCCTTCGGAGCGCCGAGGCCGGCTCCGGTGCCCTACTTCAGGCTGTGGAGGACCGCGGTGACGATCGCCGCCTTCGCCAGCCGCCCCGCGGTGCCGGTGAACACGGTGGGCCGCATCGAGTCGTCCGCGCCGACCACCTGGAGCAGCCCATCCCGCCGGCCGAGGCTCACGCACTGCACCACGTACCGGAAGGCGAACGGTTCGGTGGTGCGGCCGGCCAGCAGTCCGCCGAGGTACCGGCCCTGCGGCAGGGCAGTGGCGCAGCCCATCCGCAGGGTGCCGGCGCCGGGGACGGTGACGGCGGCGGCATCGCCGATCACGTGGACGTCCGGGTGGGAGACCGACCGCAGACGGTCGTCCACCAGGGCCCGGCCGTGCTCGTCCACGGCGAGTCCGGCCTCGGCGGCCAGCGGGTGCACCTCCAGTGAGGCGGCCCAGACCGTGACGTCGGCCCCGAGCGGGCCGGCGGTGGTGCGCAGGCCGTTCGGGGTGACCTCGGTGACGGTGGTGTTCTCGTGGACGGCCACGCCGAGCCGGGCGAGGACGCGCCGGACGTGGGCCCGGCCCCTGGCCGAGTAGACGCCGCCGACCTGGCCGGACGCGACGATCCGCACCTTCCAGCGGGGGTGGGCCTCGGCGAGTTCGGTGGCCAGTTCGATGCCGGTGGCGCCGCCGCCGACCACGGCCAGGGTGCCGGGCCGTTCGGCGGTGTCGATCCGGCGGCGCAGTTCGGTCGCGCGCTCCGCCGAGTAGGCGTGCTGTTCGGCGCCGGGGACGCCGTGCCAGGCGGTGCGGCTGCCGAGGGCGTAGACCAGGGTGTCGTACTCCAGGCCGGTGCCGTCGTCCAGGCGGACCCGGCGCGCGGCCGGGTCGAGCCCGACGGCCCTGGCCCGCCGGTGGGTGACGGGGAGGCCGTGGGTGAGTTCGCTGACGGCGGGCCAGTCGCGGCCGCGGCCGGCGGCGGTCTCGTGCCGGCGGACGCGGTGCAGGAGCCGGTCCTCGGGGGCGACCAGGGTGACGGCGTGCCGCCGTGCGGCGCCCTTGGCCGCGGTGAGCCCGGCGTACCCGGCGCCCAGTACGACGATCCGCTGCCCGGTGGTGGTGCTGCTCATCTCGTCCGCCTCCTCGCGAGGGCGCTCCGGTGGAGCGCTGTTCGGGAAGGGGACGACGCGGCCGGACGGGGTGTGACGGTGACCCGTGTCACAGCTCCACGGCCGGGATGCGGCCGAGCTTCTCGGGGTTGAGCATGACGTACGCCTCGGTGATCCGCCCGTCGGCGACGGTGAGGGCGAGGACGCCGCCGACCTTTCCGGTGGCCAGGTCGTACCAGACCAGTCCGGGCTCGCCGTTGACCACGGCGCGGCCGATGCCCGTGCCGGGGGTGAACCACTTGGCGACCAGGCCGGCCACCAGCCGGGACACCCGGTCGGCGCCGTGGACCGGGCGGACTCCGGCGCGGACGATGCCGCCGCCGTCGGAGTGCCAGACCACGTCGGGGTCGAGGACCTCCATCAGGGCGAGGATGTCGCCGCGGGTGCTGGCGGCGGCGAAGGCCTCGACGGCCTGGCGGTGCCCGGCCGGGTCGGCGCCGGTGCGCGGGGCGCCCGCGCCGGCCCGGCGACCGCCCTGGCTTCGACTGTCCTCGCCCCGGCCTCCCGCGCGGACCCGGCGGCGGGCCCGGGAGGCGAGCTGGCGGGCCGCGTCGGCGGTGCGGTCCAGGGAGGTGCCGATCTCCTCGAAGCCGACGGCGAAGACGTCGTGCAGCACGAAGGCGGCCCGCTCGGCGGGGGTGAGCTGTTCCAGGACGGCCAGCAGGGCGAGCGAGACGGACTCGCCGCGTTCGGCCAGTTCGGCGGGGGAGTCGGGGCCGTCGGCGTAGGAGACGGACGGCTCCGGCAGCCACTCGCCGTAGTAGGCCTCGCGGCGGGCGCGGGCGGAGCCCAGCTGGTCGTAGCAGAGCCGGGTGACGACGGTGGTGAGGAAGGCGCGCGGGTCGGCGACGGCGGTGCGGTCGGCGGCCTGCCAGCGCAGCCAGGCGTCCTGGAGGACGTCCTCGGCGTCGGTGAACGAACCGAGCAGCCGGTAGGCGACCGAGCCCAGGTAGCGCCGGTTCGCCTCGAAGGCGTCCGGAGCGTTCGGAGGTTCCGGCGTGTTCGGAGCTTCCGGAGCTTCCGGAACATCCGGGCGGTCCGGGGCCTGGTCGTCGATCACCGGCCCAAGGTAGCGCGTGGCGTCCGGAAGGCGAAGGGCCGGGGCGGGAAGTCCCTGCCCCGGTCCTTCGCATGATGGTGCGTCAGTCCACCTCGACCGCGGCCTCGGCGAACTGCGCCTGGTAGAGCCGGGCGTAGGCGCCGTCGGCGGCGATCAGCCGGTCGTGCGAGCCCTGTTCGACGATCGAGCCGTTCTCCATCACCAGGATCACGTCGGCGTCCCGGATGGTGGAGAGCCGGTGGGCGATCACGAAGCTGGTGCGGCCGGTGCGCAGCCGGGCCATGGCCCGCTGGATCAGCACCTCGGTGCGGGTGTCGACGGAGCTGGTCGCCTCGTCCAGGACCAGGATGGACGGCTGGGCGAGGAACGCCCGGGCGATGGTGATCAGCTGCTTCTCGCCGGCGCTGACGCCGGCGCCCTCGTCGTCGATGACGGTGTCGTAGCCGTTGGGCAGGGTGCGTACGAAGCGGTCGACGTGGGCGGCCTTGGCGGCCTCGACGACCTGCTCGCGGGTGGCGGACTCGGCGCCGTAGGCGATGTTGTCGGCGATGCTGCCGCCGAACAGCCAGGTGTCCTGGAGCACCATGCCGATGCCGGAGCGCAGGTCCTCGCGGGACATCGCGGAGATGTCCGTGCCGTCGAGGGTGATCCGCCCCGAGCTGACCTCGTAGAACCGCATCAGCAGGTTGACCAGGGTGGTCTTGCCGGCGCCGGTGGGGCCGACGATGGCGACGGTCTGGCCGGGCTCGACCTTGAGCGAGAGGTCCTCGATGAGCGGCTTCTCGGGGTCGTAGCGGAAGGACACGTCCTGGAAGGCGACCCGGCCGTGCACCACCTCGGGCCGTTCCGGCATGGCCGGTTCGGGGCTCTGCTCGGGGGCGTCCAGCAGTTCGAAGACGCGCTCGGCGGAGGCGACGCCGGACTGCACCAGGTTGGCCATGCTGGCGACCTGGGTGAGCGGCTGGCTGAACTGCCGCGAGTACTGGATGAACGCCTGGACGTCGCCGATGGACAGCGCGCCGCTGGCCACCCGCAGGCCGCCGACGACGGCGACCAGCACGTACTGGAGGTTGCCGATCAGCATCATCGCGGGCTGGATGATGCCGGAGATGAACTGGGCCTTGTAGCCGGCCTGGTAGAGCGACTCGTTGTGCTCGCGGAAGGTCTCCGCGGCCTCCTGCTGCCGGCCGAACACCTTGACCAGGGTGTGGCCGGTGTACATCTCCTCGATGTGGGCGTTGAGCTGGCCGGTGGACTTCCACTGCTGGACGAACTGCGGCTGGGCCCGCTTGCCGACCTTGGTGGCGACGACCACCGAGAACGGCACCGAGACCAGGGCGATCGTCGCGAGCAGCGGGGAGATCCAGAACATCATCGCGAGCACGCCGACCACGGTGAGCAGCGAGTTGACGACCTGTCCCATGGTCTGCTGCATGGACTGGCCGATGTTGTCGATGTCGTTGGTGACCCGGCTGAGCACCTCGCCGCGCGGCTGTTTGTCGAAGTAGCTGAGCGGCAGCCGGGAGAGCTTGGCCTCGACGTCCTGGCGCAGCCGGTAGCCGGCGGCCTGGACGGCCCGGGTGGCGAGCCGGCCCTGGAAGATGCCGAAGACGGCGGAGACCAGGTAGATGCCGAGCACCCAGAGCAGGACGGTGCCGATGGCGCCGAAGTCCATGCCCTGGCCGGGGGTGAAGTCGACGGAGGAGAGCAGGTCGGCGACGCCGTTGTCGCCGTGGGCGCGCAGCCCGTCGACGGCCTGGGCCTTGGTGGTGCCCGGTTCGAAGCGGGCGCCGACGACGCCGGCGAAGATCAGGTCGGTGGCGTCGCCGAGGATCTTGGGGCCGATGACGGCGCAGCCGATGCTGAGCACGCCGAGGAGCATGACGCCGATCAGGGTGGTGCGTTCGGGGCGCAGCAGGCCGAGGACGCGCTTGCCCGAGCCCTTGAAGTCCATGGACTTCTCGGCGCCCTGGCCGCCCGCGAAGCGGCCGGGGCCGGCCGGGCCGCGGCGGGCGGCGGCGGCCTGCGAGTCGCTGGGCAGGTCGGCTTTCCCACCGGCTTTCCCACCGGCCTTCGTCAGGTCGGTCTTGGCGCCGCCCTGGCCGTTCTTCGGGGCGTCCGGCTTCGCCGGGGGCTTTCCTGGGGTGGTCACGCCGCCTCCTGCTCGGTGAGCTGGGAGAGCACGATCTCCCGGTACGTCGGGTTGTCGGCCATCAGCTCGTGGTGGGTCCCGGAGCCGACGACGGCGCCCTCGTCGAGGACGACGATCCGGTGGGCGTCGCGGATGGTGGACACCCGTTGGGCGACGATCAGGACGGTGGCGTCGGAGGTCTCGCGGGCCAGGGCCTTGCGCAGCTTGGCGTCGGTGGCGTAGTCGAGGGCGGAGAAAGAGTCGTCGAAGAGGTAGACGGAGGGCCGGCGGACCAGGGTCCTGGCGATGGCCAGGCGCTGGCGCTGGCCGCCGGAGACGTTGCCGCCGCCCTGGGCGATGGGGGCGTCCAGGCCTTCGGGCAGCTTCTCGACGAACTCCTTGGCCTGGGCGATCTCCAGGGCGTGCCAGAGCTCCTCGTCGGTGGCGTCGGGCCGGCCGTAGCGGAGGTTGCTGGCGATGGTGCCGGAGAAGAGGTAGGGCTTCTGCGGGACGATGGAGACGTTCTCGGCGATCGTGGCGGGGGCGAGTTCGCGGACGTCCACGCCGTCGATCAGGACCTGTCCCGAGGTGGCGTCGAAGAGCCGGGGGACGAGGCCGAGCAGGGTGGACTTGCCGCTGCCGGTGGAGCCGATGATCGCGGTGGTCTCGCCGGGGCGGGCGCTGAGGTCGATGCCGCGCAGCACCGAGGCCTCGGCGCCGGGGTAGCGGAAGTCGACGTCGCGCAGTTCCAGGTTGCCGCGGCGCGGCAGCTCGGTGACCGGGGCGGTGGGCGGGACGACGCTGCTGCGGGTGCCGAGGACCTCTTCGACGCGTTCGGCGCAGACCTCGGCGCGCGGCACCATCATGAACATGAAGGTGGCCATCATGACGCTCATCAGGATCTGCATCAGGTAGGAGAGGAAGGCGGTGAGCGCGCCGATCTCCATGGCGCCGCTGTCGATGCGGTGGGCGCCGAACCAGAGCACGGCGACGCTGGAGACGTTCACGACCAGCATGACGGCGGGGAACATGACGGACAGCAGCCGGCCGACCTGGCGGGCGACGTCGGTGAGGTCCTCGTTGGCGTCGGCGAAGCGGTTCTGCTCGTGGTCGTCCTTGACGAAGGCGCGGATGACCCGGATGCCGGTGATCTGCTCGCGCAGGATGCGGTTCACGGTGTCGATCCGCTCCTGCATGCTGCGGAACTTGGGGCGCAGCGCGCGGACGAGCAGCACGACGACGACGCCGAGGGCGGGGACGACGGCGAGCAGCAGGCCGGACAGCGGGACGTCCTGGTTGAGCGCCATGATGATGCCGCCGACGCACATGATCGGCGCGGCGACCATGAGCGTGAAGCTCATCAGGGTGAGCATCTGGACCTGCTGGACGTCGTTGGTGGTGCGGGTGATCAGGGAGGGTGCGCCGAACTGGCCGAGTTCGCGGGCGGAGAAGCTCTGCACCCGGTCGAAGACGGCGGCTCGGAGGTCCCGGCCGAAGGCCATGGCGATGCGGGAGCCGATGTGGACGGCGCCGACGGCGCAGAGGGCCTGGACGAGGGTCACTCCGATCATCACCCCGCCGACGCGCAGGATGTAGCCGGTGTCGCCCTTGATCACGCCGTCGTCGATGATGTCGGCGTTGAGTGTCGGCAGGTAGAGCGCCGCGAGGGTGGACACCAGCTGGAGCAGCACCAGCAGGGTGAGCGGTCGGGAGTAGGGGCGCAGGTACGCCCTGAGGAGTCTGATCAGCACTGGCACACTCTTGTCGTCGCCGGTCGGGTTCGCATCCCAATTCTGGGTGTTCTGTAGTGTCGTACAGGCGATTCGGCGGGTGGGAACCCGGGGTTTGCCGGGCCTTTGCCGAACCGGCGGGCCGGGCCGGCGCGGGACGGCGTTCCCGCGCGGGGTGCGGGCGGTGGCGGGGCGCGGCACCGGTGTCGTGGCGGGGTGCCGTCGGGTGCTGCCCCCTTACGGAATGACCGGTTTCCGCCTAGGCTGCTGATTGCCCCTTTGTTACTGACCGGTACCGCTCAGGTGAACCGGGGGCCCGGCGACCGCCCCCACGGACGCCGCGACAATCCCTCAGACGGCCACCCGTCCCCGGAGGTCCTCGTTGAGTTCCGCGCAGTCCCTGATCGACTCCGGCAGGCCCGACCTCGTCGCCGGTCGTCCCGCCTCCGTCGCCCACCTGTTCCTGGAGCGGGTCGCCCTGACCCCGAGCGCCGAGGCCTACCGCTACCCCGCGCCCGTGGACGAACAGGCCGCGGACGGCGCACCCGGCGCCGAGCAGTGGCGCTCGCTCACCTGGGCGCAGACCGCGACCAGGGTCAAGGCGGTGGCCGCCGGCCTGATGGCGCTCGGCATCCGCCCGGAGGACCGGGTGGCCCTGGCCTCCTCGACCCGGGTCGAGTGGGTCCTCGCCGACCTCGGCGCCATGTGCGCGGGCGCCGCGATCACCACCGTCTACCCGAGCACCAACGCGGACGAGACCGCGTTCATCCTCTCCGACTCCGGCTCCAGGGCGCTGTTCGCGGAGAACGCGGCCCAGCTGGCCAAGGCCGTCGGGCAACTGGGCCAACTGCCCGAGCTGCGCACCGTGATCCTCTTCGACGAACCCGCCGAGGCGCCCGAGACCGGCGGGCTGGAGCTGCTCACCCTCGCCGGGCTGGAGGAGCGCGGCGCCCGGTACCTGGCGGAGCACCCGGACGCGGTGGAGAAGGCCGTCGACGGGCTCGGCAAGGAGCAGCTGGCGACCCTCATCTACACCTCCGGCACCACCGGCCGCCCCAAGGGCGTGCGCCTGGTGCACGACTGCTGGGCGTACGAGGGCCGCGCGCAGGAGGCGAGCGGGCTGCTGGGCCCTGACGACGTGCAGTTCATGTGGCTGCCGCTGTCGCACGTCTTCGGCAAGACGCTGATCTCCGGGCAGATCGCCACCGGGCACGTGATGGCGCTGGACGGCCGGGTGGACCGGATCATCCACAACCTG
Source organism: Streptomyces sp. CBMA156 (assembly GCF_014596515.1). Lineage (GTDB taxonomy): Bacteria > Actinomycetota > Actinomycetes > Streptomycetales > Streptomycetaceae > Kitasatospora. Next base: position 22,231 of record NZ_MSJQ01000246.1, read on the forward strand.
CCGGTGATCCGGCCGACCATCATGGCCTCGGCGCCGCGCATCTTCGAGAAGGTCTACAACGGCATCGCGGGCAGGGCCAGGGCCGAGGGCGGCGCCAAGTACAAGATCTTCCTGTGGGCGGCCAAGGTCGCCCGCGAGCACGCCAGGGCGGTCCAGGAGAGCCGGACCGCCACCGGCACCGGCACCGCCCCGCTGGGCCTGCGGGCGCAGCACGCGCTGGCCGACAAGCTGGTGTTCGCGAAGATCCGGGCGGCCTTCGGCGGCCGGATGCGCGGCGCGGTCTCCGGCAGTGCCGCGCTCGCCCCGGAGATCGGCTACTTCTTCCTGGGTGCCGGGGTGCCGATCCTGGAGGGCTACGGGCTGAGCGAGACCAGCGCCGGCTCCTGCGTCAACCGCGCCGAGGACGTGCGGATCGGCACGGTGGGCCGCCCGTTGCCCGGCACCGAGGTGCGGATCGCCGAGGACGGCGAGATCCTGCTGCGCGGCCCGGGCGTCATGCGCGGCTACCACAACCTGCCGGAGAAGACCGCCGAGGTGCTGGAGCCGGACGGCTGGTTCCACACCGAGGACATCGGCGAGCTCACCCCGGACGGCTTCCTGCGGATCACCGACCGCAAGAAGGACCTGTTCAAGACCTCCGGGGGCAAGTACGTGGCGCCCAGCGAGGTGGAGGGCAAGTTCAAGGCGGTCTGCCCGTTCGTCAGCAACATCCTGGTGATCGGCAACGGCCGCAACTACTGCACCGCGCTGATCGGTCTGGACGAGGCGGTGCTGCTGCCGTGGGCCGCCGAGCACGGCCTGGCCGGCCGGTCCTACGGGGAGCTGGCCGTCGAGCCGGCCGTGCACGAGCTGATCGAGGGCTTCGTGAAGCGGGTCAACGCCGACCTCCAGCGCTGGCAGACGATCAAGAAGTTCCACCTGCTGCCGCGCGACCTCGACATCGAGCACGGCGAGCTCACCCCGAGCCTGAAGATCAAGCGCCCGGTGGTCGAGCGGACCTACGCGGACGCGGTGACCGCGATGTACGCGGGCGCCAACGAGGCCTGAGCCGGGCCCCGTCCAGCCTTGCCCCGCCCCGCTCCCGTACGGCCCGTGAACGCTTCGCGGGCCGTACGGGACAATGGGCTCATGCCCTCCGCACTTCCCGACGGTGAACCGGTGCCGTCCGACGGTTCCCTGCCCGCACACGCCCTCGACGGGCTGGGCTCCCGGCCGTTCGGCTTCTACCTGCACGTGCCGTACTGCGCCAGCCGCTGCGGCTACTGCGACTTCAACACCTACACCGCCACCGAGCTGCGCTCGTCCGGGGCCGTCGCCTCGCAGGAGACGTACGCGGACAACGTGGTCGCCGAGGTCCGGCTGGCCCGGAAGGTGCTGGGGGACGCGGCGCCGCCGGTGCGGACCGTGTTCCTCGGCGGCGGCACCCCGACCCTGCTGCCCGCCCGCGACCTGGTGAAGATGCTCGCCGCGATCCGCGAGGAGTTCGGGCTCGCCGAGGGGGCCGAGGTCACCACCGAGGCCAACCCGGAGTCGGTCGACCCGGCGTACCTGGCCGAACTGCGCGAGGGCGGCTACAACCGGCTCTCCTTCGGCATGCAGAGCGCCCGCCCGCACGTCCTGAAGCTGCTCGACCGCCACCACACCCCGGGCCGCCCCGAGGCCTGCGTGGCCGAGGCCCGCGCGGCCGGCTTCGAGCACGTCAACCTCGACCTGATCTACGGCACCCCGGGCGAGTCCGACGACGACTGGCGGGCCTCCCTGGACGCCGCCATCGGCGCCGGGCCGGACCACGTCTCCGCGTACTCCCTGATCGTCGAGGAGGGCACCCGGCTCGCCGCCAGGGTCAAGCGCGGCGAACTGCCGATGATCGACGACGACGTGCACGCCGACCGCTACCTGATCGCCGAGGAGGCGCTCGGCGCCGCCGGCTACTCCTGGTACGAGGTGTCCAACTGGGCCACCACCCCCGAGGGCCGCTGCCACCACAACGAGCTCTACTGGACCGGCGCCGACTGGTGGGGCGCCGGCCCCGGCGCCCACAGCCACGTCGGCGGCGTCCGCTGGTGGAACGCCAAGCACCCCGCCGCCTACGCCCGGGCCCTCACCGAGGGCCGCACCCCGGCCCTGGCCCGCGAGGTGCTGGCGGACGAGGACCGCCGCGTCGAGCGCATCCTCCTGGAACTGCGCCTGGTGGAGGGCGTCGCCCTGGACCTGCTCACCGGCACCGGCCGGGAGGCCGCCGCCCGGCACCTCGCCGACGGCCTCCTCGACCCGGGCCCGTACGCGCGGGGCCGCGCCGTCCTCACCCTCCAGGGCAGGCTCCTCGCGGACGCGATTGTGCGTGACCTGGTGGACTGACTTTCGTTAACGTGGGTGTCAGCCGTCGGAGGGAGCGCGCCATGACCGCCATCGATGACCGGGTGACGGGGATCTTCGAGAACCTGGAGGTCCCCGAAGGCTTCAAAGCCGAGCTCATCAGGGGAGAAATCGTGATGATGGCCGGGCCTGACCGGGTCCACAACTGGATCATCGAGGCCATCCAGGACCAGATCTCCCGGCGGTTGTGGCACCGCTCGACCACACAGGACATCGACCTTCCCGGACTGACGAGTGAGCCCCAGCCCGATCTGGTCGTCTACGAGCGGGGCGTGCTGGAAGGACCGGGACGCCTGGTACCCGCGCCGCTGCTGACTCTCGTGGTCGAGGTGGTGTCGAAGACCAGCGTGCTCCGCGACTACCGGACCAAGCGGGAGCTGTACGCAGAGGGTCGGATCCCCGCCTACCTGATCGTCGACCCGGTCAAGGGCGTCTGCGTGCTGCTGACCGAGCCGAGCCGGGCAGCAGCCTCTGGGCTGCCGGACTACGCGGTCGAGCGGACCGCCAAGTTCGGTGAGTCGATCCCGCTGGACCTGCTCGACATCGTCCTCGACACCTCGGAGTTCCAGACCTACTCCTGACCGGGCAGGGCCGTGAAGTCGATCAGCTCCTCGACCCGGCCCAGCAGTTCGGGCTCCAGGTCCCGGTAGCTGTCGACCTTCGACAGGATGTGCTTCCACGCCGCAGGGGTGTCCACCGGCCAGTCGAGGCGGCGGCAGGTGCCCTCCTTCCAGTCCTCCCCCCGCGGGACGGCGGGCCAGGCGGGGATGCCGACGCTCGCGGGCTTCACGGCCTGCCAGATGTCGATGTAGGGGTGGCCGACGACCAGCACCGAGTCACCGGTGACCCGGGCGGCGATGCGGTGCTCCTTGGTGCCGGGGAGCAGGTGGTCGACCAGGACGCCGAGGCGGCGGCCGGGGCCGGGGGCGAAGTCGGCGACGATCGCGGGCAGGTCGTCGATGCCCCGCAGGTACTCGACGACCACGCCCTCGATCCGCAGGTCGTCGCCCCAGACCCGCTCGACCAGCTCGGCGTCGTGTCGGCCCTCGACGTAGATCCGCGACTCGCGGGCGACCCGGGCGCGGGCGCCGGGGACGGCGACCGAGCCGGAGGCGGTGCGGGACGGCGTACGGGGGGCCGCGGGGCCGGTGGGGCGGACCAGGGTGACGGCCCTGCCCTCCAGCAGGAAGCCGCGCGGCACCAGCGGGAACACCCGGTGCCTGCCGAACCGGTCCTCCAGGGTGACGGTGAACCCCTCGGCGGTCTTCTCGCAGCGCACCACCGCCCCGCAGAAGCCGGTGGCCGCCTCCTCCACCACCAGGTCCCGCTCGGCGGGCACCTCGGGGGCGGGGGCCTGGTTCTTCCACGGCGGGGTCAGGTCGGGTCCGTACTGGCGGCTGCGCATACGGGTGATCATAGGGAGGGCGGACGGCGCGTCAGAGGCCCGGCGCGCCCCAGACCGGGAACCAGCGGCTCAGGTCCTTCTCCAGCCGCAGGTCGTTCCCGAGCATCGCGTTGACCTGCAACTCCAGCGGGCTGTTGCGCCTCTCCCCGCCACCGGGCATCGGGGCGAAGGGGTAGAACGTCCCCCGCTTGTAGAGGTAGACCAGGGCCAGTGACTGCCCCTCCGGATTCCTGAAGGCCACCAGCGAGCAGAGCAGCTGCGGCCCGAAGCCGTTCGCCTCCAGCTCGCTGTTGACCGCGTGCAGGTCGTTCACCAGCTCCGGCAGCTCCTCGGGCCGGTGCCGGGCGAGCAGCCAGGAGTAGCCGTAGCCGTCCTTGGAGGCCTCCACCGGGACGCCGCCGCGCTCGGTGTCGGCGTCCAGCAGCGCCCTGACCTGCTGCTCGACCTGGACGAAGGCCGCGCCCTCGACGGCCGCGAAGCAGACCGAGCCGAGCCCGGTGGGGGTGAAGCCGGCCCCGGCCTCCAGGGTGAGCGCGGCGGACGGCACGCCGAACAGCTGGTCGAGGTCGGGCTTGACGGGCTTGGTGCGGCCGAACAGGGTGTCCAGGATTCCCACGGCGGTCCTCTCGGGTTCGGGGTTTCAGTGGCCGAGCTGCTCGGAGATCCGCGCCAGCTGCTCCAGCCGCTTCTCCAGGCTCGGATGGGTGGACAGCAGTTGCGAGGCGGTCTCCCGGGCGCTCAGCGCGGGGGCGAAGTAGAAGGCGTTGTACGGCTGGGCCTGGCGCAGGTCCTTGCTGGGGATGGCCGCGATCTGCCCGGTGACCTTGGTGAGCGCCGAGGCCAGCGCGCTGGGCCGGCCGGTGAGCTGGGCGGCGGCCCGGTCGGCGGCCAGCTCGCGGTAGCGGGACAGCAGCCTGGTGAGCAGGAAGCTGATGGCGTAGACGACCATCGACACCAGCGGGATGACCAGCGCCACGATGGCCGCGTTCTGGTCGTTGTTGTTGCGCCCGCCGCCCATGAACCCGCCGTACACGGCGATCCTGGTCATCGCCCCGGCGAGCACACCGAGGAAGCCCGCGATCGTCATCACCGCGACGTCCCGGTGGGCGACGTGCGACAGCTCGTGGGCGAGGACGCCCTCCAGTTCCTCCGGCTCCAGCCGGCGCAGCAGCCCGGTGGTCACGCAGACCACGGCGTTCTGCGGGTTGCGGCCGGTGGCGAAGGCGTTCGGCATGTCGTTGTCGGCGACCGCGACCCTGGGTTTGGGCATGTCGGCCAGCGCGCACAGCCGGTCGACCGTGCCGTGCAGCTGGGGGAACTGTTCGGGGGACACCTGGCGGGCTCCCATCGCCCGTTCGGTGATCTTGTCGCTGAACCAGAACTGGGCCACGAACAGCCCGCCGGAGATCAGGACGATCAGTGGCCACGCGCCGCGCAGCAGCGCGATCAGCAGGCCGGTGAAACCGACGTACAGCAGCCCGATCACGAACATCGTCGCGACCATGCGGCCGGTCAGACCGCGGTCGGGCGCGAAACGGGTGTGCTGGCCCGAGCTCGACATCGCTTGCTCCTCCGTTCGCCGTCGCTTTCGATGCTGCCACCCGGACGGCCTCCGGGCACCACCCCGGCGCCGGGAGGATCGAACCGCGGGGGCCCCGCGGGCCGTGGCTGGAACTGCGGGGAGGATCACCCCGGCCGGACCGTTCCTGCCGTAGGGCCCGGGCCTTACACTGGCAGGTACGGTTCTGGCACTCGCGTGTTCAGAGTGCCAGGCCGGGGTCTCGGGAAGCGGCCCGCGGCAGCAAGGGACACAGACGGACAACGTGCGAAGACGGAGGTGCGCGCCCCATGGCCGGTGAGGTCCGCCAGCTGGACGAACGCAAGCTCGCCGTGCTCCGCGCGATCGTGCAGGACTACGTGGGCACCGAGGAGCCGGTCGGCTCCAAGGCCCTGGTGGAACGGCACAACCTCGGGGTCTCGCCGGCGACCGTCCGCAACGACATGGCGGCGCTGGAGGAGGAGGGTTACATCCACCAGCCGCACACCAGCGCCGGCCGCATCCCCACCGACAAGGGGTACCGCCTCTTCGTCGACAAGCTCGCCGAGATCAAACCCATGAGCGCCCCCGAGCGCCGGGCCATCCGGCACTTCCTGGACGGCGCCGTCGACCTGGACGACGTGGTCGCCCGTACGGTGCGGCTGCTCGCGCAGCTCACCCGGCAGGTCGCGGTGGTGCAGTACCCCTCGCTGACCCGCTCCACCGTCCGGCACATCGAGCTGGTGGCGCTGGCCCCGGCCAAGGTGATGCTGGTGCTGATCACCAACACCGGCCGGGTCGAGCAGCGGATGGTCGACTGCCCGGGCTCGGTCGGCGAGACGGTGCTGTCGGACCTGCGGACCCGGATCAACGCGAGAGCCGCCGGCCGGCGGCTCCCGGAGGTCCCCGGGATGCTGGAGGAACTGCCGGCGCTGTTCGACCAGGCCGACCGGCCGACCGTCAGCACCGTCCTGGCGACCCTGTTCGAGACGCTCGCCGAACAGAACGAGGAGCGGATCATGCTGGCCGGCACGGCCAACCTGACCCGCTTCGGGCACGACTTCCCGCTCACCATCCAGCCGGTGCTGGAGGCACTGGAGGAGCAGGTCATCCTGCTCCGCCTCCTGGGTGAGACCGGGGACGCCGCGATGACGGTCCGGATCGGGCGGGAGAACGCCTACGAGGGGCTGAATTCCACCTCGGTGGTTTCGGTCGGCTACGGTTCGGGCGACGAGAGCGTGGCCAAACTGGGTGTGATCGGTCCGACCCGGATGGACTATCCGGGCACAATGGGGGCGGTGCGAGCGGTGGCGCGGTACGTGGGCCAGATCCTGGCCGAGTCCTAGCAGAGGCCATCGCCGGAAATCCGGCGATGGCGACCAGTCGCAGCACTACTACAGGCGGAACAAGCGGAGCATTTGGTGGCCACGGACTACTACGCGGTACTCGGCGTCCGACGGGATGCGGGGCAGGACGAGATCAAGAAGGCGTTCCGGCGCCTGGCACGCGAACTGCACCCGGACGTCAACCCGGACCCGAAGACGCAGGAGCGGTTCAAGGAGATCAACGCCGCCTACGAGGTGCTCTCCGATCCGCAGAAGCGTCAGGTCTACGACCTCGGCGGGGACCCGCTGTCCCCGGGCGGCGGTGGCGCGGGCGGCTTCGGCGCCGGCGCGGCGGGATTCGGCTTCTCCGACATCATGGACGCCTTCTTCGGCGCCGCGGCGGGCCAGCGCGGCCCGCGCTCGCGCACCCGCCGGGGCCAGGACGCCATGATCCGGCTGGAGATCACCCTGGAGGAGGCCGCCTTCGGCACCACCAAGGAACTCCAGGTCGACACCGCCGTCACCTGCACCACCTGCAGTGGCGAGGGCGCGGCCCCCGGCACCTCGGCGCAGACCTGTGACATGTGCCGCGGCAAGGGCGAGGTCTCCCAGGTCACCCGGTCCTTCCTGGGCCAGGTCATGACCTCCCGCCCCTGCCCGCAGTGCCAGGGCTTCGGCACCGTCGTGCCGACCCCCTGCCCGGAGTGCGCCGGCGACGGCCGGGTGCGCGCCCGCCGCACCCTGACCGTCAAGATCCCGGCCGGTGTCGACAACGGCACCAGGATCCAGCTGGCCGGCGAGGGCGAGGTCGGCCCCGGCGGCGGCCCGGCCGGCGACCTGTACGTCGAGATCGCCGAGACCAGCCACAACATCTTCCAGCGGCGCGGGGACGACCTGCACTGCACCGTCACCATCCCGATGACGGCGGCCTCGCTCGGCACCCAGGTGCCGCTGCAGACCCTGGACGGCCTGGAGGAGGTCGACATCAGGCCCGGCACCCAGTCCGGCCAGTCGATCCCGCTGCACGGCAGGGGCATCACCCACCTGCGCGGCGGCGGCCGGGGCGACCTGATAGTGCACGTCGAGGTGAAGACGCCCAGCAAGCTCGACGCCGAGCAGGAGGACCTGCTGCGCCGCCTCGCGGTGCTGCGCGGCGAGGAGCGGCCGTCCGGCCAGTTCGCGCCGGGCCAGCAGGGCCTCTTCTCCCGGCTGAAGGACGCCTTCAACGGCCGGTAGCCGTCGTCCGTGGAGGGGTGCCGGGGGCCGACCCCCGGCACCCCTTCCGTGTCCCGCCCTCTCCTCCGCAGCCCCCTCCGGCCGCAGCCCCCTCCTGGAAGGTCCCCGTCATGACCGCGCCCGTCTTCGTCGTCGAGACCGAGCGGATCGCCGCCGCCGTGCCCGGGGCCGTGGTGCGCCTGGACGGCCCGGAGGGGCGGCACGCGGCCGCGGTGAAGCGGCTGGAGCCGGGCGAGGCGGTGACCCTCGCCGACGGGCTGGGGCTCGGCGTGGAGGGCACGGTCGCCGAGGTGCTCGGCAAGGACGCGATCGACGTGGCGGTCGCCGCCGTGCGCCGCGAGCCGGAGCCCGCGCCGCGGATCGTCGTCGTCCAGGCCCTGCCCAAGGGCGACCGCGGCGAGCTGGCCGTGGAGACCATGACCGAGGTCGGCGTGGACGTGGTGGTCCCGTGGGCCGCCTCGCGCTGCATCACCCAGTGGAAGGGCGAGCGCGGCGCCAAGGCGCTCGCCAAGTGGCGCTCCACCGCCAGGGAGGCCGGCAAGCAGTCCCGCCGGCTGCGCTTCCCCGAGGTGCGCGAGCCGATGACCACCAGGCAGCTGGCGCCCCTCCTGGCGCGGGCCGCGTTCGCCGCCGTGCTGCACGAGGAGGGCTCCGAGCCGCTGGCGCACGCCGCGCTGCCGGACACCGGGGACATCGTCCTGGTGGTCGGCCCCGAGGGCGGGGTCTCCCCGGAGGAGCTGGCCGCCTTCGCCGAGGCCGGCGCCAAGCCGTACCGGCTGGGCCCCTCGGTGCTGCGCACCTCCACCGCGGGGGTGGCCGCCGGCGCGCTGCTGCTCGGGCGCACCGGCCGCTGGTCGTAGCCCCCCGGGTAACCGGTCGCGGCACCCCGGTCCCGCCGCTCGTAGCACCCCGGCCGCGGCCGCCGCAACGGTGCCCGCGGGCGGGGCCAGGAGTCTCGGAAAACCGGCCCGGGCCGTACCTGCTCCTGCCTAGGCTGGCCGGGTGACGGACTCCCTCAACACCTCTCCGACCACCTCGGCGGGCGCCTACCTGCGCCATCCCCACCTGCACGGCGACCTGGTCGCCTTCGTCGCCGAGGACGACCTCTGGCTCGCCCCGCTGGACGGCGGCCGGGCCTGGCGGCTGACGGCCGACCACCTGCCGGTCCACCACCCGCGGTTCTCCCCGGACGGCCGGCACCTCGCCTTCACCTCCACCCGGGACGGCGCCCCCGAGGTGCACGTGGTGCCGGTGGACGGCGGCCCGTCGCGCCGGCTCACCCACTGGGGCAGCCACCAGACCAGGGTGCTCGGCTGGACCGCAGACGGCCGCCCGATCGCCGCCACCAGCGCCGGCGAGGGCAGCCTGCGCCGCACCTGGGCGCACGCCGTGCCGCTGGACGGCGGCGAGCCGCAGCGGCTGCCGTACGGACCGGTCGGCGGGATCGCCTTCGAACCGGGCGGGGACGGGGTGCTGCTGAGCACCGTCAACGGCCGCGACCCGGCCTGGTGGAAGCGCTACCGGGGCGGCCGGGCCGGCCGGCTGTGGCTCGGCCGGCGGGAGTTCGCCCGCGTCCACGAGGAACTGGACGGCCAGCTGGACTCGCCGATCTGGGTGGCCGGGCCCGCCCGGCCCGACGGCGGGCACGGCGGGAGGATCGCCTTCCTCTCCGACCACGAGGGCGTCGGCGAGCTGTGGTCCAGCCTCCCGGACGGCACCGACCTGCGCCGCCACACCGCCGACCCGGACGGCTTCTACGCCCGGGGCGCCACCAGCGACGGCACCCGGGTGGTCTTCCACCGGGCCGGCGACCTCTGGCTGCTGGACGACCTGGAGGGCGCCGAGCCGCGCCGGCTGGACGTCCGCCCGGCCGGTCCGCGGGCCGGGCGCCGCCCCCGTCCGGTGCCCGCCGCGCACTGGCTGGAGTCCGTCGCCCCCGACCGCACCGGCCGGGGCAGCGCCGTGGTGGTGCGCGGCAGCGTGCACTGGCTGACCCACCGGGAGGGCCCGGCCCGGGTGCTGGACGAGACGCCGGGGGTGCGCGGGCGGCTGGTGCGGGTGGTGCCGGGCGAGGACGGCGCCCAGGGCGTGCTGTGGGTGTCCGACGCCGAGGGCGAGGACGCCCTGGAGTTCGCCCCCGACCTGCACGGCGCCGAGCGCCGCCGGCTGGCCGCGGGGCAGCTCGGCCGGGTCAACTCGCTGGTGGTCTCCCCGGACGGCAAGCAGGCCGCGCTCGGCGTGCACGACGGCCGGGTGCTGCTGGTCGCGCTGGCCGACGGCGCCGTGCACGAGCTGGACCGCAGCACCGACGGCGAGGCCGGCGGGCTGTCGTTCAGCCCGGACTCGGCCTGGCTGGCCTGGTCGCGCCCGGTGCGCGGGGCGGGCCCGCACTCGCTGCGCCAGATCGTGCTGGCCAACCCGGCCACCAGGACGGTCGGCGAGGTCACCCAGCCGCGCTTCGTGGACACCTCGCCCTCCTTCACCGCGGACGGCCGCTACCTGGCCTTCCTGTCGGTGCGCAACTTCGACCCGGTCTACGACGCCCACGTCTTCGACCTGTCCTTCCCGAACGGCTGCCGCCCCTACCTGGTCACGCTGGCCGCCGACACGCCCTCCCCGTTCGGGCCGCAGCGGGCCGGGCGCCCGCTCGGCGGGGAGGAGGACGAGCCGAAGGCCAGGAAGGCGGACGGCGAGGAGGCGGCGGCCGACGCCGCACCGGTCACCAGGGTGGACCTGGACGGCATCGCCGACCGGATCATCCCCTTCCCGGTCGAGGGCGGCCGCTTCGAGGAACTGGCCGCCGCCAAGGACGGCGTGCTCTGGACCAGGGCCCCGCTGATGGGTGAACTCGGCGACGAGGCCGCCTCGTTGGACGACGACCGGCCCCGCCCGGTGCTGGAGCGCTTCGACCTGCGCAAGCGCCGGGTGGAGCAGCTGGTGCACGGCCTGGACGGCTTCGCGGTCAGCGGGGACGGCACCCGGGCGGCCGTGCTGGACGAGGGCGAGCTGCGGGTCGTCCCGGCCGACCACAAGGGCGGCGACGAGGAGGAGACCACCGTCGACCTCGCCCGGCTGCGGGTGAGCGTCGACCCGGCCGCCGAGTGGCGGCAGATGTACGCCGAGAACGGCCGGCTGATGCGGGACAACTTCTGGCGCCCCGACCTGGCCGGCGTGGACTGGGCCGGGGTGCTGGAGCGCTACCGGCCGCTGGTCGAGCGGATCGGCTCGCACGACGAACTGGTCGACCTGCTCTGGGAGGTGCACGGCGAACTCGGCACCTCGCACGCCTACGTGCTGCCGTACGGCCGGTACACCGAGCCCGCCCGGTGCCAGGGCCTGCTCGGCGCCGACCTGGTCAGGGACGGCGAGCAGTGGCGGATCGCCCGCATCCTGCCCGGGGAGTCCTCCGATCCCAGGGCCCGTTCGCCGCTGGCCGCGCCCGGCGCGGCGATCCGCCCGGGCGACGCGGTGCTCGCCGTCAACGGCCGCCCGGTGGACCCGGTCGCCGGCCCGGCCCCGCTGCTGGCCGGCACCGCCGGGCAGCCGGTCGAGCTGACCGTGGCGGGGAAGGACGGCACCGACCGGCGCCACCCGGTGGTCGTCCCGCTCGCCGACGAGGAGCCGCTGCGGTACCACGACTGGGTGGCCGGACGGCGGGCCGTCGTCCGGGAGCTGTCCGGCGGGCGGCTGGGCTACCTGCACCTGCCCGACATGCAGACGGCCGGCTGGGCCCAGCTGCACCGCGACCTGAGCACCGAGATGGCCAGGGAGGGCCTGGTCGTCGACGTCCGGGGGAACCGGGGCGGCCACACCTCGCAGCTGGTGATCGAGAAGCTGGCCCGCCGGATCGTCGGCTGGGACGTCGTGCGGGACGTCGACCACTCGCTGCCCTACCCGTCGGACGCCCCGCGCGGTCCCGTGGTCGCGCTCGCCGACGAGTTCACCGGCTCGGACGGCGACGTGGTCGGCGCCGCCATCCAGGCGCTCGGGATCGGCCCGGTGGTCGGTGTTCGCACCTGGGGCGGGGTGATCGGCATCGACAGCCGCTACCGGCTGGTCGACGGCACCCTGGTCACCCAGCCCAAGTACGCGTTCTGGCTGGAGAACTACGGCTGGGGCCTGGAGAACCACGGCGTCGACCCGGACGTCGAGGTGCCGTTCGCCCCGCACCACTGGGCGGCCGGCGAGGACCCGCAGCTGTCCGAGGGCGTCCGGCTGGCCCTGGCCGCGCTCGCCGGGACCCCGGCCCGTACGGCTCCGCCGCTGCCCTGGGCGTAGCCGCGGCGCAGTGCCTCCCGGAGCGGGAAGTCGGCCGGTCCGACCTCCTGCTCCGGGGCGCGGGGGCGTGAGTAGGATGCGGGGCTGTTTCTTGATCCACAGCTCACGGGGGAATCACATGGCGCAGGGCTACCCGCCGCCGCAGTACGGCCGGAATCCATACGCACAGCAGCCGCAGCATCCCTACCCGCCGGCACAGCCGCAGCCCTACCCGCCGGCGCAGCCGCAGCCCTACCCGCCGGCGCAGCCGCAGCCCTACCCGCCGGCGCAGCCGTACCCACCGCAGGGATACGCCCACCAGCCGCAGCCCCAGCCGTACCCGCAGCAGCAGGGCCACGCCCAGCCGTACCCGGCCCCCCACCCGCGGCCGGAGCAGCCGCGACGGGTGCCGCCGCCCTGCCCCGGGGAGGCGGGCGGCGGCCGGCGGTTCCTGGCCGTCGTGCTCGACTGGCTGTTCGCGATCGGCCTCGGCTTCGTGGCCGCCGACGCCGCGAGCCGGCCGAGGACCGGGCACGCGGCCGGCCACGCCGCGCAGAGCGGCGGCCCGGTGGTGCCGTACTTCGTGGCGCTGCTGGTGGTCGGCCTCGCCGCGTCCTTCCTCAACCAGGTGGTGCTCGCCCGGCTGACCGGCTTCAGCGTGGGCAAGGGGGTCATGGCGATGCGGGTGGTGCGCCGCAAGGGCGTGATGCGCCCGAACACCTGGCGGCTCACCAGGCGCTGGCTGGTCGGCTTCGTCATCCTCGCGGTCGCCTTCCTCACCGAGGACTTCGACACGGACGACGGCGACGTCGTCGGCATCCGCGCGGTGCGCTGGAAGCACCTCCAGGAGTACCGGCAGGCCGTCGCCGGGCTCGGCTAGGCTGCGCCCGTACGGCCCCACCACCACCCGACGTACCGACTCCGAGGAGTAGCCGATGGCCGGCGAGCCCCAGCCCGACTGCGTGTTCTGCAAGATCGTGGCGGGCGAGATCCCCGCGACGGTGGTGCGCAAGACCGAACGCACCCTCGCCTTCCGGGACATCGCCCCCAAGGCGCCCCTGCACGTGCTGGTCATCCCGCACGTCCACTACCCGAACGCCGCCGCGCTGGCCGCCGCCGAGCCGGAGGCCGCCGCCGAACTGCTCGCCGAGGCGGGCGCGGTGGCCAGGGACGAGGGCGTCGAGGACTACCGGCTGATCTTCAACACCGGTGCGGGCGCCGGGCAGACCGTCTTCCACGCGCACGTCCACGTGCTCGGCGGCAAGCCCATGACCGAGAGCATGGTCTGATCCCAGGTGTCCCAGCGCGAACTCGTCGTCCTCGGCACCGCCAGCCAGGTGCCCACCCGGCACCGCAACCACAACGGCTACCTGCTGCGCTGGGACGGCGAGGGCCTGCTGTTCGACCCCGGTGAGGGCACCCAGCGCCAGATGCTGCACGCCGGGGTCACGGCCACCCAGATCACCCGGATCGCGGTGACCCACTTCCACGGGGACCACTGCCTGGGCCTCGCCGGGGTGATCCAGCGGATCAACCTCGACCGTGTCCCGCACCCGGTCGACGTCTACTTCCCGGCCTCCGGCGAGGTCTACTTCGAGCGGCTGCGGCACTCCACCGCCTACCACGAGACGGCCGTGCTGCGGCCCCGGCCGATCGACGAGCCGGGGCCGCTGCCCGCGCCCGGCGCCCGCTTCGCACTGGACGCCGTCCGGCTGGACCACCCCGTCGAGTCCTTCGGCTACCGGCTGTCCGAGCCGGACGGCCGCCGGCTGGTGCCGGAGCGGCTCGCCGCGTTCGGCGTGCGCGGCCCGGCGGTGGGCCGGCTCCAGCACGAGGGCGCGATCGAGGCGGACGGCCGCACGGTGACCCTGGAGCAGGTCAGCGAGCCGCGGCCGGGCCAGAAGTTCGCCTTCGTGATGGACACCCGGCTGTGCGAGGGCGTGCACCGGCTCGCCGAGGGCAGCGACCTGCTGGTGGTCGAGGCGACGTTCACCGACGCCGACGCCCGCCTCGCCGAGGAGCACGGCCACCTCACCGCCGGGCAGGCCGCCAAGGTCGCCGCCGAGGCCGGGGTGCGCACCCTGGTACTGACCCACTTCTCCCAGCGCTACCCGGACCTCGGCGGGCACCTGGCCGACGCCCGCAGGCACTTCGACGGGGAGCTGGTGCTGGCCGCCGACCTCGACCGGGTGCCCGTTCCGCCCCGCCGCCCGGCGTGAACGCCGTGAACGGCCGGAAAAAGGGTTCGCGTCGCTCCCCGAACTGCCGCAGCATCGACGGGTGCGGCCCCGCCGCCCGCCACGGCGATCACGCTCGCGGCGTACCCTGGTGCCCCGGAGACACCGAGCGGCACACGAGACCACGGATGGGATGAGGCAGGCCCAGCGCCGACCCATGAGTGACACATCGCAGACCCGTACGAACGGACAGTCGCGCCCCGAACCCGCCGACGACGGCCGCGTCAGCGCCCGGTTCGTCATCCCCGAGAAGCACCCGATGGTCACCCTGCTCGGTGCCGCGGACTCGCTGCTGCGCGTGATCGAACAGGGCTTCCCCGCCGCCGACATCCACGTGCGCGGCAACGAGGTGACCGCCACCGGAGACCGGGCCGAGGTCGCCCTCGTCCAGCGGCTCTTCAACGAGATGATGCTGGTGCTGCGCACCGGCCAGCCCCTGACGGAGGACTCCGTGGAGCGCTCCATCGCCATGCTCCGCAGCCAGGAGGAGGACCCGGACAGCCCGGCCCCCTCGCAGGTGTTCACCGCGAACATCCTGTCCAACCGGGGCCGCACGATCCGCCCGAAGACCCTCAACCAGCAGCGCTACGTCGAGGCGATCGACAAGCACACGATCGTCTTCGGCCTCGGCCCCGCCGGTACCGGCAAGACCTACCTCGCGATGGCCAAGGCCGTCCAGGCCCTCCAGGCCAAGGAGGTCAACCGGATCATCCTGACCCGTCCCGCGGTCGAGGCGGGGGAGCGGCTGGGCTTCCTGCCCGGCACCCTCTACGAGAAGATCGACCCGTACCTGCGCCCGCTGTACGACGCGCTGCACGACATGATGGACCCGGACTCCATCCCGCGTCTGATGGCGGCCGGCACCATCGAGGTCGCCCCGCTCGCGTACATGCGCGGCCGCACCCTCAACGACGCCTTCATCATCCTCGACGAGGCCCAGAACACCTCGCCGGAGCAGATGAAGATGTTCCTCACCCGCCTCGGGTTCAACTCCCGGGTGGTGGTCACCGGCGACACCAGCCAGATCGACCTCCCGGGCGGAACCCGCAGCGGCCTCAAGGTGGTCCAGGAGATCCTGGCCGGCGTGCCGGACATCCACTTCTCCGTCCTCACCAGCACCGACGTGGTCCGCCACAAGCTGGTCGGCCGGATCGTGGACGCCTACGAGCGCTGGGACGCCCGCCAAGAGGCCGAGGAGCCCGCCCCGGCGGCCCGCAAGCCCGCCCAGCGGCGGCCCGGCAAGGCCGCCGCACCCCGCGCACCCCGCGCACCCCGACAGTCCCATCGCACCGAAAGCTGAGCACAGAGCCCGTCATGTCGATCGACATCGCCAACGAGTCCGGTTGGGAGGCCGACGAGGAAGCCATCCTCGACGTCGCCCGCTTCGCACTGGACAAGATGCGGATCCACCCGCAGTCCGAACTGTCCGTGATCCTGGTGGACGGGGCGGCCATGGAGGAGCTGCACATCCAGTGGATGGACCTGCCAGGACCCACCGACGTGATGTCCTTCCCGATGGACGAGCTGCGTCCCGGCAAGGACGGCGAGGAGCTGCCGCAGGGGCTGCTCGGCGACATCGTGCTCTGCCCCGAGGTGGCCGAGCAGCAGGGCAAGGCGGCCCCCTCCAAGCACTCGATGGACGAGGAGCTGCAACTGCTCACCGTGCACGGCGTGCTGCACGTCCTCGGCTACGACCACGAGGAGCCCGAGGAGGAGGAGGAGATGTTCGCCCTCCAGAAGCGCATCCTGGACGACTGGCGGGCGGGCCGGGGCCTCGGCGGCATCTCCCCGGCCCCCACCACCCACTGAGCGCGGAGCCCGAACCCCTGTGAGTGGTGAGAGTACGAGCTTCATCCTGGGTGCCGTGCTGCTCGTCGTACTCGGCTGGCTGGCCGCGTGCGCCGAGGCGGGCATCTCCCGGGTCTCCCGGTTCCGGGCGGAGGAGGCGGTGCGCAGCGGACGGCGCGGCTCCGCGCGGCTGCTGACCGTCGCCTCCGACCCGATCCGCTACCTCAACCTGGCCACCCTGATCCGGGTGGCCAGCGAGATGGCGGCGGCCGTCCTGGTCACCGTGGTCTGCGTGCGCAACGTCAGCCCGACCTGGCAGGCCGTGCTGCTGGCGTTCGGCGTGATGGTGCTGGTGTCCTTCGTCGCGGTGGGGGTCTCGCCGCGCACGATCGGGCGCCAGCACCCGGTGACCACCGCGGCCGCGGCCTCCTTCGTGCTGCTGCCGCTGGCCGCGGTGCTGGGCCCGATCCCGCGGCTGCTGATCCTGCTCGGCAACGCGCTGACCCCGGGCAAGGGTTACCGGGAGGGGCCGTTCGCCTCCGAGGCGGAGCTGCGGGCGCTGGTGGACCTCGCCGAGAAGGACGACCTGATCGAGGACGAGGAGCGCCGGATGGTGCACTCGGTCTTCGAGCTGGGCGACACCATCGTGCGCGAGGTGATGGTGCCGCGCACCGACCTGGTGATGATCGAGCGGCACAAGACCGTGCGGCAGGCGCTCACCCTGGCGCTGCGCTCGGGCTTCTCGCGCATTCCCGTGGTCGGCGACAACGAGGACGACGTGGTCGGCATCGTCTACCTCAAGGACCTGGTGCGCCGCACCCACATCAACCGGGAGGCGGAGTCCGAGGAGGTCGGCGCGGTGATGCGCCCGGCCGTCTTCGTCCCCGACTCCAAGCCGGCCGGCGACCTGCTGCGCGAGATGCAGCAGCGCCGCTCGCACGTGGCGATCGTGATCGACGAGTACGGCGGCACGGCCGGCCTGGTCACCATCGAGGACGTCCTGGAGGAGATCGTCGGGGAGATCACCGACGAGTACGACCGGGAGATCGCCCCGGTGGAGGACCTCGGTGACGGCTCGTACCGGATCACCGCCCGGCTGCTGGTGGAGGACCTGGGCGAGCTGTTCGGCATCGAGCTGGAGGACGAGGACGTCGAGACCGTCGGCGGCCTGCTGGCCAAGCACCTGGGCCGGGTGCCGATCCCCGGCTCCGCCTGCGAGATCCCGCTGCCCGAGCCGGTCGCGGGCGGCCTGACCGGCATCCTGCTGACCGCCGAGTCCTCGGCGGGCCGGCGCAACCGGATCGGCTCCATGGTCGCCGCCCCCGTCCGCGCCGAGGACGCCGGGGAGTCCCCGGGCGAGTAGCGGGCGGGCGGTCGCCGAGCGACCATGGAGGGCATGACGCACAAACTTCGCGCGGAGTACGGCCCGCAGGGGGCGGCCGGCGGAGTCAAGTCCTGGCACGTGGTGCGGGACGAGGACCCGTCGGTGGCGCTCTGCGGCCGGACCATGTCCGACGACGCCGAGACCCGGCCCGAGGAGGAGTGGGGCACCGGGTTGCGCTGCTGCCAGCAGTGCGGCTCGCTCTACATGCACGAGACGCCGCACATGGAGAAGCTCCATCCCTACAGCTAGACCATGGCCGAGCTCTGGAGGTCGCCATGAAGCTGCAAGACACTCTGCCGTCCGTCGACAGACGACTCGCCCTGGTGTGGCGGATCGGGGCGGGGCTCGGGGGGATCTTCCTGATCGTGTTCGGGTGCCTGGGGCTGGCCGACCACTCCGGCTTCCTGTCCACCCACGGTGACCGGATCGCCGGGCTGTCGACCAACGGGGCGCTGAGCATCCTGTCCATCGTGGCGGGCGCGGTCCTGGTGCTGGGGGCGGTGATCGGCGGGAACTTCGCGTCCAACCTCAACATGGCGGTCGGCGTGCTGTTCGTCCTGTCCGGCTTCTACGGCCTGACGGTGCTCGGGCGGCCGGACGCCAACATCCTCAACTTCCGGATGTCGAACGTGCTGTTCGCGTTCGTCTTCGGGATCGTCCTGACGACCTTCGGCATGTACGGCAGGGTGAGCAGCCACCTGCCGCACGACAACCCGTTCTGGCGCGAGCGCGCCGAGCACGAGGAGGCGCGGCCGACCGGGCCGAAGACCTTCGTCAAGGTCCTCAGGCCGAACCCGGGGCGGACCCACCCGGTCGGCCACTGACCGGCGCCGGGTGCCTATGCTCGGCGGCATGAGTGACATCGTCGAGCTCGATCCCGAAGACAAGAAGATCATCACCCTGGCCCGCTCGGCCCGCGCCCGCAACGGCGTCGCCGAGGGGGCCGCGGTGCGTGACGAGACCGGTCGCACCTACGTGGCCGGGACGGTCGCGCTGGAGTCGCTGAGGCTGAGCGCCCTGCGGACGGCGGTGGCGATGGCGGTGGCCAGCGGCGCCAGGTCGCTGGAGGCGGCGGCCGTGGTGAGCGAGGCGGAGCAGCCGGACGAGGCGGACCTGGCGGCCGTACGGGACCTGGGCGGGGCCGGGACGCCGGTGCTGCTGGCCGGTCCCGACGGGACGCTGCGGGTGGCCGCCGAGGCGCGCTGAGGCCCGTCGAGGGGCCCGTACGGGGTCGGCACGAGGACTGTACGGGCCTCGGGCGCGGGAGGCCCGCACGGGGCCGTCGGGGGTCCCGTGGCGGGCCTTCGGCGACCGTGCCGACCGGCATGGCCTCCGGCCGTGCCTGGCAGATAATCTCACCGGGGGGAGTGGACTCGGTGAGGGGGCTGGGGGCATGGGGGCGGTGGCGTTCTTCGCCGGGCTGCTGCTGTTCGTGATGGGGCTGGGCAAGTGGCAGGAGACCAAGTCGGACGTCTGGCTGTTCGGCTCGCTCGGCTTCCTGCTGGCGCTGGTGGTGGTCTCGCTGATCCCCACCGGCGGCAAGGGCGGGAAGGGCGGCAAGAAGGGCTGAGCGGGTGTCCTGAAACCCCCGGAGGCGGGCCCGGACGGCGGGGCTCCGGTGATCAGGGAGAATGGAGCCCATGAATGCCCCTTCCTCCTCGTACCGCTCCGGGTTCGCGTGCTTCGTCGGCCGGCCCAACGCGGGCAAGTCGACCCTGACCAACGCTCTGGTGGGGACGAAGGTCGCGATCACCTCCGACCGCCCGCAGACCACCCGGCACACCGTGCGCGGCATCGTGCACCGCCCGGACGCCCAGCTCGTGCTGGTCGACACCCCCGGTCTGCACAAGCCGCGCACCCTGCTCGGCGAACGCCTCAACGACCTGGTCCGCACCACCTGGGCCGAGGTCGACGTGATCGGCTTCTGCCTGCCCGCCGACCAGAAGATCGGCCCCGGCGACAAGTTCATCGCCAAGGAGATCGCCGGGATCAAGAAGACCCCGAAGGTCGCCATCGTCACCAAGACCGACCTGGTCGACTCCAAGCGCCTGGCCGAGCAGCTGATCGCGATCCACCAGCTCGGCATCGAGCTGGGCTTCGAGTGGGACGAGATCATCCCGGTCTCCGCCGTGGGCGACAAGCAGGTGGAACTGGTCGCCGACCTGCTCACCAAGCTGCTGCCGGAGGGCGACCAGCTCTACCCGGAGGGCGACCTCACCGACGAGCCCGAGCAGGTCATGGTCGCCGAGCTGATCCGCGAGGCCGCGCTGGAGGGCGTGCGCGACGAACTGCCGCACTCGCTGGCCGTCGTGGTCGAGGAGATGCTCCCGCGCGAGGGCCGCCCGGCGGACCGCCCGCTGCTGGACATCCACGCCAACGTCTACATCGAGCGGCAGAGCCAGAAGGCGATCGTGATCGGCGCCAAGGGCGCGCGGCTGAAGCACGTCGGCACCACCGCCCGCAAGCACATCGAGGCGCTGCTCGGCACGCCGGTCTACCTGGACCTGCACGTCAAGGTCGCCAAGGACTGGCAGCGCGACCCCAAGCAGCTGCGCAAGCTGGGCTTCTGAGCCGGGGGCTCGTGAACCGGGGGGCTCGTGAACCGGGGGGTGCCGGACCGGGAGCTTCCCAACCACGGCCCCTGACGGGGGAGTTCACCACGGCGGGACTGTCGAGGGCCCGGCCGGACGTTTCGCGTCCGGCCGGGCCCGTGTCGTCGGTCCGGCCCCACGGGGCGTCAGGCGGGGGGCCGCCCGCCTCCCTGTCCCGGTGCTAGGCGCCCTCGCGCAGTACCAGGGAGACCAGCTCGCGCTGCGAGTCGGTGAGCTTTGGGTCTGCGCAGTGCACCGTCCGGCCGTCGACGGTGATCTCGTAGTGGAAGCCGTCCGGCACCCCGTACGAGGGCGCGCGCAGCCCGCCCGCGACGGCCTCGCGGGCGAGTGCGTGCACGTGCGGGGCGTCCGTGCGGTCGGCGGTGTCGATCTCCGCATGGCGGACGATCCCCGCGAAGCCGCCGGTCCGGGTCACCTGGATACGCATGGTGTCCATGGTGCTACCCGGGGAGGGGGTTTGCCGGGCTTTTCCCGGACCGTGACCTTAAGCCCGCCTCAACCCGGTCTCAACCATCCCCGGGCCCGGGCCGCCACCCCCGGGCCACCGCCCCGGGCCGCCGACCGCCCCGGGCCGCCGGGCGCCGTCACCCCGGGCTGATCCCGACCTGCGCCCAGGAGGCCGTGACGGTGTCCACCACCGACCGGTCGCCGGGGTAGCGGGCCGCTGCTGCGGCCACGGTGGCCCGGGCGAAGGCGGTGAAGCCGGCGTCGGCGGGCAGCGTGCGCCCGGTCAGCGCGTCGTACCAGATCCGCCCCGCGCGCTCCCAGGCCGAGCCGCCGAGCGCGGTGGCCAGCAGGTAGAACGCGTGGTTGGGGATGCCGGAGTTGATGTGCACCCCGCCGTTGTCCTGGGAGGTGTCCACGTAGTCCCGCATGTGCGCGGGCTGCGGGTCCTTGCCGAGCTGCGGGTCGTCGTAGGCGGTGCCGGGCGCCTTCATCGAGCGCAGCGCCACCCCCTGGACGCCGGGGGCGAGCAGCCCGGCGCCGATCAGCCAGTCGGCGTCGGCGGCGCCCTGGTGCAGCGCGTACTGCTTGACCAGCGAGCCGAAGACGTCGGAGACCGACTCGTTGAGCGCGCCGGGCTGGTCCTGGTAGTCCAGGCCGGCGGTGAACTGGGTGACGCCGTGGGTGAGTTCGTGGCCGATCACGTCGATGCAGGCGGTGAAGTCGCCGAACACCACGTTGTCGCCGTCGCCGAAGACCATCTGGTGGCCGTTCCAGAAGGCGTTGTCGTAGTCGCGGCCGTAGTGGACGCTGGCGTCCAGCCGCAGGTTCCGGTCGTCGATCGAGTGCCGGCCGAAGGCGTCGGCGTAGAGCGCGAAGGTGGCGCCCAGGCCGTCGTAGGCGCGGTTGACGGAGCTGTCGGAGGAGGCGCCCTGCCCCTCGGCGCGCACCCGGCGGCCGGGCAGCCGCTGGCCGTGGGCGGCGTCGCAGACCACCCTGCTGAGGCCGGGGGCGCCGGCGACGGCCGGGGGCGGGGCGAGGCGGGCCGCGCGGTGCGCGGCGTCGAGGGCGAGGGAGTGGACGGCGGGCTCGTGACCGGCCTCGGCGAGGCGGTCCAGGACGTACGGCGGGACGATCGTGCAGAGCGGCACTGCTGCAGTCATGTCGCCCAGGGTGAGGCCTCGATGACTTGTTGTCACCATCTTTGACGGGACCGGCCGGTGTCTCAAGGAGTGGAACGGAAGCCCGGATCACTTCGGGGGCGCGCGGCGCTGGGTTACGCTGGGGCCATCATGCGCAACGGGCTGCTTCTTCTTAGCTGCCGCGTCGAGGGCCTGTAGTCCACAGGGGCCGGCACCCTCGCCGCGGGGAACGAGCTGTGCGCGCAATCGGCGATCCGACGGTGTATCGCGAGCGGCAGCAGAGGCCGGCCAGTCGGTGTCGACCAGGTGTCGACCACCGGACCCGCCCGCAGTACGCATCACAGGAAGCCGAGTCACCTCCATGACCGAGCAGAACTCCGCCGCGCCCGTCCCCGCCGGCCGCCCCTTCGTCGACCGCCCCACCCCGATCACCGCCGCCTCGGTGCGCCAGCGCCCGTCCGGCATGCGGTACGGGCGCTACCTGCCGTTCGGCACCGTGGACCTGCCGGACCGGACCTGGCCGGAGAAGGTGATCACCAAGGCGCCGCGCTGGCTCTCCACCGACCTGCGGGACGGCAACCAGGCGCTGATCGACCCGATGTCCCCGGCCCGCAAGCGGATGATGTTCGACCTGCTGGTGAAGATGGGCTACAAGGAGATCGAGGTCGGCTTCCCCTCCTCCGGCGCCACCGACCACGCCTTCGTGCGGTCGCTGATCGAGGAGGGGGCGATCCCCGAGGACGTCACCATCTCGGTGCTGACGCAGGCCCGCGAGGAACTGATCGAGAAGACCGTGGAGTCGCTGGTCGGCGCCCCGCGGGCGACCGTCCACCTGTACAACGCGACCGCGCCGCTGTTCCGCCGGGTGGTGTTCCGCAACGACAGGGCGGCCACCAAGGCGATCGCCACCGAGGGCACCCGGCTGGTGATGGAGTACGCGGAGAAGCTGCTGGGCGAGGACACCGCCTTCGGCTACCAGTACTCGCCGGAGATCTTCGTCGACACCGAGCTGGACTTCGCGCTGGAGGTCTGCGAGGCGGTCATGGACGTCTGGCAGCCGGGCGAGGGCCGCGAGATCATCCTGAACCTGCCCGCCACCGTCGAGCGGGCCACCCCCAACGTCCAGGCCGACCAGTTCGAGTGGATGTCGCGCCACCTGTCCCGCCGCGAGTCCGTCTGCCTGTCGGTGCACCCGCACAACGACCGCGGCACCGCCGTCGCCTCCGCCGAGCTGTCCTACATGGCCGGCGCGGACCGCATCGAGGGCTGCCTGTTCGGGCAGGGCGAGCGGACCGGCAACGTCGACCTGGTGACGCTGGGGATGAACCTGTTCTCGCAGGGCATCGACCCGCGGATCGACTTCTCCGACATCGACGAGGTGCGCCGCACCGCCGAGTACTGCAACCAGATGGAGGTGCACCCGCGCCACCCGTACGCCGGCGACCTGGTGTACACCTCCTTCTCCGGTTCGCACCAGGACGCCATCAAGAAGGGCTTCGACGTCCTGGAAGCGGACGCGAAGGCGGCGGGCGTGCCGGTGGAGGAGCACACCTGGGGCGTGCCGTACCTGCCGATCGACCCGAAGGACGTCGGCCGCACCTACGAGGCGGTCATCCGGGTCAACAGCCAGTCCGGCAAGGGCGGCGTGGCGTACGTGCTGAAGAACGACCACAAGCTGGACCTGCCGCGCCGGATGCAGATCGAGTTCTCCCGGATCATCCAGGCCAAGACCGACGCCGAGGGCGGCGAGGTCAGCCCGGCCGAGATCTGGCGAGTCTTCGAGGACGAGTACCTGCCGACCACCGACAACCCGTGGGGCCGGATCGCGCTGAGCGGCTCGCGCACCCTGACCACCGAGGACGGCCGGGACGCGCTGACCGCCGAGGCCCTGGTGGACGGCGCTCCGGTGACCATGACCGGCGCCGGCAACGGCCCGGTCTCGGCCTTCGCCGACGCGCTGGCCAGGATCGGCGTGGACGTACGCGTCCTGGACTACGCCGAGCACGCGCTGAGCGAGGGCGGCGACGCCCAGGCCGCCGCGTACGTGGAGTGCGCGGTGGACGGCAAGGTGCGGTGGGGCGTCGGCATCGACGGCAACACCGTGCTGGCCTCGCTGAAGGCGATGATCAGCGCCGTCAACCGGGCGCAGCGCGACTGATTCGCAAGGGTGGTGTGCGAAGGGCCGTCCCGCGGGGCGGCCCTTCGCCGTGCCCGCCGCGCACCGCGCCCGGCGCTGTGTCCTGCGCCACATTTTTTCGGATCGGAAGCCGTTCGAGGTACTGACACGTGCCGGTAACCGTGGCAACATCGATCCACCGGAAAGCCGGGTCGGTGGGACGGCTCGGTGTCCGGTCGCGTGACCTGCCCATTGTCGAGCAGGCCGCCTGCCATGTCTGGGGAGTGGCGCCGTGACCAGGTTGTGGGGTGTTCGCCCGAGGTGGCGGACTGACGTTCTCGGTGACTTCTTCTGCCCCGGCTGTGGCGGGGACCGCAACTACCGCCGGCAGCACGGCCGGCGGTGGCTGCGGCTGCTGGGGACCCCGGTGGTCCCGCTCGGACCGGTGATCGGCAGTGTGCAGTGCACCGGCTGCCACGGCCGGTACGGCGTCGAGAGCCTGGAGCAGCCCACCAGCGTGCGCCTCGGCGCGATGCTGCGGGACGCTCAGTACACCATCGCGCTGGCCCTGCTCGCGGCCGGCGGCACCGCCCACCGGGCGGCCCGCGACGCGGCCTGCACGGCGGTGCGCGAGGCCGGGTTCGAGGACTGCGGCGAGGCCCAGGTGCTGGCCGCGCTCGCCGCGCTCTCCGGGCTCGGCGGTGAACTCCACGAAGCCCACGACCTGGGGGCACCTCCCGGCCGGAGGCCGGGGGAGTCCGGCGGGCTGGCCGTCGAACTGCACGCGGTGCTCGAACCGCTCACCCCGCACCTGGCCCACCACGGCCGCGAGCGGCTGCTGTTGCAGGGCGCGGGGATCGCGCTGGCCGACGGGCGCTACCTGCCGCAGGAGCGCGACGCGCTGGCCGCGGTCGGGCAGTGCCTGGACCTGCCGAAGTCCAGGGTCGGGGCGCTGCTGGAGGCGGCGACCCGGGCGCCGTACAAGTAGCCGACGCCGCGAACGGACGGCGGCGCGACCGACCGGCCGCACGACCGAAGGCCGCACGACCGACCGACGGCACGAATCAGTCGACGGCACGAACAGTCCGGTGGCGCCACACCGAGATTCCCGCAGACCACTCCGAATCCCCCACAAAACGGGCCCGGACTCCCCCCTCCGGGCCCGCCGTGACCCGCACCGCAGTGGTCCTCCCCCACGGCCCCGGTGCGGGCAACACGGCTGTCCGGCACCGGTGCCGGGTGGGGGAGAATGGTCCCCATGAGTCTTTTCCGGGACGACGGCGTCGTGCTGCGGGCGCAGAAGCTCGGCGAGGCCGATCGGATCATCACCCTGCTGACCCGCCACCACGGCAAGGTGCGGGCGGTCGCGCGCGGGGTGCGGAAGACCAAGTCCAAGTTCGGCGCCCGGCTGGAACCGTTCTCGCACGTGGACGTGCAGTTCTTCAGCCGGGGGAGTGAGCTGTTCGGCCGCGGGTTGCCGCTCTGCACCCAGGTGGAGACCATCGCGCCGTACGGCGGTTCGATCGTCACCGACTACGGCCGCTACACCGCCGGCACCGCGATGCTGGAGACCGCCGAGCGCTTCGCCGAGAACGAGGGCGAACCGGCCGTCCAGCAGTACCTGCTGCTGGTCGGCGGACTGCGCACCCTGGCGGCCGGACTGCACGAGTCGCACCTGGTGATGGACGCCTTCCTGCTGCGCTCGCTCGCGGTGAACGGGTACGGCGCGAGCTTCACCGACTGCGCCAAATGCGGCCTGGAGGGGCCGAACCGTTTCTTCTCGCTCCCCGCGGGCGGGGTGCTCTGCGGGGACTGCCGAGTGCCCGGATGTGCCGTACCCTCCCCTGAGACACTGGTACTGCTCGGGGCGCTGTTGTCAGGGGACTGGCAGACGGCCGATTCCTGTGAGCCCCGGTACTGGCGGGAGGGCAGCGGCCTGGTCGCGGCCTATCTGCAGTGGCACCTGGAGCGGGGCATCCGCTCGATGAGATACGTGGAGAAGTGAGCACATGGCAGCGCGACGGCTCTTCGGCGGCGGCAAGCAGAGGGCGTACGTCCCCCCGACCCCGCACCCCAGCGGCGCACAGCCCCCGAAGATCCCCGGCGAGCTGGTCCCCGGCCACGTCGCCATCGTGATGGACGGCAACGGCCGTTGGGCGAAGGAGCGCGGGCTGCCCCGCACCGAGGGCCACAAGGTCGGCGAGTCCGTGGTGATGGACGTGCTCAAGGGCGCCATCGAGCTCGGGGTCAAGAACATCTCGCTGTACGCGTTCTCCACCGAGAACTGGAAGCGCTCGCCCGACGAGGTGAAGTTCCTGATGAACTTCAACCGGGACGTCATCGCCCGCCGCCGCGACGAGATGGACGCGATGGGCGTGCGGATCCGCTGGGCGGGCCGGATGCCCAAGCTGTGGAAGAGCGTCGTCCAGGAGCTCCAGGTCGCCGAGGAGCAGACCAGGGACAACGACGCCGTCACGCTCTACATGTGCGTCAACTACGGCGGCCGGGCCGAACTCGCCGACGCGGCGCACGCGATCGCCCAGGACGTCGCGGCCGGGAAGCTGGACCCGAAGAAGGTCAACGAGAAGACCCTGGCCAGGTACATGTACCACCCGGACATGCCGGACGTGGACCTGTTCCTGCGCCCCAGCGGTGAGCAGCGCACCTCCAACTTCCTGCTCTGGCAGTCGGCTTACGCCGAGTTCGTGTTCCAGGACGTGCTCTGGCCGGACTTCGACCGCCGTGACCTGTGGCGCGCCTGCGAGCAGTACGCGATGCGCGACCGGCGCTTCGGCGGGGCGATCCCGAACGAGGTCGGCGCGCCCGTCCCGTCGCCGCGCTGAGGCGCTCCGGACCCGCGCGTCGGACGCGTAGATCGGATCCGCACGACGGACCCGTACGACGGAGAGGACCCACCGGGGAGCCGGTGGGTCCTCTCCGTCGTACGGGCCGTGCTCAGATCCTCTTGGCGCACTCCGCGCAGGTCCCGAAGATCTCCAGGGTGTGCGCGATGTCGCTGAAACCGTGCTCGGCGGCGACCGAGTTGGCCCAGCGTTCCACCGCGGGGCCCTCCACCTCGACGGTGGCACCGCAGTGCCGGCAGACCAGGTGGTGGTGGTGTCCGCTGCTGCACCGGCGGTAGACCGCCTCGCCGTCGGCGGTGCGCAGCACGTCCACCTCACCGGCGTCCGCGAGTGACTGGAGCGTGCGGTAGACCGTGGTCAGACCGACGGAGTCCCCGCGGTGCTTGAGCAGGTCGTGGAGCTCCTGCGCGCTGCGGAAGTCCGCGATCTCGTCCAGGGCGGCCGAGACGGCTGCACGCTGCCGGGTCGATCGGGCGCGCGGCGACGGGCCTGCGGTGGTCACCGTGGGTCCTCCTGGGGTCGTGGGCGTCTCGCACATCATTGTGCCAGCCCGGCCCCCCGCCCAGGGGTGGTCGTGCCGGAGGGACCGGCGGCGGCCTGTTCCGGCAGTTCGACGTCGCAGACCTTCGGCCCGCTCTCGGCCGCGCCGCGGTGGCGCCGTCGGGCGAGCGGGGCGGCGAGCAGGCTGAACACCGCGAAGACCGCGATGGCGAGCAGCACGATGGCCGGCCCCGAGGGCACGTCGAGGTGGTAGGAGCCGGTGACGCCGGCCAGCGAGACGATCACGCCGAGCGCGATCGAGGCGGCCTGGGTGGCGGCGAAGGAGCGGGTGAGCTGCTGGGCGGCGACCACCGGGACCACCATCAGCGCGCTGACCAGCAGCAGCCCGACCACCCGCATGGCGACCGTGACGGTGACCGCGGCCATCACCGCGAGCAGCAGGTTGAGGGTGCGCACCGGCAGGCCGGTGACCCGGGCGAAGTCCTCGTCCTGGCAGATCGCGAAGAGCTGGCGGCGCAGGCCGACGGTGACCGCGATGACCACCGCGCCGAGCCCTGCGATGACGGCCAGGTCGGCGGGGGCGACGGTGAGGATGGAGCCCCACAGGTAGCTCTCCAGCGAGCCGGCCCCGGCCTGCGCGGAGAGCGAGACCAGCAGCTTGCCGCAGGCCATGCCGCCGTAGAAGAGCATCGCGAGGGCGATGTCGCCGCGCTGGTTGCCGCGCGAGCGGACCAGTTCCATGGTGACGGCGCCGAGCACGCAGACCAGCACGGCCATCCAGACCGGGCTGGTCTGGAAGATGAAGCCGAGGCCGACGCCGGTCATCGCGACGTGGCCCATGCCGTCGCCCATCAGCGCCTGGCGGCGCTGCACCAGGTAGATGCCGACGGCCGGGGCGGTGATCCCGACCAGGACGGCGGCGAGCAGCGCGCGCTGCATGAAGTCGTAGGAGAGCATCTCGGTCATGCGAGCAGCCTCGGCGGGGTCAGGTCGGCGTGCGGGTGGACGTGGTCGTGGCCGGGCAGCGCGTGCAGGCCGGTGTTGGGCACGGGCGGGCCGTCGTGGGCGACGCAGCCGTCCCGCAGCACCACGGCGCGGTCGATCAGCGGCTCCAGCGGCCCGAGTTCGTGCAGCACGAGGAGGACGGAGGCGCCGCGGCCGACCTCGGCGCGCAGGGTGTCGGCCAGCACCTGCTGGCTGGCGGCGTCCACGCCGGCCATCGGCTCGTCCATGATCAGCAGGTCGGGGGAGCCGACCAGGGCGCGGGCGATCAGCACCCGCTGCTGCTGGCCGCCGGACAGGTCGGCGACGCCGTCCTCGGCCCGCTCCAGCATGCCGACGGCGGCCAGCGCGCGGTCCACCGCCTCGCGGTCCCTGCGGCGGAACGGCAGCAGCCGGTGCTGCGGCAGCCGACCGGTGGAGACCACCTCGCGCACGGTGGCGGGGACGCCGGAGGCGGCGGTGGTGCGCTGCGGGACGTACCCGATCCGGTGCCAGGCGCGGAAGGAGCGGCGCGGGGTGCCGAACAGTTCCAGGGTGCCCTGCTCCAGCGGGACGGAGCCGATCACGGCCTTGACGGTGGTCGACTTGCCGGAGCCGTTGGCGCCGAGCAGGGCGACGACCTCGCCGGGGCGGACGGTGAGGTCGACGCCGCGCAGCACCGGCCGGCCGCCGCGCGAGGCGACGGCGTCACGGAGGCGGACGGCCGGGGGTATCGGGTCGGTCATGGTGCGGATTCCCGTCAGCTGGTGGCGGCAGGGGTGGTGGCGTCGGCTCCGGGAGTCCCGGCCGGGGCGGGGGCGTCGGTCGCGGCCGGGGCGCCGAGGGCGGCCTGGAGGTTGGCCAGGTTCTGCCTCATGACGGACAGGTAGTCGTCCTTGGCGGTGTCCTTGACGCCCTCCAGGGGGTCCAGGACGGCGGTCTTGAGGCCGAGGTCCTTGGCGACGGTGTCGGCGAGCTTGGGGTCGACCAGGGTCTCGAAGAAGATCGTGGTGACGCCGTTGTCCCTGGCGGCCTTCTGCACCGCGGTCAGCCGGGCCGGGGTGGGCTCGGACTCCGGGTCGACGCCGTTGATGGCGACCTGGGTGAGGCCGTAGTGGTCGGCGAGGTAGCCGAAGGCGGCGTGGCTGGTGACGAAGGTCTTCGTCCTGGTGTCCTTCAGTCCGGCCCGGAACTCCTGGTCGAGCGCGGTGAGCCTGGTGACCAGGTCGTCGGTGTTCTTCCGGTAGTCCTCGGCGTGGGACGGGTCGGCCTTGGCGAACTCGTCGCCGACGGTCTTGGCGATCGCCGCGTAGCGGGTCGGGTCGAGCCAGATGTGCGGGTCGCCGGCCGGGCCCTCGTGCTTGTGGCCCTCGCCCCCGTGGCCCTCCTCCTCGGTGCCCTCGTCGAGGTGGTGGTCGACCAGCGGGGCGGTGGCGGTGGCGTCGATCTTGTGCTTGCTGGACGACTGCGCGACGGCCTGGTCGACGGTGGGCTGGAGGCCCTTGAGGTAGATGATCGCGTCGGCCTTCTGGACCGTGCCGACCTGCTTGGCGGTGAGCTCCAGGTCGTGCGGCTCGACGCCGGCCGCGGTGAGGTCGGTGACCGCGACGTGCTCCTTGCCGATCTGCTGGGCCAGGTACTCCATCGGGTAGAAGGACGCGACGACCTTCAGCCTGCCGCTGCCGTCCGCGGCGCCGCTGCTGCCTCCGCAGGCCGTGAGGGCCAGCGAGGCGGCGAGGGCGGTGGTGCCGATGGCTATGGAGCGGCGAGCGCGTCGTCGAGTCAGTCCGATCATCATGACAATCATTCTCATCTTAGATGGAAATGATTGTCAACTCACTCGGACGGGTGAACGGAAGGTGACGGAGGGTGGGGGCGGCCGGACGATACCGATTTGAATCACGTACCCGTATGGCCGGTAACCTGAGGTATTCGGGTACGCGTAACCAGCCGTGCCCTGACCGTGCCGTACGTACTGAAGAGAGCACTGTGGCCGCCGACAAGATCGACACGATCGTCAGCCTGAGCAAGCGCCGTGGCTTCGTCTACCCCTGCAGCGAGATCTACGGCGGCACGCGTGCCGCCTGGGACTACGGACCGCTGGGTGTCGAGCTCAAGGAGAACATCAAGCGCCAGTGGTGGCGTGCGATGGTCCAGGCCCGTGAGGACGTCGTCGGACTCGACTCGTCGGTGATCCTCGCCCGCGAGGTGTGGGAGGCCTCCGGCCACGTCGCGACCTTCAACGACCCGCTGACCGAGTGCCTCTCCTGTCACAAGCGCCACCGGGCCGACCACCTGGAGGAGAAGTACGAGGCCAAGCACGGCTTCCCGCCGCCGAACGGCCTCAAGGACGTCAACTGCCCCGACTGCGGCACCAAGGGCCAGTTCACCGAGCCCAAGGACTTCTCGGGCATGCTGAAGACCCACCTCGGCGTCACCGAGGAGGCGAGCGGCCTCGCGTTCCTGCGCCCGGAGACCGCCCAGGGCATCTTCACCAACTTCAAGGCCGTCCAGACCACTTCGCGCAAGAAGCCGCCGTTCGGCATCGCCCAGACCGGCAAGAGCTTCCGCAACGAGATCACCCCCGGCAACTTCATCTTCCGGACCCGCGAGTTCGAGCAGATGGAGATGGAGTTCTTCGTCAAGCCGGGTGAGGACGAGGAGTGGCACGAGTACTGGCTCCAGCAGCGCTGGGACTGGTACGTCGGCCTCGGCCTGCGCACCGAGAACATGCGCTTCTTCGAGCACCCGAAGGAGAAGCTCTCCCACTACGCCAAGCGCACGGTGGACATCGAGTACCGCTTCAACTTCGGCGGCACCGAGTTCTCCGAGCTGGAGGGCGTGGCCAACCGCACCGACTACGACCTGCGGGTGCACAGCGAGGCCTCCGGCCAGGACCTGAAGTACTTCGACCAGGAGTCCGGCGAGCGGTACTTCCCGTTCGTCATCGAGCCGGCGGCGGGCCTCAACCGCGCCATGCTGGCGTTCCTGATCGACGCCTACTTCGAGGACGAGGCGCCGAACGCCAAGGGCGTCATGGAGAAGCGCGTCGGCATGCGGCTCGACCCGCGGCTGGCCCCGGTCAAGGTCGCCGTCCTGCCGCTGTCGCGCAACGCCGAGCTGTCCCCGAAGGCCCGCGGCCTGGCCGCCGACCTGCGCACCGCCTGGAACGTCGAGTTCGACGACGCCGGCGCGATCGGCAAGCGCTACCGCCGCCAGGACGAGATCGGCACGCCGTTCTGCGTCACGGTCGACTTCGACACCCTTGAGGACAACGCGGTGACCGTCCGCGACCGCGACACCATGTCGCAGGAGCGGGTCTCGCTGGACCAGGTCAAGGCGTACCTGGGCGCGCGGCTGATCGGCTGCTAGGCAGGTCCCTGCTCAAGGAGCCCTCGTCCGCCCCGGTGGGGCGGACGAGGGCTCCTTGCCGTCCGGGGGCTTTCCCGGCCTGCCGCACGGAGCGGGCCGGCCGGCCCGGGCGCTACCGCCGTCCCCAGCGGGAGCGCGGGGCCGCGGGCGGGCGGGCCGGGAGGCC
>NZ_MSJQ01000247.1 GCF_014596515.1 Streptomyces sp. CBMA156
CTCCGCGGCGGCCGCCGCACCCGGGGCCCCGACGGCCGCCGCGGAGGCCCTGCGCGCCTCCAGTGCGCCGGCGATCCACGGCGGCACCACCCCGCCCCCTGGCTCCGCCCCGGCCGGCCCGGCGCCACCCGGCGACTGCCCGCGCACCCCCGTCGCCCACCGGAATGCCGTGGTGCCGCGGGTGAGGTCGTGCCCGACCGATCTGGCGTCGATCTCGACCCGGCTCCGCTTCGCCTCCCCCTCCGTCCACTCCCGCACCCGCAGCCGGCCGCTGACCAGCACCGGATCGCCCTTGGCCAGCGAACCGATCAGGTTGACCGCCAGCGCCCGCCAGGCCGTCACCGTCACCCACTGCGTCTCACCGTCCACCCAGCACTCGCGCTGCCGGTCGTACCGCCGCTCGGTGCAGCCGAGCCGGAAGTTGGCCATCGGCACCCCGCCGGTGGTTTCCCCGTAGCTCACCTCCGTCGCGACATTGCCGATCACCGTCACGTGCGTCTCGCTCACGGCACACCCTCCGTTCCCGCCGATGCACCGTACGGAATCGACCGGTGCGCCCTGAGCGTGCACTCCGAAAGAAATCCCGGCCACCGACTTCCGAAATCCTGTGGATAACTCGGGCCTCAGGAACTGTTTGTCACTCGCAGGGGTGAATTTCGGCCTTCCGGCACCGCCACGGCCTCCGCCTCTTCGCGGTCATGACAACAAAACCGCTGCTCGCCGCCCCATCGGCACACCGTGGAACCCGCCGCGAACGGACTGCGGAACGGCGCGCGGAACGCGCCCCGGCGTCCGTCCGCGCACGTCATCCGACCGGCACAACCGCGAATAGGGCCCCCACCCCGCGCCGTCGGCGGCACATTCTCCGTGCCGAATCCATAACGGGTGAGGAGGCAGCCCCGTAACGACTGCACAACGTCCGGCTCGGAACACTCCCAGACCGCTGCACTCACGGCCTTCACCTGCGATTATCGGACCGCTCCACCGAACCGACACACCAACGACGGTGTCGTCACACCCGGCCTGGGAACTGGACACCCTTATCCTGTCCCCGACAGGGCGAGGGCCCACCACCCCCACCCCTGCACTCAGGAACGGGGCCGGACGGCGCGCGCCCCGGCGCTCGCCGCCCCGATCCCGGCCACGGTCGCGCCCGCCCGGGCGCCGCCCGTCCCGCCCCCATAGCTCAGCGGATAGAGCACCCGCCTTCTAAGCGGTAGGTCGCAGGTTCGAATCCTGCTGGGGGCACCACCTGCCATTCCGCGGGCCGCCGCACGGTCGCGGCCATGCGTGGCCGCGCCGGGCCTCCCGGCAATCCCGACAGCCGGCGCACACCCACCGCGCATAACCCGTGACAATGCGTTGCGCGTCCGCCGTGAAAACACCCGGCGGCCAATGCCTGCGCCCCGGGCAATCCCGCCGCGCCTCCGTACGGCGCAAATCCCGGGCGAATCCCCACCCGATATCACCCGGAACGCCCGGGAGCCCCCGGAAACGCCCGGAACGGGCCGGCCCCGGCCACCCGGCCACCCGGACCCGGGGCCCGCGCGGACCCCCGTGGCTCGGCCCGGCTACTCCGCGAGCCCGGCCAGATAGGCGTCCAGCAGCGCCTCCTGCCGCTCCGCCGGAAACTCCCCGGGGGCGAACAGCGCCTGCACCACCAGACCCAGCGCGAAGGCCTGCGCCCCCGCCGCGAGCGAGGCCGGGTCGGCCTGCGCCGGGAGCTCCCCGAGCCGCTGGGCGTCCGCGACGTGCGCCGTGAGCGCCGTCCGCGAGCGCGCGTAGCGGCCCGCGTGCGCGGCCGCCAGGTCGGGATCGGCCAGCGCGTGGTCCCAGGAGCCGACCCAGATCCGGTTGTCGGCCGCGGACTCGCCGTCCAGCGGCAGGACGTCCAGCAGTGACGCCCGCACCCTGGCCAGCCCGGCCGGCGGCGGGCTGCCGTCGGCGGGGGCGGTGCGCCGGGGCCGGGCCAGCGAGCGCCGGTCCAGTTCCTCCAGCGCATGGCTCAGCAGTGCCCGCTTGTTCGGGAAGTAGTGCGTCAACAGTCCGGTGGTGGCGCCCAGTTCGGCGGCCACCGCGCGCAGGGTCAGCCCTTCGAAGCCCCGGCTGGAGAGCACCCGCCACACCCCCTCGGAGACTTCCGAGCGGCGGGCGTCATGGTCTCCACGGGCGGGCGTCATGGGGGCTATCGTACATACCAAACGTTTGTTATGAATGGTCTCAGCCAACCTCAGCACCCCCGTGAAAGGCCGCCCGTGTTTGCCGTACCGCTCGCCGAGAACGCCGAACTGCGCCCGCTGGAGCCCTGGCAGGCCCCCGAGTTCCTGACCCACATCGACCGCGCCCGCGCCCACACCGACCCGTGGATCCCCTGGGCGACCTTCTCGGTCGACCTGGACTCCGCCCGCGCCACCCTCCAGCGCTACGCCGACGGCCAGGCCGCCGACCAGAAGCGGATCTACGGCATCTGGCTGGACGGCACGCTGGTCGGCGGCGTGATGTTCGTGAGCTTCGACGCCCGGTCCGGCGTCTGCGAGATCGGCGCCTGGACCGAGCCGGCCGGCGAGGGCCACGGGCTGATCACCGCCGCCGTCAAGCAGTTGCTCGACTACGCCTTCGTCACCCGCGGCCTGCACCGCGCCGAGTGGTGGTGCTCCTCCGTCAACGACCGCAGCCGGGCGGTCGCCGAGCGGGTCGGCATGACCCGCGACGGCGTGCTGCGCGAGTGGTACCCGTACAACGGGGTCCGCTACGACAAGGAGATCTGGGCCGTCCTCGCCTCGGAGTGGACCGGCCGGGCCTGAACCCGGACGCCGCGGGGCCCGGTGGACTCCCCGTCCACCGGGCCCCGCGCCCTCCCCCGTACCCGCCGGCCCGTCAGGCCTCCCGAGCCGCCGGAGCCGTCCCGGCCGGCCGCAGCCGCAGCACGCACACCAGCGCCAGCGCCAGCGCCCCGCCCGCCGACAGGAACACCACGTCCACCGCGTCCGTGAAGCTGCGCACCGCGTGCTCGTGCGCCGCCCCGGTCAGCGCCCGGACCGCGCCGAGCGGCCGCCCCGGCTCGCCCGCCTCGAAGACCCTGGCCAGCACGCTGCCGAACAGCGCCGCGCCGAGCGCGTTGCCGAGGGTCTGGAAGAACCGGATGCCGGCGGTCGCCACCCCCAGCTGGTGCCGGGGCGCGGCCTCCTGCACCACCGTGATCAGCTGGCCGATCAGCTGCCCCAGCCCGCCGCCCAGCAGCGCGAGTTCGGCCATCACCAGCCACAGTCCGGTGTCCGGCCCGCTGAGGCCGAGCAGCACGAGGGCGAGCGTCGCACACCCGGCGCCGAGCGCCAGGAAGGTCCGGACCGGGTGGCCGCGCCCGATCAGCCGGCCGGCCAGCAGACTGGCCCCGGTCATCCCGGCCGCCATCGGGATCAGGTAGAGGCTGGCCGAGGTCGGGGCGACGCCCCGGGCGATCTGCAGGTAGAGCATCACGTACATGATCGAGCCGATCATGCCCATCCCGACCAGGCCCTGGATCGCGAAGCCCAGCCGCACCGCGCGGATCCGGAACAGCGACAGCGGCAGCACCGGCTCGGCGGCGGTGGCCTGCCGCCACAGGAAGAGGCCGAACGCGCCCAGGGTGGCGGCGGACAGACCGAGGATCACCGGGGACGTCCAGGCGTACTCCTTGCCACCCCACTCGGTGACCAGCAGCAGCCCGGTCGCGAAGGCCGCCGCGAGGGCCGCGCCGACGAAGTCCAGGCCCCGGCGGCCGGTCGTCGGGGGCAGCTTGACCACCAGGGCGACACCGACCAGGACCAGCAGCCCGAGCGGCAGGTTGAGGTAGAAGATCCAGCGCCAGCCGAGGTGGTCGGTGAACAGCGCGCCGATCAGCGGCCCGACCGCCATGCCGAGGCCCGCGACGATCCCGCCCATCGCGCCGCCCTTGCCTCCGCCGCCCTCCTCCGGCTCCTTGAACTGGGCGATGACCACCATGGTGACGCTCATCAGTCCACCGCCGCCGACGCCCTGCACCGCCCGGAAGGCGATCAGCTGGTCCATCGACTGCGCCGCCCCGCAGAGCGCCGAGCCGAGCAGGAAGGTGCCGACCGCCCCCAGCAGTACGCGCTTGGCGCCGTAGACGTCGCAGAGCCTGCCGTACAGCGGCAGCAGCGCGGTGGCGGCCAGGGCGAACGCGCTGACCAGCCAGGGCAGTCGGTCGACGCCGTGGACGGGGTCGAGGTCCCGGACGATCGGCACGGTGGCCGCCGACACGATGTTCATGTCCAGCACCGCCAGCACGATCGTGACCAGGCAGAGCAGCATGCCCAGCCCGCGCTGGGCCGGCGTCATCAGCGCCGCCGGTCCGGCCGGCTTCGTGCCGGACGGGGGCCGGCCCGCTGTCCTCGGTTCGGCGATCGCCATGGTCAAGTCCCCCCTGGGTCCGTGGAGTTCGGGCCGGACCGGTCGGATCCGGCGGGCCCGGCACCACCATGGCAGGGATTTTATACTCGGTCAATCCTTGAGCCTGGTCAATCATTGTTCCTGGTACAGTCCCACCATGGCGACCCACCCCGGATTCGACGCCGGCCACGACCTCGACGCGCTCCCGCTGCGGGAGCGCAAGAAGATCCAGACCGGCCTCCGGCTCTGGCGCACCGCCATCGGGCTGTTCGCCGAACGCGGCTTCGACCAGGTCTCGGTGGCCGAGATCGCGGCCGCCGCCGAGGTGTCCAAGATGACCGTCTTCAACTACTTCCCCAGCAAGGAAGACCTGGTCATGGGCCCGATGGAGCAGCACCTCGACGAGCCGGCCCGGGTGGTGCGCGAGCGCGCCCCCGGCACCTCGGCGGTCGCGGCCCTGCGCACCCACTACCTGGCCGCACTGCGGAGGTTCGACCCCTCCACCGGGCTCAGCGACGACCGGATCGTCCTCGACGTGGTCCGGGTGATCCACCAGACCCCGGCCCTGCTCATGCGCGCCACCGCCGGCTTCGGCCAGCAGACCCAGACCCTGCTGGCCACCGAACTGCTCGCCCAGGATCCGGCCCACGACGAGCTCACCGCCAGGGTCGCCGCCGCCCAACTGCTCGCCGCCCAGCTGACCCTGACCGCCGACAACCAGCGCCGGATGCTGGCCGGCGGGCGCGCCGCGGACGCCCTGCCCGTCGCCCTCGACCAGGCCCACCGCGCCTTCGCCCTGGTCGAACAGGGCCTCGGTGACTACTGCACCCGCACCGCCTGAGAGAGTTGGCGCACCACGACCGACCGGAGGTGCGCATGGACCAGCCGCTGCTCACGCGGGACCGCTCCGCCCTGCCCGCGCAGGCCGAGGGCCTCAACGCGTACGTCGGCGACGACGGCGTCGCGGTGCTGGAGTTCGCCCGCCCGCACCGCCGCAACGCGGTGACCCTGGCCATCTGGCAGGCACTGCCCAAGGTGCTGCGGCAGCTGGCCGAGCACGAGGGGGTGCGCGTCCTGCTGCTCACCGGCGCGGACAACACCTTCAGCGCGGGCGCGGACATCGCCGAACTCGCCGAGGCCTACGGCGATCCGGACAGCGCGCAGGCCTACCACGCGGTCAACGTCGCCGCCGAGGAGGCACTGGCGGCCTTCCCCCACCCGACCCTCGCCGTGGTGCACGGCGCCTGCGTCGGCGGCGGCTGCCAGCTGGCCGTCGCCTGCGACCTGCGGTTCGTCGCCGAGGACGCCAGGATCGGGATCACCCCGGCCAAACTCGGGGTGGTCTACTGGGAGGTGCCGACCGTACGGCTGGGCCGCCTGGTCGGCCCGGCCAGGGCCAAGTACCTGCTGTTCTCCGGCGAGTTGGTGAGCGGCCGGGACGCGCTGCCGCTGGGCCTGGCCGAACGCGTCCTGCCGGACGCCGAACTGGACGCCGCCGCGCTGGACTTCGCCCGGCTGCTGACCCGCCGTTCGACCCACACCATCGGCGGCGCCAAGGCCGTCCTGAACGCCCCGCCCGAGCGCGCGGCCGAGGCCCTGGCGCCCTGGCTGCTCCGCTCCCGGGAGGGCTCGGACGTCCGCGAGGGCCTGGCCGCCTTCATGGAGGGCCGCCCCGCCCGGTTCTGAGCCGGGCCCGGCTCCGGGCGGCACGGCTCCGGGCACGCCTCCGAGCACGGCTCCGGACAGCACAACTCCAGGCGGACCGGCCCGAACCGGCGCCCGTACGATCGTCCGACCGGAACCACACCCGTCCCTTCACGCCCCCGGAGCACCCACCCCGATGACCACCGAGGCCGAGGCCGCACCCGCCCCCACCCGCCGGACGGTCTGGGCCCGCCGGATCACCGACGGCATCGAGCCGAAGAACGTGATCATCGCGATGCTCCCGGTGCTGGGCGGCCTCCGCTACGGCTGGCCGGGCATCGGCTGGGCGCTCTTCGCCGCCCTGTTCGCCGCCGTCGTCCCGACCCTGTTCATCCGGCGCGGCATGCGCAGGGGCACCGTGGCGGACCGTCACGTCGGCCACCGGCAGCGCCGGCTGACCGTCTTCCCGTTCATCATGGGCTCGGTGCTGGTCTGCTTCGCGGTGATGATCGGACTGGACGCCCCCGCCGACCTGACCGCGGTGGTGCTGGCGATGTTCGCCTCGCTGGTGCCGATCCTGGTGATCACCACCCGGTGGAAGATCTCCGTGCACACCGCCGTGGCCGGCGGCGCGGTGGCCTGCCTGGCCATCGCGCTCGGCCCGCTCTGGCTGCTGCTCGGCCCACTCGTCCCGGTGATCGGGTGGTCCCGGGTGGTGCTGCGGGACCACACCACCGCACAGACGATCGCCGGCGCGCTGGTGGGCGCGCTCACCGCCGGGCTCACCTTCTGGGCCGCCCGCTGAAGGACGGCCCGCCGGTCGGCCCACCGGCCGACCACCAGGCCGACCGCCCCGGCTAGCGGATCGGCATCCCCGAGATCGCCCGGGCGATCACCAGCCGCTGGATCTCGCTGGTCCCCTCGAAGACCGAGTAGATCGCGCTGTCCCGGTGCATCCGCTCCACCGGGTACTCCCGGGTGAAGCCGTTGCCGCCGAGGATCTGCATCGCCTGCGCCGTCACGTACTTCGCGGTCTCGCCCGCGTAGAGCTTGGACATCGAGCCCTCGGCCGCGGTGAACGGCCGGTTGCCGACCGCCATCCAGGAGGCCCGCCACACCAGCAGCCTGGCCGCGTCGATCCTGGTCCTCATGTCGGCGAGCTGGAAGGCCACGCCCTGGTTGTCGATGATCGGCCGGCCGAACTGCTCGCGGGTCTTCGCGTAGTCCAGCGCCACCTCGTACGCGGCCCTGGCGATGCCGATCGCCTGCGCGCCGACGGCCGGACGCGAGGCCTCGAAGGTGGCCATCGCCGCGTTGCCCCTGCCGCCCTGCCGCCCGGCCCCCTCGCGGGCCCGGGCCAGCCGCTCGTCCAGCTTCTCCTTGCCGCCGAGCAGGCAGCTGCCGGGCACCCGGACTCCGTCCAGCACCACCTCGGCGGTGTGCGAGGCGCGGATGCCGTGCTTCTTGAACTTCTGGCCCTGGCTCAGCCCCGGGGTGCCCGGCGGGACGACGAAGGAGGCCTGGCCCTTCGCGCCGAGCCCCGGGTCGACGGTGGCGACCACCACGTGGACGGCGGCGATCCCGCCGTTGGTGGCCCAGGTCTTGGTGCCGTCGAGCACCCACTCGTCCCTCGCCTCGTCGTACACCGCCCGGGTGCGCAGCGCGGACACGTCGGAGCCGGCGTCCGGCTCGGAGGAGCAGAAGGCGGCGACCTTGACGTCCTCCGGGGTGCCGAACATCTGCGGGGTCCAGGTGCCGATCTGCTCGTCGGTGCCGTTGGCCAGCACCGCGACGGCGGCCAGGGTGGTACCGACGATGGACAGCCCGATGCCCGCGTCGCCCCAGAACAGCTCCTCCATCGCGATCGGGATGCCGACGCCGGAGGGGTCGAAGTACTGCTGGGCGTAGAAGTCCAGCGAGTAGATGCCCAGCTTGGCGGCCTCCTGGATGACCGGCCAGGGGGTCTCCTCGCGCTCGTCCCACTCGGCCGCGGCCGGTCGCATCACGTCGGCGGCGAAGCCGTGCAGCCAGTCGCGTACGGCCAGCTGGTCCGCGCCCGGGTCCATCGAGAACGTGCTGCTCATGGTGTTTGCCTCCGAAGACGTGTGCGGCCGACCGTGGTGTTACCGCCGGTAACATCGTCGGAGTCTGCTACTGCTTGGTAACCGGTGTCAACGCCCTGGCCGACCCCGCAGAACCCGATCCCGAGGAGCACCGCATGTCCCGAGAGCCCCGCCGCGATCAGCTGCTCAACGCCGCCGACCGGGTCATCCAGCGGGAGGGCCCAGGCGCGAGCATGAACGCCATCGCCGCCGAGGCCGGCATCACCAAGCCGATCCTCTACCGCCACTTCGGCGACCGGAGCGGCCTGATCAGAGCCCTGACCGAACGTCACACCGGCGGTCTGCTGGCCGCCGTCAGGGCCGCCCTCGCCGAGCCGCTGGAGCGCCGCGACCGGGTCGAGCACGTGCTGGACACCTATCTCGCCGGGATCGAGGCCCGCCCCCAGGTCTACCGGCTGCTCACCCACCCCGAGCCGGGCGACCCGAGCGGCGCCGGCAACGCGCTCGCCCCCGCGCTCAGGCAGATCGCCGAGGAGATCACCCGGGCCGTGCAGAGCCAGGTCGACCTCGGAGCCGACCGCGACCTGCTCGCCGAGGCCTGGGGCCGGGGCATCACCGGCATGGTGCTGGCCGCCGGGGACTGGTGGCTGGAGGCCAGGCCCTGCTCGCGCACCCGGATGGTGCAGGCGCTGGCCGACCTGCTCTGGGGCCGGCTGGCCGCCGCCGCCGAACTGCCGACCGCTGTCCTGCCGCCCGCGCCCGAACCGTCCGCCGACTGAACCGGCCGCCAGGCCGAACCGGACACCGACCGAACCGGCCACCAGGCCGACCCGCGCCGACCGAACTCTTGTGCCGTGCGCGGCAGTCCGGGCATCATCGGGCCCACCCCACCCCCCGCCGTGCGAGGTCCCCGATGCGCCTGCGCCGCACCGCCGTCGCCCTGCTGCTCGCCGCCACCGCCGTCTTCACCGCCGTCCCCGCCTCCGCCCAGGCCTCGGTCCAGGCCTCCGCCCACGGCGGGCCGGCGGACCGCTTCCCCACCGGCACGGTCACCGCCGCCGACGGCCGCACCGCGCTCACCGATGCCCAGGGCCGCCGCCTCGGCCTTCGCGGCTTCAATCTCGACAAGTACGCCGAGGCCACCCCCGCCGACCTCGACTCCGTCGCCGCCCAGGGCTTCACGCTGGTCCGGCTGCCGGTCTCCTGGACCAGGCTGGAGCCCGGGCGCGGCCGCCTCGACCCCGCCGAACTGCGCCGGATCCAGCGGCTCCTCGACCGGGCCGACCGTCTGGGCCTGCTGGTCCTGGTCGACTTCCACCAGGACGTCTACGGGCCGAAGTTCCTCGGCGGCAGCAACGGCATCCCCGCCTGGGCCACCCGGGACGACGGGCTGCCCTTCACCCCGGACCCGGACGACTGGTTCGCCGGCTACTTCCAGCCCGCCGTCCAGGCCGCCTTCCGCCACCTCTACGACGACCCCGACCTGCGTGCCTGGCAGGCCGACTTCTACACCCGGCTGGCCCGCGAACTGCGCGGCCACCGCTCACTGCTGGGCTACGACCTGTTCAACGAGCCGTTCGGCCCGGTGGACGGTGACCCGGGCGACCCGGCCGTGCTGGCCGCCGCCTCCGCCGCCCTGGAGGAGGGCAGGCTCGCCGGCATGTACCGCCGGCTGATCGACGCCGTGCGCCGCGCCGACTCCCGCGCCTGGCTGTTCGTGGAACCGACCGTCCTGGTCGGCCAGGGCGTGCCCACCCACCTGCCCGGCTTCACCGACCCGCGCCCCGGCGCCGCCAGGCTCGGCTACGCGCCGCACTTCTACGACACGGCGGTCGAGAACGGCTCCGACTGGGACCCGGCCGGCGGCTTCGTGGAGCGGTACACCGCCGCGGTCACCGGCTACCCCGCCGCCCACCGGCTGCCCGTCCTGGTCGGCGAGTGGGGCCCGCCGGACTCCCGCAGGCCAGGCAACACCGAACTGGTCCGCCGTCAGGTCGCCGCGATGGACGGCTTCGCCGAGGGCTGGACGATGTGGTACTGGTGCCGGGGCGACGGCGGCTACTGCGCGCTCGACCCGGCCGGGCACCCCGCGCCCGGCGACGGGCCCGTCTTCGGCCCGTACCCGGTGGCCGTCCCGGGAACGGACGTCCGCACCGAGGTCCGCGCCGACGGCGCCACCGTGCGCTGGCGCGCCGACGGCACCGGACGCGCCGGCGAA
>NZ_MSJQ01000248.1 GCF_014596515.1 Streptomyces sp. CBMA156
CCGCGCCGGCCGACGAGCCCGCGCCGGCCGAGCAGCTCGGGGAGGTCCGGTGATCTCCCCCTGGTCCGTGCTGGCCGGCGCCGCCGCGGCCGGCGGCATCGCCCTGCTGGTCGCCGAACTGCGGCCGGCCCCACCGGACCTGCACCAGGCGCTGGACCGGCTGCACGCCACCCCCGCCGACCGCGAGCAGGACCCGGACGAGCGGCCGCGCTGGTACGACCGGATCGGCGAGCGGTCCGTCCGGCTCCGTGGGGTCTCGCTCCCGCG
Source organism: Streptomyces sp. CBMA156 (assembly GCF_014596515.1). Lineage (GTDB taxonomy): Bacteria > Actinomycetota > Actinomycetes > Streptomycetales > Streptomycetaceae > Kitasatospora. The sequence continues at coordinate 268 of NZ_MSJQ01000248.1, forward strand.
CCGCGAACTCGCCCTGATCGGCCGCGCCCCGGCCCGGTTCATGGTGCACAAGCTGCTGTTCGCCGCGCTCGGCCTGGTGCTGCCCGCCTACCTGGGCGCGATGGCCGTGCTGATGGGAGCCGGCCTGCCCTTCGCGCTGCCGCTGGTCGCCGGGCCGCTGCTGGCCGGACTGCTCTGGTTCGTCCCGGACGCCGTCGTGCGGGGCGAGGCCAAGGAGGCCCGCACCGAGTACCTGCACGGCATCGCCGCCTACCTGGAACTGGTCGCGATGGAGCGGGCCGCCGACTGCGGCCCCGCCGAGGCGCTGCGCCGGGCCGCGTCGGTCGGCCAGGGCACGGTGTTTCTGCGGATCCGCGACGCGCTGGAGCGCGCGGCCACCGACCGGCTCCCGCCCTGGGCCGGACTCGACGCGCTGGCGGAGGAGCTGGGGCTCACCCCGCTCCAGGACGTGGCCGACATCATGCGGCTGTCCGGCACCGACGGCGCCGCCGTGTACGACACCCTGCGGGCCCGCGCCAAGGGCCTGCGCGGAGAACTGCTCGCCGAGGACCTCGCCCGCGCGAACGCCGACAGCGAGCGGATGGTCGCGCCGGGAGCCGCCCTCACCCTGCTGATGACCGTCCTGATCGTCTTCCCGGCACTGCACCAGATGCTCAACTGACCGTCCTCAAGCCTGTTCCGGTTCCTCCGGCCACGCCGGAGCGGTCGGCCCGACCCACCACACCACACACCACACCGTCACACCCGGGAGAACCCGATGACCGTACGACTCGCCAGGCTGGCCGGCCGGGTGCTGCAACCCGTCCTGCTGCCGGTCCAGTTCGCGCTGCTGCTGTTCACCTTCAGGCTGGGCAGGCTGCGAGCGGCCCGCGCCCGCGGCGACCGGGGTGCGATCAGCATCGAACTCGCCCTCGCCATCATCGCGCTGGTCTTCGTGGCGGGCGCCGTGGCGACCGCGCTCTACCTGTTGAAGGACAAGGTCGTCAAGAAGGTCGAGCAGGACCCGAACCTGCCGGGCGGCGCGGGCGCGGGCGGCGCCACCAAGTGATGCGTCCCGCTCTCCGCCGCAGGGGCGACCGGGGGTCGATGAGCCTGAGCCTGGCCATCGTCTTCCCGGTCGTCCTGCTGCTCCTGATGCTCGTCGTCCAGGCCGCGCTGCTGTGGTACGACCGCCAGGTCGCGCTCACCGCGGCCCGCGAGGGCGTGGACGCCGGACGGGTGCAGGGGAACGCGACGGACGGCGAGAAGAACGAGGCGGCCCAGCGGCAGGCCAGGGACTTCCTGGACCGGCAGGGCGTGCACGAGTACACGGTGGGGACCGAGGGCAGTACGGCGGACACCATCAGGGTCACCGTGCGGCTGACCCCGCCGCTGCTGATACCCGGGCTCAGGGCGCCCGCCCTCACGCAGTTCGCCGAGGCGCCGCGCGAGCGCTTCGTACCGCCGGTGGTGAAGCCGTGAGGCGCGTGCCGCGGGCACCGGACCGGTGGCGGCTGCGTTCGCGACAGCGCCGGCGGGACCGGGGCGGGATCGCGATCGAGGCGGCCATCGTCGTGCCGTCGGTGGTCGCACTGGTCCTGGTGGCCATCGCCGCCGGGCGGGTGCAGACCACGGCCGGCACCGTGGAGGCCGCCGCCAGGGCAGGCGCCAGGACAGCCTCCCTCCAGCGCAGCGTGGACGGGATGAAGCAGCCGGCCAGGGACTCCGCCCTCGCGATGCTGCGCCAGCAGGGCGTGTCCTGCCGCAACGGGGACGTCCGGGTCGACAACGGGCAGCTGAACCTGCCGGGCGGGCCGGTCACGACGGTGACGGTCACGGTGATCTGCGACGTGGAACTGGCCGACCTGCTCGGCGGACCGTCCGGCGTACCCGTGACGAAGCACCTCGTCGGCGAGTTCACTTCGGTGGTGGACCGTTACCGGGGCACCTGACGGCGCGTGGTGCCGTCACCGCGGCGGCGGACGTCACCGGGAGGACAGGGGATTGGAGACGGCCCGTGCGGGGGAGACGCAAGCGGAGAGCGCTCGGGGCATGACACAGCGGTACCGAGTGGCGCCCGGTGGGGGCCGGTGGGGAGAGCAGCGTGCGGATTGGGGGGAGGGGATGGGAGTGGTGAGCCGTCTGCGGCGACGGTTGTCGGCGCGCCGGTCCGACCGGGGCGCCGTGGCCCTCTTCGTCGCGATCTGCGCGGCCTACGTCGTGCTCGTCATCGCCCTGGTGATCGACGCCGGCGGCCGGTTGCGGGTCGCCGAGCGGACCGACGCCTACGCGCTGGAAGCGGCGCGGGTCGGCGGTCAGCAACTGGACCGGGCCGCAGTCCTGCAGGGCAGGGGCTTCAAGGTCCAGGAGAAGTACGTCCGGGACGCCGCCGACGCCTACCTGGGCCTGTACGGCCTGCGGGCGGGCGACGTCGAGTTCTCCGGTGACGGCAGGGTCGTCACCGTCACCGTGCAGGCCGACTACCGGCCGGTCCTGCTGGGCGCCCTCGGGGAACGGAAGGTCAAGGGCAAGGGCAGTGCGACCCTCGTCCACGGAGTCGAGAAAGCGGAGACCGACTGATGGCCGCGCCACGTGCCAAGGACCAGGCCCGTACCGCCCAGGCCCCTGCCGGCCGGGCCGGGGCGTCCCGTCGAGCCGGCGGTGCGCGAGGGCCCGGCGCTCCGGCGCCCCGACCGCCGCACGGGCGGCGACCGCGTGGCCGTGGCCGCGCCCTGATCACCGCGCTCGGCGCGCTGGTCGCCCTGTTCGCCCTGCTGGGCGGCGTCCCCGCGCTGCTGCTGTACGGCACCGAAGCGGTCGCCGGGATGGGCGAGGTCGCCTCGGGCGGGGTGGGCGAGGCGCTCACCAGCCCGGACGACGGAAGCCTGTTCCTGTGGGCGCTGGTGGTGGTCGGCTGGCTCGCCTGGGGCTGCTTCGCGCTCTCCGTCCTGCTGGAGATCCCCGCCCAGCTGCGCGGCCGGATCGCCCGCCGCATCCCGGCCTTCGGCTGGAGCCAGCGGCTCGCGGCCGGGCTGGTCGGCTCGGTGCTCGCCCTGCTGCCGGTGGCGGGATCGGCCTTCGCCGCCGTCCCCGAACTGGCCCACAGCCCGGTGGCCCAGGCACAGTTGACGTCGGGCGTGCAGCGTGCCGCACTGCCCGCCGCGCAGTCCGCACCGGCCCTGACCCCCGCCGCCGAACAGCAGAGCACGTACACGGTGCGGGACTCCCGGCCGGCCGACAGCCTGTGGTCCATCGCCGAGCGCCAACTGGGCTCGGGTGAGCGGTGGGTGGAGATCGCCAAGCTCAACGACGGCCGGACGATGGGCGATTCCGGCGTCCGCTTCGACGCCGACCGGGCGATCCAGCCCGGCTGGGAACTGCTGATGCCAGCGGATGCCAAGCCGGACGAGGCGAAGACGCCCGCCCCGGCTCCGGCCCCCTCGGGGGGTGCGGAGCAGGGGACGCCTCAGGGGACCCCGCAGAACGTTCCGCAGCAGGGGACGGAGGCAGGGGGGCCCGGTGGGGCCGGGGCGCAGCGGAGCGTCACCGTCCAGGCCGGGGAGAGCCTGTCGGCCATCGCCCAGCGGGAGTTGGGGGACGGGGAGCAGTGGCCCAAGCTGTTCGAGGCGAACAAGGGGGTGCAGGCTCCGGACGGGGAGCAGTTGACGGACCCGGACGTGGTGGTGCCGGGGATGGTGCTCGCGGTGCCGGGGGATGCCGCCCCTGCCCCTGCTCCCGCCCCCGCCCCTGCTCCCGCCCCCGCCCCTGCTCCTGCTCCTGCCCCGGCGCCGGCCGACCAGGCTCCGGCCCCGGGCGCTCCTTCGCAGGGTGCCCCGCAGTCGGCCCCGGTGCCCGCGCCCACGCATGCGCCGGCCCAGGCGCCCGGCCCCGCCGCGCACGCCGACCCGGCTCCCAGTGACGACTACACCGTCGCCCTCACCGCCTCCACCGTCGGCGTCCTGCTCGCCGCCATCATGATCGGCACCGTCGCCCACAAGCGCGGCACCCAGCAGCGCGCCCGCCGCCCCCGGCACCGCATCGCGATGCCCGAGGCCGGAGCCGCCGCCTTCGAGAACGAGCTGATGGCCCGGCAGGACCAGGCCGGGCTGGAACTGCTGGACCGCGCCCTGCGCACCCTGGCCCGCAACACCGTGCGCGGCGGCAAGCGGCTGCCCGCCATCGTCGCTGCCCGGATCACCCAGGGCCAGACCGTCGAGCTGCACCTGTCCGGCCCGGCCACCCCGATCGCGCCGTTCCGCGCCGCGCACGCCGCCAACGTGTGGTGGTGCAGCGCCGACTCCGGTGACCTGCTCAGCCCCGGCCAGGCCCGGAAGACCGCCGCGCCGTACCCCGCGCTGGTCACCCTCGGCACCTCGCCGGACGGCTCGGTGGTCCTCGCCGACCTGGAGGCCGTCCGGCTGCTCCACCTGTCCGGCCACCCGGACGACGCCCGCGACGTGCTGCGCACCCTCGCCGTCGAACTGGCCCACAGCCCGCTCGCCGACCGGCTGCACCTGCATCTGGTGGACCTCGCCGAGGACGTGCTGATCAGCGGCCCGGCCGCCGAACGCGTGCACCGCCACCCGACCCTGGAGGCCGCGCTCGCCGCCCTCGGCCCGCGCACCGCCAAGGCCCGCGCCACCCTGGTCGCCGCCGAGGTCAGCAGCCCGCGCGAGGCCCGCAGCCGGGGCCAGGCGGACGAGTCCTGGACGCCCGAGATCGTGCTCTGCGCCCACCAGCCCGGCGGGGACGTGCCGGCCGAGCTGGGGCGGCTGCTCGACGCCCGTCCGCGCACCTGCGTCGCCGTCGTCACCCGCGCCCCCGAGCGGGGCACCGGTCCGGTCGCCCGCTGGACCCTGCCGACCTCCGGCCAGGCCGCGATCCCTGGCCTGCACCTGACGGTCGAGCTGCAACGGCTCAGCGGACAGCAGTACGACCAGGTCGCCGAGCTGCTCCGGGTCGCCGACGACCCCACCCAGTACCCGGCCCCGGCCTGGACGCTGGACGGGCCCGAGGACACCGACACCCACGAACTGCCCGTGGCCGTACCGGTGCTGGCCGCCGTCGGAGCCTCCGGCGGCGGGGCGGCGGAGGGAGCGGAAGCGGCCACCGGGCCGCGGCTGCTCACCCGGGTGATCGGTACCGGGGCGAGCCCGTTCGCGGGCACCGATCCGGTGACGCCGGCTCCGGCGCCGCTGTCGGCCGTGGTGCCCGGTCCGGCGGCCTCGGCCTCCGTTCCGGCGCAGGCTTCGGCTTCCGGAAAGCCGGCTCCGGTCCCGGCGCCGACTCCGGCCGGTCCGGCGCGGTTCGTCGTCAACGGGCAGGGGCGGCAGGCGGCCGCCGACGAGACCACCCGGGACCTGCGGCTGCCCGGCCCGCCGGAGGGCGGGGAGCCGGTCGAGGGGGCCGGGGAGGCGGAGGCCGCTTCCTCGGAGTCCACGTCGACGGTCGTCCTCGCGGTCCAGCCGGTGGTGCCGCAGCCCGTGGTGCCGCAGCCGGCTGCGGCGGAGCAAGCGGTGGCGGAGCAGGTGGTGGCGGATCCGGTCGAGGAGCCGGTGCCGTCGGCCGATCCGTCCGCGCCGTCCGCTGCCGAGGGCGCGGCCGCCTCCGGGAGCGGACCCGCCGGTGCCGTCGATCCCGTCGGCTCGGGCGGCTCCGCCGGGGCCGTCGCCACGGAGGACCACGGCCCCGCCGCCGAGCCCGGTCCGGCCGCCGTCGCTCCGGTCGCCAGGACCACGTCCGGCCGCAGTGACAGCGACGACCTGCTCGCCATCCTCCGCTCCCCGGAGGCGCATGCCCCCCGCAACGCCCCCCGGATCCGGCTGCTCGGCCCGGTGGACGTCGCGGGAACCCTCGGCGAGGCCGCACCCGGCGCGCTGCCCCGGCTCACCGAGCTGGCCGTCTACCTGGCGCTGCGCCCCGGCTCCGGCCACCAGGCCCTCGACCACGACCTGCACCCCGGCGCGGCCCACCTCGACCCGCACCCCACCGCGGCCGACGCCAAGAGCCCGCTGCCGGCCAAACTCGCCGACCTGGCCGGCTGGTTCGGCAGCTCGCCCGAGGGGCGCGCCTTCCTGCCCACGGAGGGCACCGAGGGCTACTCCTTCGCCCCGGCGGTCACCTGCGACTGGGACGAGTTCCGCAGTCTCTACCGGCGCGGCATGCGCAGCACCAGTGCCACCGCCGACGCGGCCCTCGCCCACGCCCTGGCCCTGGTCCGCGGCGCGCCGTTCGCCGAGGCCCCGCCCGCCTCGTACGGCTGGGCCGAGGGCGAGCGGCAGGACATGATCGCGGCGATCGTCGACACCGCCCACGAACTGGCCGCCCGCCGCCTGCAGTACGGCGACCACCGCAGCGCCGAGGCCGCCGTGTTCCGGGGCCTCGCCGTCGCCCCGGACGTCGAACTGCTGCACCGGGACCTGTTCTACGCCTACGCCTCGGCCGGCGCCCGGGACCAACTCCTGCGCGCCGTCAACCGGTTGGACGCGCTCAGCCGTCGTACCGGCCGGGACCTCGACGCCGACACCGTCGCCCTGCTGCGGGACCTCCTCGCGGGTGCCTGACCCGGCCCGCCGACTGCCCGGTCACTCCCTCGGGGGTGGCCGGGCAGTGGTGTTGACGAGGCAAGGGAGGTGGTGAGGCAAGAGCAGGGGTGGACCTGGTGGCCGGTCAGAGCGCTCGCAGCCAGGCGTCCAGGGCGGTGAAGTCCGCGTCACCGAGCCCGCGTCGGGGGTCCACCCGGTGGAGGAGGGCGCGGGTGGGGGAGTGGGCGGCGACCCAGCGGCGGTCGGCCCCGGTGATCTCGTCGTCCACCCAGGCGAACGGCCGCCCGCCCGCCCATTCGACCAGCGTGCGGGTCTTCCAGTGCACGCCGCCCGGCCCGTCCTCGGCGTCCACCGGCCAGTCCACGACGGGCAGTCGGGGCAGGCCGAGCCAGGGTGCGAGGCACTCGTTGGCGTCCTCCAGCCAGGTGGTCGCCCACACCGGCTCGGCCGGCAGGCCCAGCAGCCGCGATCCCAACTCCGGGTCCACCCGGGTGACCAGCGGGTTCCCGCCCGGCACCGCGCCGGTCGGGACGTACGGGCTGCGGTGGGTGGGATAACCGCCGGGCGGTGGATCGCCGAAGGGGATGAGCGGACCGTCCACGTCCAGGAACAGCAGGGGTCGGCCGGTATCGGGCATGACGGCACCTTAGGGGACGTGGGCGGTGTGGCGCGCCGATCGACCACCCGGCCTGGAACGGGTGAGCCGCGATCTCGTAGGGTGGCGCGCACGGAGTGTGGTGGCAGGCACCATGCAGGCGAGGGCATCAGACGCCGCGCGAGCGGCGGGGCGGGGCGGTGACCAGGAGATGGCGGAGACGACAGCGGTTTCCGGAGGTCCCGACCCGGCAGCGGACTCGGGGCCCTGGGACGCCGTACCGCCGCCGCCCCCGCGCCTGACGGGCGAGGAACACCCGCCCGGTCCGGCCGCGCTGTACGAGCCGCCGCCGGCTCCACTGGCCGCTCCGGCTCCGGCTCCGCTTCCGGCTGCCGCGCCGCCGGTCGAGGCCTCCGGGCCGGGGGCCGCACCGGTCTTCGGGCCGGGCATGCAAGGGGGCACGCAGGGGGGCGTGCA
>NZ_MSJQ01000249.1 GCF_014596515.1 Streptomyces sp. CBMA156
CCCGCGCACGGGCACCCCGGCGCAGTCCGCCCCGTCGCAGGACCAGGCCGACGCCACCCGGCAGGCCTCGCCGCCGGCGACCGGGCCCGCCACCGACGAGCCCTCGCCCACCGCCACTGCGAGCGGCCGGGCGAGCGCCGGGCCGACGCCCTCCGCGACGCCGTCCTCCGGTGCCACGGCGGCGCCCACCGCGAGTGCCTCCGGCTCCCCGTCGGCCACGCCCACCGAGAACCCCGACTGCGACGTGGACACCCGGGGCCTGACCGCCGGCGCGGCCGCCCCCGGGCACGTCGTCCCCGAGCAGAACTGGACCCTGAAGACCAGCCGGCTCGGCCTGCACGGCGCGGCCTTCCACGGCGTCTACGACGTGCGGACGCCGACCGGCAGCAAGCGCGTCCTGAAGTTCGTGGTCGACAGCGTGGACATCGAGAACCTCGACATGTCGACCCTGGAGGGCAACGGCGTCACCTTCCACGTCCAGGGCGCCCCCGGCTCGACCTCGACCATGCGCAAGGGCCCGGTCACCATGTACGTGGAGCGGCTGTCCGGCCACCTCTCCAAGGTGCTCGGTCTGCCGATCCCGATCGACCTGGGCGAGATCACCCTCACTCCGGACACCCTGCCGCGCTGGCTGTACGACCTGATCGGCGCCATCCCGATCCCGCTGGACCTGGAGCTGACCGGCGTCACCGTCAAGCAGGCCGGTCAGTTCGGCGGCACCCTGCACATCCCGGGGATGCACCTGTTCAACGACGACGCCCCCTACAGCGACGCGTAGCGGACGCCGTCACGCCCGTGGGGCGGCCCTCCCTCCGGGAGGACCGCCCCACGGGCGTTCAGGACCGACGGGTGCTCACTCGCCCTGGGTGCCCAGGTGGTGCACCTGCACCATGTTGGTGGTGCCGGGGATGCCGACCGGGACACCGGCGGTGACGATGACGGTCTCGCCCTCGCCGAGCCGGCCCAGTCGCAGCAGCTCCCGGTCGACCTGCGCGACCATCGCGTCGGTGGTGGCCACCTGCTCGGTCACGTAGGCCTCGACGCCCCAGCTCAGCGAGAGCTGGTTGCGGGTGGCGGTGTCCGGGGTGAAGGCGATCACCGGGATCGGCGAGCGGTAGCGGGACAGCCGGCGGGCGGTGTCACCGGACTTGGTGAAGGCGACCAGCGCCTTGCCGTCCAGGAAGTCGCCCAGCTCGCACGCCGCACGGGCGACGGAGCCGCCCTGGGTGCGCGGCTTGCGGCCCGGGTTGAGCGGCTGGAGGCCCTGGGAGAGCATCTCCTCCTCGGCCTTCTCGCAGATCCGGCTCATGGTGCGGACGGTCTCGATCGGATACTTGCCGACGCTCGACTCGGCGGAGAGCATCACCGCGTCGGCGCCGTCCAGGATGGCGTTGGCGACGTCGGAGACCTCGGCGCGGGTCGGGCGCGAGGCGTGGATCATCGACTCCATCATCTGGGTGGCGACGATGACCGGCTTGGCGTTGCGGCGGGCCAGGGTGACCAGCTGCTTCTGGACGAGCGGCACCCGCTCCAGCGGGTACTCGACGGCCAGGTCGCCGCGGGCGACCATGATGGCGTCGAAGGCGAGGACGATCTCCTCCATGGCTTCGACGGCCTGCGGCTTCTCGATCTTGGCGATGACCGGCACCCGGATGCCGACCTCGTCCATGACCTCGTGGACGTCCTTGACGTCGTCCGCGTTGCGGACGAAGGACAGGGCGACCATGTCGACGCCCAGGCGCAGCGCGAAGCGCAGGTCGTCCTTGTCCTTCTCGGACAGGGCGGGCACGTTCACGGCCGCGCCGGGCAGGTTGATGCCCTTGTTGTTCGAGAGCACGCCGCCCTCGATCACCACGGTCTTCACCCGCGGGCCGTCGACGCTGACGACCTCCAGGGCGATGACGCCGTCGTTGATCAGGACCGGGTCGCCGGGCTTCACGTCGCCCGGCAGGCCCTTGTAGGTGGTGCCGCAGATGTGCTGGTCACCGGGGACGTCCTCGGTGGTGATGGTGAACTCGTCGCCGTTGTCGACGGTCACCGGGCCGTTGGCGAAGGTCGCCAGACGGATCTTCGGACCCTGGAGGTCGGCCAGGACGCCGATGGCCTTGCCGGTGTCCTCCGAGACCTGGCGGACCTTGTGGTACCGCTCCTCGTGGTCCGCGTGGTTGCCGTGGCTCATGTTCAGTCGGGCGACGTTCATGCCCGCCTCGACGATGGCCTTCAGCTGTTCGTAGGAGTCCGTCGCCGGACCCAGGGTGCAGACAATTTTCGCTCGGCGCATATGGATCAGTCTATCCGTTCGTGTTATAGGTGCATTCGGCACGCACCGGGAGGAATCGCCGACGAAGGGTTCCGGGGAGTGAGACGTTTCCGTGTCAGTCCTCGGACTCCCGGCGTTCCTCGTGCACCAGTGCGAAGGACTGTCGGGCGATCTCCAGCTCCTCGTCGGTGGGCACCACGGCGACCGCCACCCGGCCGTACCCGGGCGAGATGATCCGGGCCCCGCCGGACCGCACCGAGTTCAGCTCCGGGTCGACGGCGATGCCCAGTTCCTCCAGTCCCGCGGTGGCCGCCGCGCGCACCGGCGCCGCGTTCTCCCCGACGCCCGCGGTGAACGCGATCGCGTCCACCCGGCCCAGCACCGCGTAGTAGCCGCCGATGTACTTGCGCAGCCGGTGGACGTACGAGTCGAAGGCCAGCTTCGCGTCCTCGTCCCCCTCGTCGGCCCGGCGCATGATCTCGCGCATGTCGTTCTCGCCGCACAGCCCGCGCAGGCCGCTGCGGCGGTTGAGCAGGTCGTCGATCTCGTCCACGGACAGCCCGCCGACCCGGTGCAGGTGGAACACCACGCCGGCGTCGATGTCGCCCGAGCGGGTGCCCATGACCAGGCCCTCCAGCGGGGTCAGGCCCATCGAGGTGTCCACGCAGCGCCCGCCGCTGACCGCCGAGGCGGAGGCGCCGTTGCCCAGGTGCAGCACGATCACGTTGACCTCGGCCGGGTCCTTGCCGAGCAGCCTGGCGGTGGCCCGCGAGACGTACTGGTGCGAGGTGCCGTGGAAGCCGTAGCGGCGCACCCGGTGCCGGTCGGCGACGGCCTTGTCGATCGCGTACCGGGCCGAGTACTCGGGCATCGAGGCGTGGAAGGCGGTGTCGAAGACGGCCACCTGGGGGAGGTCGGGGCGCAGCGCGCGGGCCACCTCGATGCCGGTGATGTTGGCCGGGTTGTGCAGCGGCGCGACCGGGATCAGCCGGCGGATCTCCTTGAGCACGTCGTCGGTGATCACGGTCGGCTCGGTGAACCGCAGGCCGCCGTGCACCACCCGGTGGCCGATCGCGGCCAGCTCGGGGGAGTCCAGCCCGAGGCCGTCGGCGGACAGCTCCGCGGCGACGGCCTTGAGCGCGGCGGCGTGGTCGGGGAAGACCTGGACGGTCTCGCGCGGCTCGCCGGTGCGCGGGGTGTGCACCAGGCGCCCGCCGGTCTCGCCGATCCGCTCGACCAGCCCGGCGGCGAGCCTGGCCCCGTCCAGCATGTCGATCAGCTGGTACTTCACCGACGAGGAGCCGGCGTTCAGCACGAGAACGCGGGTGCCATTGCTCATGCCGTGGGCTCCTTGCGGTCCTGGGACTGGATGGCGGTGATCGCGACGGTGTTGACGATGTCCTGCACCAGCGCGCCGCGCGAGAGGTCGTTGACGGGCTTGCGCAGCCCCTGGAGCACCGGGCCGACGGCGACGGCGCCGGCCGAGCGCTGGACCGCCTTGTAGGTGTTGTTGCCGGTGTTGAGGTCGGGGAAGATCAGCACGGTGGCCCGCCCGGCCACCGGGGAGCCCGGCAGCTTGGTGGCCGCGACGTGGGCGTCCACCGCCGCGTCGTACTGGATCGGGCCCTCGACCAGGATGTCGGGCCGCAGCTCGCGGACCAGTTCGGTGGCCTTGCGCACCTTGTCGACGTCCGCGCCGGAACCGGAGGTGCCGGTCGAGTACGAGAGCATCGCGACCCGCGGCTCCACCCCGAACTGGGCGGCGGTGGCGGCGGACTGGATGGCGATGTCGGCCAGCTGCTGGGCGTCCGGGTCGGGGTTGACCGCGCAGTCGCCGTACACCAGCACCTTGTCTGCCAGGCACATGAAGAAGACCGAGGAGACGATCGAGGCGTCCGGCGAGGTCTTGACCACCTCGAAGGCGGGCCGGATGGTGGCGGCGGTGGAGTGCACCGCGCCGGAGACCATGCCGTCCGCGATGCCCTCCTGGACCATCAGGGTGCCGAAGTACGAGACGTCGGTGACCACGTCCAGGGCCCGTTCGACGGTCATCCCCTTGTGGGCGCGCAGCTTCGCGTACAGCTCGGCGAACTGGCGGCGCAGCGGGCTGGTGGCCGGGTCGACGATCCGGACCCGGGCGCGGTCGCCGTCCGGCTCCTCCCCGGCCCCGAGGCCGGGCGGCGCCCCCACCTGCGGCAGCTCGATGCCGTGGGCGGCGGCTGTGCGGCGCACCGCGTCCGGCTCGCCGAGCAGGGTGAGGTCGCAGATGTTGCGGCGCAGCAGGATCTCGGCGGCGCGCAGCACCCGCTCCTCGGTGCCCTCGGGCAGGACGACGTGCCGGCGCCCGGCCCTGGCGCGTTCCAGCAGCTCGTGCTCGAACATCATCGGGGTGACCCGCTCGGACCGGCCGACCTCGATCAGGTTGGTCAACTCGGCGGTGTCGACGTGCAGTTCGAACAGCCCGAGGGCGATCTCGGCCTTCCGGGGGCTGGCCGAGGTGAGCTTGCCCTCCAGGTGGGTCAGATGGGCGGCGGTCGGCCAGCTGCCCCCGGGGACGACCGCGACCGGGGTGCCGGGGGCGAGCCGGGCGGCCAGGGCCATCACGTTGGGGCCGGGGTGCTGGCCGAGCGTCAGCAGCACGCCGGCGATCGGCGGGGCGCCGGCGGCGTGCGCGGCCAGCGAGCCGATCACCAGGTCGGCGCGGTCCCCGGGGGTGACGACCAGGGCGCCCTCGGTCAGCGCGTCGAGGAAGGTGGGCAGCATGGCGCCGCCGAAGACGTAGCCGCGCACGTCCCTGGCGAGGCCGGCGGCGTCCCCGAGCAGCACCTCGGCGCCGGTCGCCTCGACGAGTTGCGCGACGGTGGGCGCGGCCAGCGCCGGCTCGTCGGGGATGACGTAGGCGGGGATCGGCAGCTTCTCGGTGAGGGTGCGCTGGATCCGCTGCTTGCCGCCGGGGGCGACCCGGTTGGCGATCATCGCCAGGGTCTCGCAGCCGAGGTCGGTGTACGCCCGGTGCGCGTTGCGGACCTCGGCGATCACCGTCTCGGCGTCCGCGCCGTGCCCGCCGACCACCGGCAGCACGGCGGCGCCGAACTCGTTCGCCAGGCGGGCGTTGAAGGCGAGTTCGTCCGGGATGCCGGTGTCGGCGAAGTCGGTGCCCAGCACCAGCACCGCCTGGCAGCGCCGCTCCAGCGCGTGGAAGCGGTCGACCAGGACGGAGACCAGTTCGTCCTGCCCCCGGGCGGCCTGGAGCGCGGCGGCCTCCTCGTAGGTGAGGCCGTACAGCCCGGCGCTCGGCAGGTCGAGCCGGTAGCGGCCGCGCAGCAGCTCGACGACGTGGTCGGAGCCCGGTTGCCCGGGTGCGGCGGCGTGCACCAGCGGGCGGAACACCCCGACCCGGTCCACCTGGCGGGTGAGCAGTTCCATGACCCCGAGTTCGACCGCCTGGCGGCCGTCCCCCCGGTCGATACCGGTCACGTACACGCTGCGCGCCACGTGGGTGTCTCCGTCCCGTCGTCTCGGAAAGTGGTCATATCGACCATACCTTCGCACCCCGAACGACCGTCCGCGAGCAGAACGGCGAGGTTCGGGCAAGGGGCCGGAGGTCCTGCCGGGTGCCCGCCCGGCGGGGCGGGCGGGCACCCGGTTCCTCAGCGCGCCGGGCGGAGCCAGACGGTGGCGAGCGGGGGGAGCACCAGCTCGGCGGAGCGGGGCTGGTCGTCCCACGCGACCGGCTCGGCCTTGACCGGGTGGGAGTTGCCGACGCCGCTGCCGCCGTACTCCTCGGCGTCGGTGTTCAGCGCCTCCTCCCACAGCTGTTCGCGGCCCGCCAGCCGGGGCAGGCCGACCCGGTGGCCGTGCCGGACGACCGGCGAGAAGTTGCAGACCGCGACCAGCGGCGAGCCGTCGGCCGCGTACCGGACGAAGGAGAGCAGGTTGTCCTCGGCGGCGCCGCCGTCGAGCCAGCGGAAGCCCTCGGGGACGGTGTCCAGCTCCCACAGCGCCGGGGTGTCGAGGTAGCGGCGGTTGAGGTCGCGGACCAGCCGGCGCACCCCGAGGTGCTCCCGGTGGGCGGGCCACTGCTCGTCGAGCACCCACCACTGCGGGCCCTGCTCGTGGTCCCACTCCGCGCCCTGGGCGAACTCCTGCCCCATGAAGAGCAGTTGCTTGCCCGGGTGGGACCACATGAAGCCGAGGTAGGCGCGCTGGTTGGCGCGCTGCTGCCACCAGTCGCCGGGCATCTTGGAGACCAGGGACCGCTTGCCGTGCACCACCTCGTCGTGCGAGATCGGCAGGACGTAGTTCTCCGAGTAGGCGTACACCATCGAGAAGGTGATCTCGTTGTGGTGGTACCTGCGGTGCACCGGCTCCTTGGACATGTAGACCAGCGAGTCGTGCATCCAGCCCATGTTCCACTTCAGGCCGAAGCCGAGGCCGCCGGCGTCGGTGGGGCGGGTGACCCCGTCCCAGGCGGTGGACTCCTCGGCGACGGTCACCACGCCGGGGCAGCGCCGGTAGACGGTGGCGTTCATCTCCTGGAGGAAGGCGGCCGCGTCCAGGTTCTCCCGGCCGCCGAACCGGTTGGGCGTCCAGTCGCCGCCCTCGCGGGAGTAGTCGAGGTAGAGCATCGAGGCGACGGCGTCCACCCGAAGGCCGTCGACGTGGAACTCCTCGCACCAGTAGACCGCGTTGGCGACCAGGAAGTTGCGCACCTCCTTGCGGCCGTAGTCGAACTCCAGCGTCCCCCAGTCAGGGTGCTCGGCGCGCAGCGGGTCGGCCGGCTCGTACAGCGGCTCGCCGTCGAAGCGGGCGAGCGCGAAGTCGTCCTTGGGGAAGTGGGCGGGCACCCAGTCGACGATCACGCCGATGCCGTGCCGGTGCAGGGTGTCCACCAGGTACCGGAAGTCGTCCGGGCCGCCGAGCCGGGCGGTGGGGGCGTAGTAGCCGGACACCTGGTAGCCCCAGGAGCCGCCGAAGGGGTGCTCCATCACCGGCATGAGCTCCACGTGGGTGAAGTTCAACTCCTGGAGGTAGCGCGGCAGTTCCTCGGCGATGGCGCGGTAGGTGGTGAGGTCGGGGCGCCAGGAGGGCAGGTGCAGCTCGTACACCGACATCGGTGCCCTGTGGTGGGTGGCGCGGGCCCGGCGGGCCATCCACTCGCCGTCCTGCCACGCGTAGGAGGAGGAGGTGACCACCGAGGCGGTGCCGGGCGGGCACTGGGCGGCCCTGGCCAGCGGGTCGGCCTTGTCCAGCACCCAGCCCTCCCGGGTGTGCACCTCGTACTTGTAGGTGGCGCCCTCGGCCAGCTCGGGGACGAACAGCTCCCAGATCCCGGACGAGCCGAGCGAGCGCATCGGGTGCCCGGTGCCGTCCCAGTGGTTGAAGTCCCCGATCAGCCTGACCCCGGCGGCGTTCGGCGCCCAGACCGCGAAGGCGGTGCCGGGCACCCCGTCGACGGTGCGCACGTGCGCGCCGAGTGCCCGCCACAGCTGCTCGTGGCGGCCCTCGGAGATCAGGTGCAGGTCCAGTTCGCCCAGGGTGGGCGGGGTGCGGTAGCCGTCGTGCTGGCGCAGCGGCTCGCCGCCCGGGTACGTCACCAGCAGGGTGTACTCCGGCGGTTCGCCGCCGGCCACCAGGCCGGTGAACAACCCGCCCTGCTGGTGGGTGAGTTCGGCCGGGCCCTGGGAGGTCTCGACGACCACCCGCTCGGCGAGGGGGCGCAGCACCCGGATCGCGGTGCCGCCGTGTACCGGGTGCGCGCCGAGCAGTGCGTGCGGGTCGTGGTGCTGTCCGCCCACCAGCCGGTCGACCTCGGCCGGCGGCAGCGGTGCCTCGGGCAGCCGCAGTGCCCCGGCGGGGGCCGGGCGTCCGGCTCCCCCGGGGTCCGTGGCCGCGGGCGGGAGCGGCGCGGGCGGGAGGTGTGCGGGCTGGAGCGGCTCGGGCTGGAGGTGTGCGGGTGGGAGCGGCTCGGGCTGGAGGTGTGCGGGTGGGAGCGGCTCGGGCTGGAGGTGTGCGGGTGGGAGCGGCTCGGGGGGTTCCGCCCCGGGGTCGGCGTTCCCTCCCTCCTCGGTCGTCCGGCGCACCTCGCGCTCCTGGCCGGCGCGCCCCCCTTCGGCGGGGAGCGGCCCGGCCAGGAAGGTGGCCGGTACGGGGCTGGGGGTGGGGCGGCCGGTCGGGTCGATCGGCGTCACGGCGGGGTCCTCCTGCGGCGGGGGTGGGCGAACTCCTGCGGGCGGGACAGGAAGCGGGGCGGGCGTTGTCGGACGGGCAGGGGTCGGACGGGCAGGGTCAGACGGGCAGGGCCAGCCGGCTGATCGCGGCCAGCGGGATCGGCAGCCAGCTCGGCCGGTGCCGGGCCTCGTACACCACCTCGTACACCGCCTTGTCGATCTCCAGCGCCCGCATCAGCTCCGGCGAGGCCGCCGGGTCGGCGCCGCCTCCCGCGGTGTAGCCGGCGCAGAAGGCGGTGCGGTTGCGCTGGGCCCAGGCGGCAGCCAGGTGGGCCAGCTCCGGATCGACCGGGCCGCCGGCCAGCAGGTGGGCGGCCGCGTAGTCGAAGGAGCGCAGCATCGCGGCGATGTCGCGCAGGGCCGGCTGCGGTTCGCGGCGCTCGTTGACCGATTTGGCCGGCTCGCCCTCGAAGTCCAGCAGCACCCAGCCGTGCGGGGTCCGCATCGCCTGTCCGAGGTGCAGGTCGCCGTGGATGCGCTGGACCGGCAGGCCGTCCGGGTGGGCGTCGGCGAGCTGCTGGAAGGCGGCGCGCAGTGCGGCCCGGAAGCGCAGCAGCCCGGGGACGGCGGCGACGGCGCTGTCCAGCCGGTCGGCCATCGCGCCGGCCAGCCGTCCGGTCTGGGTGCGGTCGAGTCTGGCCACCGGCATCGAGCGGGCCAGTACCCGGTGCACCTCGGCGGTGGCGCGGCCGAGCCGGTGCGCCTCGATGGCGAAGTTGCCGGGGGAGCGGTCGCCCTTGAGTCGGCCGACCTGGTCGAGGGCGAGTTCCCAGCCGTCCTCGGCGTCCGGCAGGTAGCGCTGCAGCAGCCCGAGGGTGGCGGGCTCGGCGCGTTCCATCCGGCTCTCGAACCAGGCGGCGACCCGGGGGATGCGGGTGGAGCCGGCCCGGGAGAGCGCGAGCGAGAGTTCGAGGTCGGGGTTGGTGCCGGGGTGGATGCGGCGGAACAGCTTGAGGATGTACGAGGTGCCGTAGATGACCGAGCTGTTGGACTGCTCGGCGGTGGAGGCGCGGCCGGGGAGGTTGGCGGGCAGTCCGGAGCCCGGGGTGCGGCGGAAGGACAGGGCGCCGAAGCGGTCACCGGTGGCAAGGTGTTCCAGCAGCCGCCCGGTGAGCTCGGGGTCGTGCACCGCGTCGTAGAGGGTCGCGCCGTCGTACGGGCCCTGGCTGAGCCGGCCGAGCACGGCGCCGGGCCCGATGTCCCCGAGTCCGGCCGAGCGGATGCCGAGCAGCAGCTGGTAGATGTCGCCGTGCGGGGCGCCGGCCGTGGTGGCGTGCTCGACCCGCAGCAGCAGGTGCAGCAGGGCCGGGTCGCCGACCTGGAGGGGGGTGCCGACCACCGGGGTGAGGCCGGTGATGGGCCTCCCCTTCCCCGCGTACCAGCGCTGGCTGGGCAGCCACGCGGCGATCAGTGGCAGGGCCGCCTGGACGAGTTCGCTGACCCCCAGGGCGGTTCTCCTGGACCCGGTGGCCCGGGTGCCCGCCGGTGCGGCGGAACCGGTGGGGGCGTCGTCCTGGAGGTGGGCTTGAGAACGGGAGGTTTCGGACATGACTCCCTTTCCCCGGAAGCGCGCGCGGACTGCCCGACGGGTCGTGGCCGGGTCCGTCAGTCTTCCGGATTGCGGCGGCGCGGCGGTCGCGGCACGCGAGCACACGGCTCGGGTGTCACGCCTTCGTGTGGGTGGCCGTTGGGCTGTTCTCCGTACACGGTGGTGCAGAGAACTCCGGGGGCGCGGGGGTTCAACTCGCGCCCCCGGAGGGTCTGGTGGTGCTGTTCACGCTGGTGTGCCGGGTGCGGCGGATCGTTACTTCGACCGCCTGGTCCCGCTCAGGCGCGGTGGCTGCCGGAGCTGGAACCAGTAGAAGCCGTGCCCGGCCAGGGTGAGCAGGTAGGGCCACTCGCCGATCGACGGGAAGCGCACCCCGCCGATCAGCTCGACCGGGTACCGTCCGCCGTACTGCCGGAGGTCCAGCTCGGTCGGCTGCGCGAACCGCGAGAAGTTGTTCACGCACATGACCAGGTCCCCCTCGTGCTCGCGCACGAAGGCCAGCACGGCGGGATTGCTGGAGGGCAGTTCGGCGTAGCTGCCGAGGCCGAACGCCGGATTGAGCTTGCGGATCTCGATCATGCGACGGGTCCAGTGCAGCAGCGAACTCGAACTGCTCTGCTGCGCCTCGACGTTGGTCACCTGGTAGCCGTACACCGGGTCCATGATGGGCGGCAGACTGAGCCTGCCCGGGTCGGCGGACGAGAAACCCGCGTTGCGGTCCGGGGTCCACTGCATCGGGGTGCGCACGCCGTCCCGGTCGCCGAGCCAGATGTTGTCGCCCATGCCGATCTCGTCCCCGTAGTAGAGGACCGGCGAGCCCGGCAGGGAGAGCAGCAGGGCGGTGAACAGCTCGATCTGGTTGCGGTCGTTCTCCAGCAGCGGGGCGAGCCGGCGGCGGATGCCCACGTTGGCGCGCATCCGGGGGTCCTTGGCGTACTCCGCGTACATGTAGTCGCGCTCCTCGTCGGTGACCATCTCCAGGGTCAGCTCGTCGTGGTTGCGCAGGAAGATCCCCCACTGGCAGCCGCCCGGGATCTGCGGGGTCTTGGCGAGGATCTCCGACACCGGGTAGCGGGACTCCCGGCGCACCGCCATGAAGATCCGGGGCATCACCGGGAAGTGGAACGCCATGTGGCACTCGTCGCCGCCGGAGGCGAAGTCGCCGAAGTAGTCGACGACGTCCTCCGGCCACTGGTTGGCCTCGGCGAGCAGCACCGTGTCCGGGTAGTTGGCGTCGATCTCCTTGCGGACCCGCTGGAGGAACTCGTGGGTCTCCGGCAGGTTCTCGCAGTTGGTCCCCTCGCGGGCGAACAGGTACGGCACCGCGTCCAGCCGGAAGCCGTCGATGCCGAGGTCGAGCCAGAACCGCAGCCCGGCGATCATCTCGGCCTGGACCCGGGGGTTGTCGTAGTTGAGGTCCGGCTGGTGCGAGAAGAAGCGGTGCCAGTAGTACTGCTTGCGGACCGGGTCGTAGGTCCAGTTGGACGTCTCGGTGTCGACGAAGATGATCCGGGCGTCCGGGTACTGCTTGTCGTCGTCGGCCCACATGTAGAAGTCGCCGTACGGCCCGTCCGGGTCCGACCGGGAGGCCTGGAACCACGGGTGCTGGTCGCTGGTGTGGTTCATGACGAAGTCGATGACGATGCGCATGCCGCGGGCGTGCGCGGCGTCGACGAACTCCATGAAGTCGGCGAGGTCGCCGAACTCCGGCAGCACCGAGGTGTAGTCGGACACGTCGTACCCGCCGTCGCGCAGCGGCGAGGCGAAGAACGGCGGGAGCCAGAGGCAGTCGATCCCGAGCCACTGGAGGTAGTCGAGCTTGGCCGTGAGCCCCTTGAGGTCCCCGACCCCGTCGCCGTTGCTGTCCTGGAAGGACCGCACCAGCACCTCGTAGAAGACCGCACGCTTGAACCACTCGGGGTCGAGCTTCTTCTTCGAGGTCTCGGGGAAGGTGTCGGGGACGGGCTCGTTCACTGTCACGCTGGGTTCCTCCGAACCGTGAGGAGGTGAGCCGGCTCGGCTGAGGGATCGAGCCGGACGTAGTTGTGCCGGCCCCAGGTGTAGACGGCGCCGGTGAGCTCGTCGTGCACCGCGTACGGGCCGTCCGTGTCGTGCCCGGGGAGGGCGAGCGTGACGGTGGCCTCCTGGACGTGGTGCGGGTCGAGGTTCACCACGGTGATGACCTGGTCGGTGAGGCCCTCGGGGGTGGTCGCGGTCTTGGAGTAGGCGAGCACCTGGTCGTTGTCGGTGGGGTGGAAGCGCAGGTCGCGCAGCTGCCGGAGGGCGGGGTGGCGGCGGCGCAGCCGGTTCAGCACGGTCAGCAGCGGGGCCAGGGTGTCGGTGCGGCTCCAGTCGCGCGGGCGCAGTTCGTACTTCTCCGAGTGCAGGTACTCCTCGGAGCCCGGGTGGGCCGGCTCGTTCTCGTACAGCTCGTAGCCGGCGTAGACGCCGTAGCTGGGGGAGAGGGTGGCGGCGAGCACCGCGCGGACCGCGAAGGCGGCGCGGCCGCCGTGCTGGAGGTACGCGTGCAGGATGTCCGGGGTGTTGGCGAAGAAGTTGGGCCGCATGTAGGAGGCGGCGTCACCGCTGAGTTCGGTGAGGTACTCGGTGAGTTCCTGCTTGGTGGTGCGCCAGGTGAAGTACGTGTACGACTGGTGGAAACCGATCTTCGCAAGGGCCTGCATCATCGCCGGGCGGGTGAAGGCCTCGGCCAGGAACACGACGTCCGGGTCGGTGCGGGCGACGTCGGCGAGCACCTTCTCCCAGAACACCACCGGTTTGGTGTGGGGGTTGTCGACCCGGAAGATCCGGACTCCGTGCGACATCCAGAAGCGGAGGATCCGGATGCTTTCCTTGACGATTCCGTCCATGTCCTGGTCGAAGTTGACCGGATAGATGTCCTGGTACTTCTTCGGCGGATTCTCGGCGTACGCGATGGTGCCGTCCGCGCGGTGGTTGAACCATTCCGGATGCTTGTTCACCCACGGGTGGTCGGGGGAGCACTGGAGTGCGAAGTCCAGCGCCACCTCCAGGTGCAGCGCCTGCGCCTCGGCGACGAAGTGGTCGAAGTCCTCGATGGTGCCGAGGTCCGGGTGGAGCGCGTCGTGGCCGCCCTCGGGGGAGCCGATCGCCCAGGGCGAGCCGACGTCGTGCGGACCGGCCGTCAGGGTGTTGTCCGGGCCCTTGCGGAAGGCTCGGCCGATCGGGTGGACCGGCGGCAGGTAGACCACGTCGAAGCCCATCGCGGCGACGGCCGGCAGCCGCTCGGCGGCGGTGCGCAGGGTGCCGTGGCGCGGCGGTTCGACGCCGGCCGGGTCCACCACCGCGCCCTCCGAACGGGGGAAGAACTCGTACCAGGAGCCGAACAGCGCGCGCTCGCGGTCGACCTGGAGCGGCAGCGGGCGGGAGGCGCTGAGCAGCTCGCGCAGCGGGTGGCGGGCCAGCACGTCGAGCACCTCGGGGGCGACCGCGGCGGCCAGCCGGGACAGCGGCGGCAGCGACGGGTCGCGCAGCGCGTCGGCGGCGGCCAGGACGTCGGCGCGGCCCTCCTTCTTGGGCACCCCGGCCGCGGCCTGCTCCAGCAGCCGGGCGCCCTCCTCCAGGACCAGCGCGGTGTCGATCCCGGCGGGCAGCTTCACCGCAGCGGCCTTGCGCCAGGTGGCGACCGGGTCGCTCCACGCCTCCACCAGGTACGACCAGCGGCCGGGAGCGGTCGGGGTCACGTGCGCGCCCCAGCGGTCGGTGCCCTCGGCCAGCTCGCGCATCGGCGTCCACGGGCCGCTGCGGCCGCGCGGGTCGCGCAGCACCACGTTGGCGTTGACGGCGTCGTGGCCCTCGCGGAAGACGGTCGCGGTGACCGGGAAGGTCTCGCCGACGACGGCCTTGGCCGGGCGGCGGCCGGCGTCGACGAGGGGACTGACGTCCAGGACGGGGATGCGGCCGATCACGGTGTCGCTCTCTGTCGTCTTGCGGGCGGAGGGCTTGGCGGTGGCCTTGGCCGGGGGTTTGGCGGGGGTCTTGCCGGCGGCCTTGGTGGAGGCCCGGCCCGCGGTCTTCCCCGCGGCTGCCTTCCCCGTGGGGGTTTCCCCCGCGGAGGCCTTGGCGGCGGACGTCCGGCGCGGCGCCGGATCGGCCCCGGCGCCGCCCTTCGGGGTGGTGGCCGACGCGGTGGCCGTGGTGCGGCGCGTGGTGGTGCGCCTGCGGGGTGCCGCGGTGCTGTCCTCCTCGGCCCCTGGGTGTCGGTCCGCCGGGGAGGGCCCGGCCGCGGAGGGCCGGGCTTCGGAGGATCCGCCACGGACCGCCCCGGACGCCCTCGGCGCCGGCATCGCCGGATCTGTCCGAGTGTCAGAATCCATCCGTCCGGCGGATTCCGCGACCGCTGCGTCGAGGGTGTCGGCCACCGGTGTGGACTGGTCCCGCGTGTCGCCGTGCATGCCAAGCTCCTGCCCGAGATCGGCGGCAGCTCCCCGCGGGCCGAGGCCGGGGGAGTACCGGGAAGACTGCTGGGTGGGGAGGACGTGCGACCGGAGCCTGCCCGCGCCGCTGTTCCCGGCAACCTGCCCGGCGCCCGCCGAGCCGGCGGTGGGGCGCCCCGGAGCCCGTGTGCGTCCCGGCGCACGCCTCCGCGGGGCACGCGTCTTGGGCGACCCGGTCCACCCGTGAACGAGCGGACCGGGTGCGAGGACACGCGTCCGTGCGCGGTGAGCGCCGAATGGGCTAAGAAGGACGGGAACGGTCAACGCGAAAAGGATTCGGACGTGCTGCTTCGAGGGGGACGCCACCCGTCGTCGCACTGCCCACAGCATCGAACGACCTTCGGCCATCCTCGCACCGGAGGCGGGGTTTTTGCAGCGGTACGACAGTAGTTTCGGGTCTTCTCCCGAGTGGATGAGCCATCGGAAATGGACCCGTACCGAAGAGTTCACGTATTGGTAGCGCAGGCCCCGGAAATGTGCGCCGCGCGCGCCCCCCGTGCAGACCAATGCGCCGAATGCGATCTCATCAATAGGCCGAACGGATGCCCAATAGTCCACTTGACGCTCTGTCGGGCCGATCGCCGAGGCTACGCTTCACGCCGTGAAGGCAATCCGCAGATTCACCGTCCGCACCGTCCTGCCCGAACAACTCCAGCCGTTGCACGAGCTGGCCCTCAACCTGCGCTGGTCCTGGCACCCCGAGACCAGGGACCTGTTCCGGTCCGTGGACCCCGAGGTCTGGGCCGCGACCGGCGAGGACCCGGTGCGGCTGCTCGGGGAGGTCCCGGCCACCCGGCTCGCCGCGCTCGCCACCGACCGGCGCTTCCTGCGCAGACTCGGCGACCTCGCCGAGGACCTGCGCGAGTACCTGACCGGCCCGCGCTGGTACCAGACCCGTCAGGCGGCCGATGCCGCCCCGCTGCCCGCCGCGATCGCCTACTTCTCACCCGAGTACGGCATCGCCGCCGCGCTGCCCCAGTACTCCGGCGGACTCGGCATCCTGGCCGGCGACCACCTCAAGGCCGCCAGCGACCTCGGGGTGCCGGTCATCGGCGTCGGCCTGTTCTACCGGCACGGCTACTTCCGGCAGTCCCTGAGCCGGGACGGCTGGCAACAGGAGCGCTATCCGCTGCTCGATCCGGACGAACTCGCGGTCAGCCTGCTCCGGGAGGCCGACGGCACCCCCAGCCGGATCGACCTCGCCCTGCCCGGCGGCCGCACCCTGGCCGCCCACATCTGGAAGGCCCAGGTCGGGCGGGTCCCGCTGCTGCTGCTCGACTCCGACATCGAGGCCAACTCGCCGGCCGAGCGGGACGTCACCGACCGGCTGTACGGCGGCGGCAGCGAGCACCGGCTGCTCCAGGAGATGCTGCTCGGCATCGGCGGCGTCCGGGCGGTGCGCGCCCACTGCCGGCTCACCGGGCACCCGGCCCCCGACGTCTTCCACACCAACGAGGGCCACGCCGGCTTCCTCGGCGTGGAACGCATCCGGGAGCTGGTCGCCGAGGCCCCGGCGGGCCTCGACTTCGCCGCCGCCCTGGAGGCCGTCCGGGCCGGCACCCTCTTCACCACCCACACCCCCGTCCCGGCCGGCATCGACCGCTTCGACCGCGAGCTGGTCGCCCGCCACTTCGGCGGCGACGCCGCGCTGCCCGGCGTGCCGGTCGACCAGGTGCTCGCGCTCGGCGCCGAGAGCTGGCCCGACGGGGACCCGAAGCTGTTCAACATGGCCGCCATGGGCCTGCGGCTGGCCCAGCGCGCCAACGGGGTCTCCACCCTGCACGGCGAGGTCAGCCGCTCGATGTTCAACGGCCTGTGGCCCGGCTTCGACCCCGCCGAGGTACCGATCACCTCGGTCACCAACGGGGTGCACGCCGCCACCTGGATCGACCCGGCGGTGGTCAGGCTCGGCGCCGCCGAGATCGGCGCCGAGCGCGCCGAGGAGGCGATGACCACCGGCGAGACCCGGCGCTGGACCGGCCTGGAGCTGATCGGCAACACCGAGGTCTGGGAGCTGCGGCGCAGCCTGCGGGCGCAGCTGGTGGAGGAGGCCAGGCGCCGGCTGCACGCCTCCTGGCGCCGGCGCGGGGCCGGCGAGGCCGAACTCGGCTGGGTCTCCTCGGTGCTCGACCCCGACGTGCTGACCATCGGCTTCGCCCGCCGGGTGCCCTCGTACAAGCGGCTCACCCTGATGCTGCGGGACGCCGAGCGGCTGCGCGCCCTGCTGCTGCACCCCACCAGGCCGGTGCAGATCGTGGTCGCCGGCAAGGCCCACCCGGCCGACGACGGCGGCAAGCGGCTGATCCAGCAGATGGTCGCCTTCGCCGACGACCCGGCGGTGCGGCACCGGATCGTCTTCCTGCCCGACTACGACATGGCGATGGCCCAGCGCCTCTACCCGGGCTGCGACGTCTGGCTGAACAACCCGCTGCGCCCGCTGGAGGCCTGCGGCACCTCGGGGATGAAGGCCGCGCTCAACGGCTGCCTCAACCTGTCCGTCCTGGACGGCTGGTGGGACGAGTGGTACGACGGCCGCAACGGCTGGGCGATCCCCACCGCCGACGAGAGCGGCGGGGTGCTCGACCCGGACAGCGGCGAGGCCGAGCGGCGCGACGACATCGAGGCGGCCGCGCTCTACGACCTGATCGAGAACCAGGTCGCCGCCCGGTTCTACGACCGGGACGGGGACGGGCTGCCGCAGCAGTGGATCGCCATGGTCCGGCACACCCTGGTGACCCTCGGGCCCAAGGTGCTGGCCGGGCGGATGGTCCGGGAGTACGTCGAACGGCTGTACGCCCCGGCGGCGCAGGCCCAGCGGGAGCTGGCGGACCGGCAGGGCCGCAGCGCGCGCGAGCTGGCGGTGTGGAAGGCGAAGGTCAGGGAGGCGTGGCCGGCCGTCCGGGTGGAGCACGTCGAGGCGGACTGCCCGGCCGACGCGCAGGAGCTGGGCAGCTCGCTGGCGCTGCGGGTGCAGGTCGGGCTCGGGACGCTGGAGCCGGCCGACGTCGAGGTGCAGGCGGTCTCCGGCCGGGTCGACGAGCGCGACCGCATCTCGGACGCCTGCCTGCTCGCCCTCAAGCCGGTCGGCGGGCCCGACCTGGACGGCCGCACCCGCTACGAGGGCTCGCTGGAGCTGTGCCGGACGGGACCGTTCGGCTACACCGTCCGGGTGCTGCCCGCGCACCCCCGGCTGGCCTCGCCGGCCGAGCTGGGGCTGGTCGCCCTGCCCGCCGAGTCGGCCGGGATGGACGCCGGGCTGCTGCGCTGACCCTCGGACGGCCGCCGGCGTGGGCGGCCGTCCGGGGCGGCCGTGAACCGTGCGCGCGGCCGTTCCCGTTCCGTCCCTCGGGAAGTGGGGTGGCCCGGCCGGGTGCGTGACGGCGCACCCGGCCGGGCACATTCGTGGGGCCGGGACGGCCTGGTCCTAGACCAGGCTGTCCCGCCAGGCCCGGTGGAGGGCGGCGAAGCGGCCGGAGCCGCTGATCAGCTCCTGTGGGGAGCCATCCTCCACGATCCGGCCCTGGTCCATCACCAGGACCCGGTCGGCGATCTCCACGGTGGAGAGCCGGTGGGCGATGATCACGGCCGTCCGCCCGGCCAGGACGGTGCGCATCGCCCGCTGGACGGCCTGCTCCCCGGGGACGTCCAGCGAGCTGGTCGCCTCGTCCAGGATCAGCACCGCGGGGTCGGCGAGCAGGGCGCGGGCGAAGGCCACCAGCTGGCGCTGGCCGGCCGAGATCCGGCCGCCGCGCTTGCGCACGTCGGTGTCGAAGCCGTTCGGCAAGGCGGCGACGAACTCGTACGCGCCGATGTCCCGGGCGGCCTGCTCGACCTCCTCGCGGGTGGCGTCCGGGCGGCCGAGGGCGATGTTCTCGGCGACGGTGCCGGAGAACAGGAAGGACTCCTGGGTCACCATCACCACGCCGCGCCGCAGGTCGGGCGTGGTGAGCTCGCGCAGGTCCACGCCGTCCAGCCGGATCCGGCCGTCGCTCGGGTCGTAGAAGCGGGCCAGCAGCTTGGCGACCGTCGACTTGCCGGCGCCCGTCGCGCCGACCACCGCCACCGTCTGACCGGCCGGGATCAGCAGGTCGAAGGGCGGCAGCACCTCCTTGCCGGTGCGGTAGG
This sequence comes from Streptomyces sp. CBMA156, assembly GCF_014596515.1. GTDB lineage: Bacteria > Actinomycetota > Actinomycetes > Streptomycetales > Streptomycetaceae > Kitasatospora. The sequence continues at coordinate 18,640 of NZ_MSJQ01000249.1, forward strand.
TGAAGCGGGTGCCCTCGAAGGAGACTTCGCGGCCCTTCCCGGTGGCCCCGGGCAGCTCGGCGGGCTCGGCCGGCTCGGCGACCGTCGGCTCGTGGGCGAGCAGGCCGGAGATCTTCTCCAGGGCGGCGGCGGCCGACTGGTAGCTGTTCAGGAACATCGCCAGCTGGTCGATGGGGTCGAAGAGCCGGCGCAGGTAGAGCGCGAAGGCGGTGAGCACGCCCAGTTCGAGCGCGTCGTCCACGACCAGGTAGGCGCCGAGCACCACCACGCCGGTGGTCCACAGGTTGGCGGTGGCGCGGGAGAGGCCGACGTAGCGGGCGATCTCCAGCAGGCCGTCGGCGGTCGCGGTGGCGGACTGTCCGTTGACCACGGCGAAGGCGGCGTCGTTGGCCTTCTCGCGGCGGAAGGCCTGCACCGGGCGGATGCCGTTCATGGTCTCGGTGAAGCGGACGATCAGCGAGGCGGCCGAGGTGCGCGAGCGCCGGTAGACCCGGCGCGAGCGGGTCCGGAAGGAGTGGGCGATCAGGGCCAGCGGCAGGAAGGCCGCCAGCGAGACCAGGCCGAGCCGCCAGTCCAGCACCACCAGCAGCAGCGAGATGTAGCAGACCGACAGGAGGACCGTCAGCAGCTCCTGGAGGCCCTCGGAGAGCAGCTCGCGCAGCGCGTCGATGTCGCTGGTGGCGCGGGAGATGATCCGGCCCGAGGTGTAGCGCTCGTGGAAGTCCAGGCTGAGCCGCTGGGCGTGCCGGAAGATCCGGCCGCGCAGCTCCAGCACGATGTCCTGGTTGACCCGGGCGCTGATCTTGATGAACACCCACTGGAGCACCGGGCTGAGCAGCGCGAAGAACAGGTAGGCCGCGACCACGGCGATCAGCGGCCCCGCGTCGTCGTCGCGCAGCGCCGGGATGCCGCGGTCCATCGCCACCGCGACCAGCAGCGGGCCGGACTGCAGGGCGGCCTGCTGGACCAGGATCACCACCATCGCGACGGTGATCCTGGCCCGGTGCGGGCCGAGCAGCGAGCGCAGCAGTGCCCGGGGCGCGCCGGGCGGGACGGGTATGTCCTCCTCGTCGGCCGGCGGGGCGGGCAGTTCCTCCTCGACGGGTTCGGCGGCCCCGGCCCTGGTGGGTTCGGCGGTGGTCGTCATGCGAGCCCTGCTTTCGACGTGAGGGGGCCCTCGGGTACCGGGGCGGCCTCGCCCGACATCAGTTCCCGGTAGTGCGCGCAGTCGCGCAGCAGCTCCTGGTGGGTGCCGACGGCCGTGATCCGGCCGTCTGCCAGCACCGCGACCCGGTCGGCGAGCAGCACGGTGCTGGGGCGGTGGGCGACGACCAGGGCGGTGGTGGTGCCGAGGACCTCGCGCAGCGCCCGTTCGACCAGGGCCTCGGTGTGCACGTCCAGGGCGGAGAGCGGGTCGTCCAGCACCAGGAAGGCCGGGTCGCCGACCACCGCGCGGGCCAGCGCGAGGCGCTGGCGCTGGCCGCCGGACAGGCTCAGGCCCTGCTCGCCGACCTCGGTGCCGTGGCCCTGCGGGAGCTTCTCGACGAAGCCCGCCTGGGCGGTGGCGAGGGCGGTGCGCAGCTGTGCGTCGCCCGCGCCGGGGGCGCCCATCAGGACGTTCTCCCGGACGGTGGCGGAGAACAGGGTGGGCTCCTCGAAGGCGACCGCGACGAGCTCGCGCAGCCGCTGCCTGGGCAGCTCGCGGATGTCCCGGCCGTCCAGCGTGATGGCGCCGGCGGTGGCCTCGTACAGCCGGGGGAGCAGCGCGGTGAGCGTGGTCTTGCCGCTGCCGGTGGTGCCGACCAGGGCCATCGTCTCGCCGCTGCGGATGTGCAGGTCGATGCCGTCCAGCAGGTCGGGGCTGTCCTCGGGGGCGTCGGGGTAGCGGAACCGGACGCCGGTGAAGCGGATGCCGTCCGGGGCGGCGAGGCCGGTGGCGGTGCCGGGGTCCGGGGTCTCCGGTTCGTCCAGCACCTCGAAGAAGCGGTCGGTGGCGGTGGCGGCCTCGTTGGCGTAGGCGAGCAGCCAGCCGAGCGACTCGACCGGCCAGCGCAGCGCGAGCGCGGTGGAGAGGAAGGCGACCAGGGCGCCGGCGCTCAGCTCGTCGTGGGCCACCAGGTAGGCGCCGACGGCGAGGGCGAAGCCGAGCGCGATCTCCGGCAGGCCGACGACGACCGCCCAGAGGTTGGCGAGCAGGTGCGCCTTGCGCAGTTCGGTGCGGCGCAGCTCCTGGGACTGGGCGCGGAAGCGCTCGGCCATCGAGCGGTGCCGGCCGAAGGCCTTGAGGATGCGGATGCCGAGCACGGACTCCTCGACCACGGTGGCGAGGTCGCCGTTCTGGTCCTGGGCGAGCCGGGAGGCGCCGGAGTAGCCGGCCTCGAACCGCCGGGTGAGCACGAACAGCGGGACGACCGGGACCAGGGTGATCAGGGCGAGCCGCCAGTCCTGGGTGAACATCACCACGGTGCCGGCCAGGAACATCACCGAGTTGACGATCAGGAAGACCAGCGGGAAGGCCAGGAACAGCCGCATGGTGTACATGTCCGCGGTGGCCCTGGAGAGCAGCTGGCCGGAGCCCCAGCGGTCGTGGAAGGAGACCGGAAGGCGCTGGAGCTTGGCGAAGAGGTCCCCGCGCATCGCCGTCTCCAGCCCGGCCAGCGGGCGGGCCAGCACCACCCGGCGGGTGTAGAACAGCGCGGACTCGACCAGGCCCAGGACGAGCAGCAGGCCGGCCAGCGGCCAGAGGCCGGCCAGGTCGTGCCCGGCGAGCGGGCCGTCCACGATCCGGCCGAGGACCACCGGGACGGCGAGGGTGCTCAGCATGCCCAGGGAGGCGGCCGTCACCGAGACGGTCAGCCGGCCGCGGACGGCGCGGGCGTACGGCGACAGGCGCAGCAGCGAGCGGACCGCGGAGTGCCGCGGCCCGGTTCTGCCGGCTCCTCCGGGCCCGCCGGTTCCGGTGGCTCCGGCGGTGTCGGTTCCGTGGGTGTCGTCGGCTGGGGGGCTTCCCGGGGTCGGGTTCTCGGGGTCCTGCCTGTTCTCGGCCATCGCGGTGAGAGTAGGCAGAGATCCCGTCACTTCTCATCCGGTTTTTCGCTCCTGTCGGTGGTGCGCGGCGAGAACCGGCCACTCGAACGGGCGAGACGGGCGTGCGACAGGGGGCGCGTGCAGCCGTTCGTGCGGGGACGAGTGCGCCGCGCGCCTCTTGCGAGCGCCTGCTGATCGGCCGATTACATCTCCTGACGGATGCCCACTGATACACGAGTGAACAGGAGTGCACACATGACGGTCGAAACCGAGCCCACCCCCGGACCCGGATCAGCAATCGTGCAGGTACGGGCCCAGCTCAGCCTCAGCACGACCGCGGCCCGGAACCTCGCGACGACGACCAAGTCCAAGCCGCAGATGCAGGAGATCACCTCCCGCTGGCTGCTGAAGATGCTGCCCTGGGTGCAGGTCAGCGCGGGCACCTACCGGGTCAACCGGCGGCTGAGCTTCGCCCCCGGGCGCGGCCGGGTCAGCTTCGCCAAGACCGGCTCCGCGGTGACGGTGATCGCCCCCTCGCTGGCCGAGGTGCCGGCGCTGCGCGGTTTCGAGGACGAGGAGGTGCTGGCCGAGCTGGCTCGCCGGTTCGTGCAGCGGGACTTCGCGCCGGGCGACGTGCTGGTGCAGGAGGGTGCGCCGATCGAGGAGGTGTTCCTGGTCGCGCACGGCAAGGTGGACCGGATCGGCACCGGCAAGTACGGCGAGCAGACCGTGCTCGGCGGCCTCGCGGACGGCGACTCGATCGGCGACGAGTCGATCACCGAGGGCGGCGGCAACTGGCCGTACACCGTGAAGGCGAGCACCTCCGGCGTCGTGATGGCGCTGTCCTGGGGGGTGCTCCAGGAGCTGATCGGCCGCTCCGAGTCGCTGCGCGAGCAGCTGCTGGGCTTCGCCGCCGACACCGCGCAGGCGCAGAACGAGCACGGCGAGGCGGAGATCGACCTCTCGGCCGGCCACCAGGGCGAGTACGAGCTGCCCGGCGCCTTCGTGGACTACGAGCTGAAGCCGCGCGAGTACGAGCTGAGCGTCGCGCAGACCGTCCTCAAGGTGCACTCCCGGGTCGCGGACCTCTACAACAAGCCGATGAACCAGACCGAGGAGCAGCTGCGGCTGACCATCGAGGCCCTGCGGGAGCGGCAGGAGCACGAGATCATCAACAACCCGGAGTTCGGGCTGCTCAGCAACGCCGACTTCGACCAGCGGATCCAGACCCGCACCGGGGCGCCGACCCCGGACGACCTGGACGAGCTGCTGAGCCTGCGGCGTGACACCGACTACCTGTTCGCCCACCCGCGGGCGATCGCGGCCTTCGAGCGGGAGTGCAACCGGGCCGGCCTCTACCTGCCCACCGCCGACGTCCTCGGCAAGCACCGGCCGACCTGGCGCGGAGTGCCGATCTTCCCGTGCAACAAGATCCCGGTGTCCGGCCAGCAGACCACCTCCTTCATCGCGATGCGTGTCGGCGAGGACAACCAGGGCGTGGTGGGCCTCACCCAGATCGGCATCCCGGACGAGGTCGAGCCGGGCCTGAACGTCCGGTTCATGGGGATCGACGAGAAGGCGATCGCCTCGTACCTGGTCAGCACCTACTACTCGGCGGCGGTGCTGGTGCCGGACGCGATCGGGGTGCTGGAGAACGTCGAGGTCGGGCACGCCGGCAGCTAGGCGCGTCTTTCCGTCCGGCTGTCCGGCTGTCCGGCGGTCAGGCGGCGGGGGCGGGCGCGCGCAGCAGTCGCAGCGAGCGCCCGCCCAGGACGACGGTGCCGTGCGGCCGGCCAGGGTCCGGGCCAGGGTCCTGACCCTGGCCGGCCGTGTCGATCACGGTCTCGTACGGGGCCTCCGGCGCGGCCCAGGGCTCGCCGGGCAGGGTGAACACCACCGGGTCCGGGCCCGCGTTGAGCAGCAGCAGGAAGCTGTCGTCGCTCAGCGGCCGCCCGGCCCCGTCCCGTTCGGACATCGCGGTGCCCGAGAGCAGCATGCCGAGGCAGGCGGTCGGCGCGAACCAGTCGGCCTCGGTCATCTCCCGGCCCAGCGGGGTGAACCAGGCGAGGTCGGGCTGGCCGCCCGGGGTGGCGGCCCGGCCGGAGAAGAACGCCCGCTGCCGCAGCACTGGGTGGGCCCGGCGGAGCCGGACCAGCCGGGCCGTGAGCGCGCACAGTTCCTGCCAGCCGGGCTCCGCCAGCAGCGACCAGTCCAGCCAGCCGACTTCGTTGTCCTGGCAGTAGGCGTTGTTGTTGCCGCCCTGGGTGCGGCCCAGCTCGTCCCCGGCGGTGAGCATCGGGACGCCGGCGGAGAGCAGCAGGGTGGCCGTCAGGTTGCGCAGTTGGCGCAGCCGCAGCGCGGCGACCGCGGGGTCGGCGGTCTCGCCCTCGGCGCCGTGGTTCCAGGAGCGGTTGTCGTCGGTGCCGTCCCGGTTGTCCTCGCCGTTGGCCCCGTTGTGCTTGTGGTCGTAGGAGACCAGGTCGCGCAGGGTGAAACCGTCGTGCGCCGTCACGTAGTTGACCGAGGCGTACGGGCGGCGGCCGGCCCGCTGGTAGAGGTCGGAGGAGCCGGAGAGGCGGTAGCCGAGCTCGCGCACGTCCGGGCGGGCGCCGCGCCAGAAGTCCCGTACGGTGTCGCGGTACTTGTCGTTCCACTCGGCCCACAGCGGCGGGAAGCCGCCGACCTGGTAGCCGCCGGGGCCGACGTCCCAGGGCTCGGCGATCAGCTTCACCCGGCTGAGCAGCGGGTCCTGGGCGACGGCGGCGAGGAAGGGGTGGTCCGGGTCCACGGCGTCGCCGCCGTGCGGGCCGCCGCGGGCCAGGGCGGCGGCCAGGTCGAAGCGGAAGCCGTCCACGCCCATCTCGGCGACCCAGTAGCGCAGCGAGTCGGTGATCAGCCGGATCACCTGGGGGCGGCGGGTGTCCAGGGTGTTGCCGCAGCCGGTGTAGTCGGCGTAGCCGCGCGGGCGGTTCGGCGGGAGGCGGTAGTAGGCGGCGTTGTCGATGCCGCGCAGGGAGAGCGCCGGGCCCAGTTCGCCGCCCTCGGCGGTGTGGTTGAACACCACGTCGAGGATCACCTCGATGCCGGCGGCGTGCAGGGCGCGGACCATCCGCTTGAACTCGCCGACCTGGCCGCCGCGGGAGCCGGAGGCGGAGTAGCCGGCGTGCGGGGCGAAGTAGCCGATCGTGTTGTAGCCCCAGTAGTTGACCAGGCCGCGGGCCTGCAGGTGGTCCTCGCTGGCGTGCTGGTGGACCGGCAGCAGTTCGACGGCGGTCACGCCGAGGCGGGTGAGGTGGGCGACGGCGGCGGGGTGGGCGAGGCCGGCGTAGGTGCCGCGCAGGGGCGGGGGGATGTCGGGGTGGCGCATGGTGAAGCCGCGCACGTGCAGCTCGTAGAGGACCGTCTCGGCCCAGGGAGTCTTCGGGCGGTGGTCGTCGTACCAGTCGTCGTCGTCGTGGACGACCACGGACCTGGGGACGTACGGGGCGGAGTCGCGGTTGTCCCTGACGGTGTCGGCGACGTCCGCCTCGGGCCAGTTGCGGACGGCGGCGCAGACGGCGTCGTGGGAGGCGTAACAGCCGTCGATGGCACGGGCGTACGGGTCGAGCAGCAGCTTCGCGGGGTTCCAGCGGGCGCCCGTCCACGGGTCCCAGCGGCCGTGGACGCGGAAGCCGTAGCGGGTGCCGGGGCGGACGCCGGGGAGGAAGCCGTGCCAGACGTGGAAGTCCTGTTCGGTGAGGCGGTGGCGGCTCTCCCGGCCGTCCTCGCCGAAGAGGCACAGGTCGACGGCTTCGGCGCCGGCGGCCCAGAGCGCGAAGTTGGTGCCCGGGGGCCCCGGTCGGCCCGGCGGCCCCGGGGGGCTCTGGTGGGTGGTGTGGGCGGTCCGGTAGCGGGCGCCGAGCGGTTGCCAGCTGCCGGGCCACGGAGGGGTGTCCGGTCGTACCCCGGCTTCCAGCTTCTGCCCTGACGCCATGGCCGTACCTCCCTGGGCGGGGTGTCCTGGGCCCCGTTCAGCTTTTCTTTCCCGGATTGGGGAGGGCGGAAGCCGTTGAACGGGGGCTTACCGGCGGATGGCGGGTGGGATTCCCGGGGATCGGCGTGTCCCGTGCCGGTGCTCCTCGTTGTCCCGGGTGTCGGACGTGAACAGTGGGAGGCCCCGGGATGCGGCGCCGAGGATGGGTGTGGGCTCGGGGTGCGGCGGCGGTGGGCTGCTGTCTGGCCGTTCTCACGGGGTGTGGTGGTGGCGTCTCTCCGGAGGCGTCCGCCGGCGACGCGGCGACGCCGGGCGGGCACAGCGCCCCGCCGGCGCCCTCCCGCGCGGTGGTGACGGCGCAGCCGGCCGACCGCGCGCAGGACGTGCAGCCGGTCGGGGCGGTCCGGGTGGCCGTCGCGCAGGGGCGGCTGGTGTCCGTGCGGCTGGCCGACACCAAGGGCGGTGAGGTGCCCGGCACGATCAGCGCGGACGGCGGCGGGTGGGTGCCGGACGGGCCGCTGCCGCTCGCCACCGCGTTCACGCTGGATTCCGTCGCCGAGGACGACCAGGGGCAGAAGGCCGCCCAGCACTCGGAGTTCACGACGATGACTCCGGCGCACACCTTCGTGGCGTTCTTCACCCCGGAGGACGGGTCCACGGTCGGCGTCGGGATGCCGGTCTCGCTGCGCTTCAGCCGTCCGATCGCGGACCGGGCGGCGGTGGAGAAGGCCGTCCAGGTCACCGCCGACCCGCCGGTGCCGGTCGCCGCGCACTGGTTCGGCAACCAGCGGCTGGACTTCCGCCCCGAGCAGTACTGGGCGGCCGGCACCAGGGTGACGGTGGCGCTGCGGCTCAAGGACGTCCAGGGCGCGCCGGGGGAGTTCGGCACCCAGAGCAGGGACCTGCACTTCACCGTCGGGCGGGCGCAGGTCTCCACCGTCGACCTGGACGCGCACACCCTGACCGTCAGGGCGGGGCAGGGCGGCAAGGTGGTCCGGGTGCTCAAGGTCTCCGGCGGCAGCCGCGGCCACTCCACCTACCGGGGGGTGATGGTGGTGTCGGAGAAGTACCCGGTGACCCGGATGAACTCGCAGACCGTCGGCATGGGCGACGAGTACGACATCAAGGACGTCCCGCACGCGATGCGGCTGACCACCTCCGGCACCTTCGTGCACGGCAACTACTGGGCGGCCCCGGGGGTGTTCGGCTCGGCCAACACCAGCCACGGCTGCATCGGGCTGGCCGACGCCAAGGGCGGGGCGAGCAAGGACTCCCCGGCGGGCTGGCTGTTCGAGCACACCATCCCGGGGGACGTGCTGGACGTGCGGGCCTCGTCCGGGGACTTCGTGCCGCCGCAGAACGGGCTCAACGGCTGGAACGTGCCGTGGGAGCAGTGGGTGGCCGGCAGCGCCCTGCGCCGGCCGTAGGGGCCTTTCACCCCGTTTGACCCGTCTTCACATCTTTTTCACGCCCGCTCCACGGGACTCCTCCCAGGATTCACCCGGATGGCTTGGCTATCCTGCTCCGGCGCGTCCGGGCCCGCCCGGAAAGATCGGCGGGCGGTGCAACTCATGGGGGCACTCAACGCGTCAAGTGAGTGAATACCGGGAGGGGAGAAACCGTGAAGACGGGTAAGACGGCCGGGGCCGCGATACGCACCAGCAACCGCTACGGGCGCAGGGGTGCGATGGCGCTGGTCATGGGTGGGGTCCTGCTGCTCACCGCCGCGTGCGGCGATGACAAGGGCAGCGATGCAGGAGGGTCCGGGGGTGCCGGCGGCGGCAACGCGGCGTCGGCGCCGGCCGCGGGGGACGGCGGCGGGTCGTCGACGCCGAAGCCCTCGGCCGCGGTGCTCGCCGTGGAGCCGAAGGACGGTGCCCAGGACGTCGCGCCGAACGGGCTCCAGGTGTCCGTCGCCAACGGCAAGCTCACCACGGTCGAGGTGACGGACAAGAACGGCAAGCCCGTCGAGGGGGCGATCACCCCGGACGGTGCCGGCTGGAAGCCCGCGGGGGCGCTCGCGGTCGGCATGGCGTACAAGGTGAACGCGCAGGCCAAGGACGGCGAGGGCCTGGTGGCCGCGTCCACCACCTCGTTCACCACGCTGACGCCGGAGAAGAAGGTCTCCACCAACGACAACATCAGCGACAACGCCACCTACGGCGTCGGGATGATCGTCTCGGTGGAGTTCAACAAGCCGGTCAAGAACAAGGAAGCGGTCGCCAACGGCATCACCTTCGAGACCAGCAACGGCACGGTGGTCAAGGGCCACTGGTTCAGCGACAAGCGGGTGGACTTCCGTCCTGAGCAGTACTGGGCGCCGGACACCAAGGTGACGGTCAAGTACCGGCTGAAGAACGTCGAGGTCTCCCCGGGCGTCTACGGCGACGTGGACAAGGACGAGCCGTTCACCATCGGCCGCTCGATGATCTCCACCGCGGACGCCAAGTCGCACCAGATGACGGTCGAGCGGGCCGGGCAGAGCACCACCGTGCCGGTCACCCTGGGCGCGGACGCGACGCCGTCCTGGGGCGGGACGATGGTCGTCATGTCCAAGGAGAAGGTCACCCGGATGAACTCGCAGACCGTCGGTCTCGGTGGCGAGTACGACATCAAGGACGTCCCGCACGCGATGCGGCTGACCACCTCCGGCACCTTCGTGCACGGCAACTACTGGGCCAGCCCGTTCGGCAAGACCAACGCCAGCCACGGCTGCGTGTCGATGCAGGACCTGAAGGGCGGCAGCGACTCCTCGGTCGCGGGCAAGTTCTTCAACGACTCGATGGTCGGCGACGTCATCAAGGTCGTGAACACCAAGGAGAAGACCGTCTCGCCCTCCAACGGGCTCGGCGGCTGGAACGTGGACTGGGCCGGCTGGTAGGCCCTGTCCGGAGGCCGGCCCGGGTGCTCCGGGGCCTCCGGTGAGTTTTCCGTCGTGCGGCCCGGTCCTCACCCGTTGGGGTCGGGCCGCCGCGGTTTCCGGGGCGGCGAACCCCGGTCATGGCGCAACCTTTCCGGTGGCCGGGTGCGTGTACCGCTCGGGTCCGTCGGGTCCACGGGGAGTTTCTCGGGTTTTCTGAGGAAGGGAATCGACGTTGAGATCGATACGCGGAGTGGTGGCGGCCGGCCTGGTCGGCGGGGCGATGGTGCTGACGGCCGCCTGTGGCGGCGGCGGGGGCGGCAGCGCGGCCAAGGCGGACCTCGGGGCGGGTGCGGCGGCCACCGCCAAGCCCGCGGCGGCGCCCACCAGTTCGGTGCCGAAGGTCTCCACGGCGGCCGTGAGCATCGAGCCCGCAGCCGGCTCGGTGGACGTGGCGCCGAACGCGCTCAAGGTGGGCGCGAGCGGGGGCCGGCTCACCACCGTCAAGGTGAGCGACCGGACGGGCAGGGAGGTCCCCGGCACCATCGCCGCCGACGGCCTCAGCTGGACGCCGTCGGCCGGCCTGGAGGTGGGCACCGCCTACCAGGTCAGCGCGATGGCCGCGGACGCCGACGGCGCGGTCGCCACGGCGGACAGCAGCTTCACCACGCTGACCCCGACGGCGCTCGCCAAGGCCGCCGACAACGTGGACAACGGCGCCACGTACGGCGTCGGCATGATCGTCTCGGTGAACTTCAGCAAGGACGTCAGGAACCGGGACGAGGTCGCCAGGGGCATCACCTTCGAGACCGACAACGGCATCGTGGTGAAGGGCCACTGGTTCGACGACCGGCGGCTGGACTTCCGCCCGGAGCAGTACTGGAAGCCCGGGACCAAGGTGGTCGTGCACTACCGGCTCAAGAGCGTCGAGATCGCCCCGGGGGTGTACGGCGGGGACCGGGACGAGCCCTTCACGATCGGGCGGTCCCAGATTTCGACGGTTGACGCCGCGGCGCACAAGATGACGGTCGTACAGGGTGAACAGACGAACGAGATCGACATCACCTCGGGCTCGCCGGAACACCCCACCTGGAACGGCACGATGGTGGTCATGTCCAAGGAGGGTGTGGTGCGGATGCAGTCCAGCACCATGCCGGGGATGACCGGTTCGCCGTACGACCTCCAGGTGCCGCACTCGATGCGGCTCACCGAGTCCGGGACGTACGTGCACGGCAACTACTGGAGCGACGCCTTCGGTGAGGACAACGTCAGCCACGGCTGCGTGGGCCTGAAGGACGTCAAGGGCGGTGGGGACGCCACCACGATGGGCAAGTTCTACGACGGCTCGCTGGTCGGGGACGTCATGGTGGTGAAGAACTCGACGAAGAAGGAGACGCTCGACCCGGCGAACGGGCTGAGCGGCTGGAACGTGCCGTGGAGCACCTGGTAGCCGACGGCTGACGGGCGGTGGGGTCAACCTGGCTTGACGAAAGTCGGCCCTGTTGGCCCCTTCTTGCTTCCGGCATATGCCGACGCGGAGAGATCGTTTGCTCATTGTCCGTACGCGGCCGCTTGCGTTCCGCAATGATGGTCCGCATGGCGGGTTGGGGCGAAGCAGATCAGTCGTCGGTTTCCGGGGCCGGTGCGGTGGCCGCCGAGGTGTCCTTCATCGATGTGCGGGAAGGGCTCCCGGCGCTGGAGCGGCTCACCTCCGAGGAACTGGAGGAGATGTACTCCGGCAGACTCTGCGACCAGTCCGCGCCGAACGAGGTGCGGCTGCCGTCCCGGCCGGAGTCGGGCCCGGTGGCCCGCCGGCTGGTGCTCTCCGTCCTGGAGTCCTGGGACCTCCACCAGCACCTGGAGGTCGGCGAACTGCTCACCGGCGAGCTGGTGGCCAACGCGGTGCGGCACGCGGCCGGGCGCACCATCGGCCTGCACGTGAGCCGCAAGCCCGGCTGGCTGCGGATCGAGGTCCGAGACTCCTCCCGGGCCCTGCCCTGCATGATCCTCGCCGAGGCCAAGCCGGTGAACGAGCGCGGGCGGGGGTTGAGGATCGTCGACGACCTCGCCGACCGCTGGGGCGCGAACCTGCTGCCGCGGGGCAAGGGCGTCTGGTTCGAGCTGAAGGTGCGTGAGCGGGGCTGAAGGCTCCCGGGCGGCGGGGCCCCGGGAAACGCGCAGGGCCCGGGAAACGCGCGGGGCCCCCGGATTCGCCGTGGTCCGGCGGATGGGGGCCCCTGCAAGTCATCGCGCCGGCCAAGGGGGTGCGTGCCGCGCGATGGGCGTCGGCAGTGCCAGGTCGGGCCCGCCGAAGTCATCGGCCCAGGGCGGCGTGCGGTGTCGCCCGCCGTTGGGCTGCCTTGACTATCGCATGGATCTCAGCATGTGGGCAAACCAGATGACTTCGAATGCAAGGCGTGTTACCTAGTTCACCTTTGGAATTTGCATAGGTTAACGCCATTGCCTGTGAATATTCATGATCGCGATGGCGTCGCCTACGCTGTGGTCCGCCACGGGTTACGCAGCGAGAGCATCGGGGTGTCGACGTAGAGCCTCGTCGCGGTGCTGTGCAGCGCCTCCCGCAGGTACGGGTGGAGGACGGTGATCCCGATCCGGTCGATGAACCGCTGCTCCAGGTCCTTCGCCAGCTCGAACGGCTCGCCGACGGAGAACGCGGCCACCGCGTCGATGGCGAACTCCGCCTGGGCGTTGACCAGCTCAAGGCGGCACCGCACCTCCAGTACGCCCCCTCGTTCCGGTCGCGGAGCCATGCGCTCAGCGTCGTACCGGTGCTTGGCTCCTCGGAGGCTTCCTGCCGGTCGAAGAGGCGGCGGCCCGAGACCTCCAGGAACATCACGTCCAGAAGGTCGGCGGCGCCGGCGATCTCGTCGAGAGATTCGAACCGCCGCACCGTCTTGCGCGTGGACCGGCCCGCCGTCACGCGGTCACCGGGCGCCGGCTGTCAGGCGGGTGCGACTGCAGAGCAGGTGTGGCCGACCATGATGTGGAGCCTGGCGCCGATGGCCCGTGCATAGCGCTGCAGGGTGGAGTAGCGGGCGTCGCCGCCGATGCGTTCGAATTCGGAGACGGTCGACTGCGACGTTCCCATGCGCTGTGCGACCTCGCGCTGGGTAAGACCCCGCTTCTGGCGGGCCACGACCAGTGACTCGACCAGCTCGGCGTAGGCCTCGGAGTCTTCCAGCGCCGCTGCGGTGCGGGGGTCGTTCGGGTCGATACCGAGTAGATCATGCAGTGTGGGTGCCATGGTCTTCCTCCCTCCCGTTGTTCCTGCAGTCTCGACCCGGTGCATCAGGGTGTGGAGCTTGGCCCGCTCGTGCGTGGCGAGCCGGGCCTTCTCCAACTCCTTGAGTACAGGCGCCGATCCGTCCGCGCCCTCGTAGAAGGCCCACTCACGTTCGTTCAACTCCCACCCGCCATGCGTCTCACCTAAATGCGCTTATAGGAAGTCTAGGGGCGAGTGGGGTCATCTTGGGTCGGGTGTCACATTATGGGTGTCACCTCAAGAGGCTTGGGTGGATGGGACGTTGTCGCGGAGGAGCGCGCCCCGGGCGCGGGCGGCGTGGGCGTGGACGGCGGTGGGGGAGAGGCGGCCGGGGTGGCGGGGCGGCGGGTTCGTGGGGGTGCCGCCGTGGCAGGTGCGACAGAGGCCGCCGAGGAGGGCGTGGGTGCGGCACGGGGTGCGGCAGGCGGTGCATTCGAGGATGCGGGCGGACTGTGGCTGTGGCTGCTGCTGGGGCCGCGGGCGTTCCGGGGGGAGCTTGTCGAGCAGGCGGCGGCGGGTGAAGGCCGCCGGGCTGTGGACGCCGTCCCGGGGCAGGCCCGCCGTGAGTGCGGCGGTGAAGAGGGCCGGGGTGGTGCCCCGGGTCAGCCACTCGGCGGCCAGCGGTTCGAGGGTGGCGCAGTCGGCGGCGGAGAGGGCGAGGCGGGGGTCGGCGAGGCCGAGGCCGGCGAGGGCGGCGTAGGCGGCCGAGACGGGGGAGGTGCGGTTGCGCGTTCGCTCCGTCGGGGGATCGGGGGCGGCCGAGGTTGACGCCTCGCCGGTGGCGAGGAAGCCGGTCCACCAGGCGTCGGGGCGGGGGGTGCGGGAGAAGTAGGTGTGGAACACCCAGCGGCAGTCGGTGGAGCTGAGGCGTTCGCGGACGCGGCGCAGGTGGCCTGCGGTGGAGAGCCTGGTGAGGGCGGTGCGGCAGGCCATCTGCCCGTAGTGGGGCTGGAGGACGGCGAGGGTCTTGACGTCCATGGCGGCGCCGTCGGGGAGGTGGTCGATGAGCGAGGCGAGGTAGGCCTCGCGGGCCGGGAGGTGGGCGAAGTCGGTCGCGGAGCGGGGGAGTTGCTCCGGCGCGGACTGCTTGCCGTACCCGGGCGCGGCCATGGCGGTATTGTCGTGGGTAGCCACAGGATCGAGCTCGCATTTCGATCGTGCCGGTCAGACCCCCGTTCGGTGTTGGAGCACCGGCCGGGGGTTGTTTCGTTGGTGCGCACGCTACACGGGGGAACCCGCTGTGGTGTAGTCGTGACGATAAGTCATATGTGCTGCGTGCAGGGGTGGTTGGAAGGTTCTTACCCACCCATTCCGCTAAAGGGTCACTCGGCTCGTGGCACTTGAGCTTCGGAGGCGAAGGAGACGAAGGCGGCCCAGGCCTCGGGGGAGAAGGTGAGGGTGGGTCCGCTGGTGTCCTTGGAGTCGCGGACGTGGACGGTGGAGGGGAGGGCGGCGACTTCGACACACTCGTTGCCATCGTGGTTGCTGTAGCTAGAGCGGTGCCATGGCATGGGGGCAGTCATAGTTGCTCCATTGTCTTCCGGATGAACTGTGCGGATTCCCGTGCGTTCAGGGCCTGTGCGCGGATCCTTGCGTGGCGTCGGCTGAGTTCACCCACGAGGCGCGGGTCGGAGTGGAGGGCGTTCGTTCCGTGTGTCTCAACATACGCGTACTGCTCGTTGTTGATCATCTCCAGGATGATGAGCGATCCGGAGAGTCCGGAGGGAGTGATCTGCCCGGCGGGGATGACGTGGATCCGCACGTTGTGTGAGTCTTCGAACTCCAGCAGCCGGCGGAGCTGCTCCTTCATGACGTCCTTGCCGACGATGGCAGTGTGGAAGGCGGCTTCGTAGATGGTGAAGCTGAACAGCGCCTCGGGCTCCGTGAGCCGCTCCTGCCGCTTGAGGCGGATCGCCAGGCGTTCTTCGGAGATGGCGTTGTTCACGGGTGGAATGGGCTGGCTGAGGAGTGCCCGGGCGTAGTTCTCGGTCTGCAACAAGCCCGGGATGTGAAGGGCCTCGTAGAAGTAGCAGGCGACTGCCTCCTTCTCGACTTCGAAGATGGTATCGCTGCTTGCCGGCCTGTTCTCCGGGGCGAGGTAGGGGTGCGCCCCCACCAGCAGGCCCTTGGCGTCGCACAGTTCGTCGGCCGCCTGAAGCAACTTGAGCGACGGCCTTCTCCTCCCCGCCTCCATCGACCGCACGCTCTCGATGTCGTAGTGGGATTCCGCGGCCAACTGCTCCCGGGTCACGCCCGCGAGGGTGCGCCACCGCTTGAGCTGATCGCCGCAGTACTTCCACGACATCGGGTTTTCCTTCGGCACGCTCACGGTCCCGGGCCCCTCCCTGCCCTGGTCGCAGGGCGGTTCAAGCTCTCGCTGTACAAATGGCGTTACTGCTGAGGCTATGCCCGGCTGCCGACCCTTGAAGGGTGAAAAGGCCGAACTCAGCCCTCACGAGTGAAGCCCCCGTACACCCCCCCAAGGACTCTGATGCTCACTCAGCCCGTCGACCTCGTCGAGTGGATGTTCCCCCGCCTCCCCCGCAGCGCCGGCCGCGCCCGCGTCCGCTTCATCCGGCAGGTCTTCGAGTGGGAGGTGCCGATCGACTCCGCCGAGACCGGCCTGATCCTCCTCAGCGAACTCGTCACCAACGCCTGCCGTCACGCCCGCTCCCAGCGTGACCGGATGATCGGCGTGCGCGTCGTCCTCCCCACCGACTCCCTCCTCCGGATCGAGGTCTCCGACGGGAACACCGAGCTTCCGAAGATCCGCCACACCACCCCCGACGACGAGTCCGGCCGTGGCCTCGAACTCGTCGCCGCCCTCGCCACCTCCTGGGGCGCCCACCTCCGGGGCGAGGGCTACGCCGGCAAGACCGTCTGGTGTGAACTCGCCCTCCCCACCCCGGCCAACCCCCACGACTGACTTTGTTGCCCCACCCCACAGCGGCCGCCCCACCCCGCGCGCGAGAAGTCGACCCCGCCGACTTCTCGCGCCACGTGGGTGCCGAAACCCTCGTCCCTCGCCTTCGGGCCCCGTCTCAGATAATCTGATTCCATGAGGCTGATGACTGCAACAGAGGCTTCGAGAAGCTTCGCCGCCGTGCTGGACTCGGCGGAGCACGGCGAGACGATCGTCGTCACCCGAGGCGGTCGCCGCATTGCGGTGATCGGGCCGGCACCCTCGGGCAACGGAGCCGCGCTGAATGACGTTCTCCGGCGGTTCGGGCCGGATGAGGACTTTGCGGCGGACGTGGCATCCGCTCGCTCCCTGCTCGACGACAAGGTGACCGAGTGGCCCGCCGACTGATTCTCGACACGGGTGTTCTGATTCAGGCAGAACGGAACGGAACCGGTGAACTGTTCCACCCCGGTGACGACGTGGCCATCTCTGCGATCACCGCAGCCGAACTGCACCTCGGAGTGGAGCTGGCCGACGATACTCGTCGGCCTCGACGGCAGAGCTTCGTGGACGCGGTCCTCGCGGTGGTCCCGGTGGAGGACTACACACCGGAAACGGCCCGGATCCACGCGAGGCTGATGGCGCACGTCCGCAGGCAGGGCAAACCGCGGGGCGCCCATGATCTGATCATCGCAGCGACCGCGGTGGCCACCGCCCGGGTGCTGGTCACCACGGACGCTTCCGCCGGATTCGCGGACCTGCCCGGCGTCCAAGCGATTACGCTCGGTCTCTTCAGCTGAGGGCCGCGCGAGAAGTCGACCCCGCCGACTTCTCGCGCAGGGCCCCGCCGGGTGGGGCGGTCACGCGGGCATGACGGTGGACCCGAACCTACGGGTGGTAGAGGGCCCGGGCCCGCGCCAGGTCGACCGGCCCGCCCTCTCCGAGGCGCAGGAAGTACTCCACCTGCCACGCCTGGGTGCCGTGGGCCTGGCGACTGGTGGTGGTCACCCAGGGCGGGTAGACGCGGAACGCCCGCTTCCCGCCGGTGCGGTTCCGGGACACGATGCCGCGCTCGCACAGCACCTCCCGCGGGAACACGAACTGGCCGACGCGGTCGCCGTCGCGACTGCTGACGACGAAGAGGTCGACCCCGTCGCTCGTGTCGAAGGGCCGGATCGGTCCTTCGTCGGACCGCAGCCAGAAGGTGACGAACTGGCCGGCCTTCGTCGGAGTCGTCTTGGCCACGCGGAACCGCACCGAGAGCCGGTCGAGCGTGAACCCGTGAGCCACGTACTCGGCACTCTCCGGTTCGGGCACGGGCTGTGAGCAGCTGAAGCCGCTCGGGTCGTACACCGAGGCCTTCGCCGCCAGCAGGTCGCCGTGAAGCCCCGCCCACGGCCGATTCGTCGACATCCCCGCATCCTGCCACCACCGAATCGCCCGGCTCACCCGCGACCTGCGCGAGAAGTCGACCCCGCCGACTTCTCGCGCATGCGCCCCCGGTCCGCTTCCGCACGCCGGTCGACCCGGATGCGGCGCGGCGCCAGGATGGCAACCGGTTGTGTCCGTCTCATCATCAGGAGGGGCAGCATGGGAGAACACTCGAAGCCGCCGCAGGACCCGAGCCAGGGGACTCCCCCGCCGAACAACGCCGATGGGAAGGTCACCCCGCCGCCGCCGAGCAACGGCAAGCACAAGAAGTGATGCCGAGCGACGACGGGAGCCTGACCGGGTACCGGGCAGGCCTGCACGTGGAGATGGAGCAGCGCGGGGCGTGGCCGGAGGACTCGCCGTGGCTGCGCGAGGCCTTCGCCGCGCTGCCACGAGACCGGTTCGCGCCGGACCGGTTGTGGCGGTGGGACGGTTGGGCCTACGTGCCGGTCGACCGGGAGGACGACCCGGGCGGGTGGGCCGCCGAGCTGTACGCCGGCGTCGACGCGCCGGCCGTCACCCAGCTCACCGGCGGCCTCCCGTCGTCGTCGCTGTCCGCGCCCTCCGTGGTGTCGGACATGCTGGACAGCCTCAGGGTGGAGCCGGGGCACCGGGTGTGGGACGTCGGCACCGGCCAGGGCTGGTCGGCGGCGCTGGCCGCCTGGCGGGCCGGGCCCGGCCTGGTGGTCACCACCGAGGTGGACGAGCGCCTGGCCGCGTTCGCCCGGGCCAGGCTCGCGGACGCCGGACTCGACGTCGAGGCAGCGGCAGGCGACGGCACCGGCGGCGGGTTGCCCGGTGGCGGCAGGGTCGACCGGCTCCACGCCACCTACGCCGTCGAGATCGTCCCGTGGTCCTGGGTGGAGGCGGTGCGCCCGGGCGGACGGATCGTCTACCCCTGGGGACGACTCGGATACGTCGCCCTCACCGTCGCCGACGACGGCGCCGCGCACGGCTGGGTCCACGGCCTGGCCCAGTTCATGGGCGACCGGCACGGTCCGGCCCAGCCGAGCAGTGGGCCCGCCGCGTACGCGCGGGTGCGTGGCGGCGCCGAACCCGAGGCCTGCCGGCCGCTGGACCGCGACCCGGCGGGCCTGGAGGACTGGCACCTCAGGTTCGCGCTGCGCGTCGCCGTCCCGGACGCCGTGCTGTTCACCGACCGGAGCGGGGGCGGGCCGACCACCGTGGTCCACGACGGAGACCGTTCGTGGGCCGAGATCCGTCAGGACGGGGGTGGCGGGCCCTCGTTGTCGCAGGGCGGTCCGCGCCG
This sequence comes from Streptomyces sp. CBMA156, assembly GCF_014596515.1. Lineage (GTDB taxonomy): Bacteria > Actinomycetota > Actinomycetes > Streptomycetales > Streptomycetaceae > Kitasatospora. The sequence goes on from NZ_MSJQ01000249.1 coordinate 37,386, forward strand.
CATCGGCGACGAACTGGTGGCCGCCTGGTCCCAGTGGGAGGAGCTCGGCCGCCCCGAACTCTACGACTACGGCGTCACCGTCACCGCCGACTCCCAGTGGGCGTGGCAGGGCGACCAGGACACCGGCCCGCGCTGGCCGATCGGAGGTCTGGACCCGGGCGCGCGGTGACTGTTCCCGGCTCCTCCGGCTCCTCCGGCTGAACGGTGTGGACGGCCGCGCCATCGCCGAACCGGCGAAGGCGCGGCCTCGCGGGCGCCATGAGTGGCCGGTCCCGCCTCGGCCCTGTCCGCAAGACCGACTGACGCCGCGCGAGAAGTCGGCCCGGCCGACTTCCCGCACTGGCGGTCGGCTGGGCGTCGGGGCGGAGCAACCGGCTGAGTCAGGGGGTGAGTACGAGGCCGACCCCTCCGCCGGCCCGGGTCAGGAGAGTGAGAAGCCCAGCTTGTTCACCACCGGCGTCATCGGCACGTACATCACCTGCGAGTAGCAGGTCGTCGTGTGCGCCGTGGAGCCGGCCGGGCAGCCGACCTCGGACCGGGCGGCCACGATCACGCCGCGGGCCTCCATGTCGCCGTTGGCGCCGGACGGGTTCGCCACGGCCGGGCCGCCGCTGTCCCCCTTCGCGGCGATCGCCCGCCGGTCGCCGCCCTTCGACTCCACGACGTCCACCGGCTTGATCTTCGTGCCCGCGTCGTTCGTCGTCTCCACGTCGACCCTCTTGATCTGCACGTCGCACTTCCACCCCGACTGGGCGCCGCTGAGGCAGACGAGGTCCCCGACGTTGTTCCGCCCGATCCCGTAGGTGTGCCGGGACGAGCCGCCTTTGTCCGACCAGGGGCCGTCGTAGAACCGGCCGCCGCCGTTGCCGTTGACCGCGATCGTGCCGACGTCCAGGCCGTCGCCGGTCGCGGACAGGTCGCCGATGTAGCTGCCGGTGCCGTTGTAGTACCGGCCGCCGCCGCAGTGCGCGGCGGTCAGCACCACCTTCGCGCCGCCCTTCCAGCCGCTGAACGCCGTCGAGCAGAACGACGCCTTCGCGGTGTTCACCTCGGCGCCCGCGTAGTACGGCGCGCCGTCGGAGTGCCGGCTGCCGGACAGCGCCACCGGCGTTCCCTCGACGCCGGCCGTCACCGGCATCCCGGCGATCTCGGCGGCCCGCGAGGAGTACGCCTGCTGGGTCGTGTCGCCGCCGGTCAGCCGCGCCGCCTTCGCCTGCGCGTACGTGATCGTGATGGCGGCGCCGTCCTCCTGCGGGCCGATCGACGTCCACGCGTCGCGGGTGACGGCGGCGGTGAACCGGTCGATCGCGGCGCGCATCTCCGCGCGGGAGTGCGGGCTCCGGTGGACGTCGACGGTGTAGCCGGGGCCGGCGTTCGCGTCGAGCAGGGCCCTGACCCTGGCCGGGGCCTCGCCCTTCCAGTAGATGTCGGCGTGCTGGTTCGACGCGTCGATCACGGTCCCGGCGTAGCCGGCCGCCGCCGGATCCCCGGACTCCACCCAGTCCTGCACCGGGTCCGTCATGTGGTGGAGCAGCTGCTGGGCCTGCGGGTCACGGAGCACCGGCAGGCTGACGGACGGGATCGGCCCGTCGCGCACGACGTCGGCGGCGACCAGGGCGGAGGCGACCACGGTGGTCAGCGCCAGGGGCAGCACGAGGCGGGAGCGGCGCATGAGCGGGTCCTTTCGGTGAGCCGATGGGCCGACACTCAGCGTAGGGACCAATGGACGATCCGCTACGACCGGAAGCCGCTCACCGGGCCACCAGTCGGTGTGCGCGCGAGACAACGCGCCCCCGGCAGGGACTGGACAACGCCCCGGAGGCCGATGGGGCGCCTGTGCCCCGACTGCCGCTCCGGGGCGGCCGCGTGAGAAGTCGGACCGGCCGACTTCTCACGCCGGCCGATCGGTACCATCGAGCCGTGAACCTGTACTGGCACGTCGTGCTGCCACCGCTCAGCGCCTGATCGGGCGCGCGCTCCGGTGGCTTGATCCCCTGCGACCCCGGCTCGGCCCGATGAGGGCCGCCGCGGGCTGATGGCGTGCGCCCGTTCTCGAAACCCCCTCTGACGGTCTTCGACGACGGAAGTTCACGACTGTGCCGAATCGTTTGTCCTCGCCTGCCCGCTCCCTGTCCGCGACTCCCCGGCGGGCCCGTCCGCGCGGCGGCGCGGTGCCGATCCTGATCGCCGCCGTGCTCTGGGGCACCACCGGGACGGCCAGTTCACTGGCGCCCGGGGGCGCCCCGGCGGCCGGGATCGGGGCCGCCGGGCTGGTGCTCGGCGGGCTGCTGCTGTTCCTCACCGACCGGGCGGCCCTGGCGCTGCCCCGCAGCTGCGCGTCGCGCGAGCGGTGGCAGCTCGCGGCCGGCGCGGTCGCGGTGGCCGGGTACCCGCTGACGTTCTACCCGGCGGTGAGCCGGACCGGGGTGGCGGTGGCCACCGTGATCGCGCTCGGCAGCGCGCCGGTGTTCACCGGGCTGCTCGGGTGGCTCGCCCGCCAGGGGCGGCCCGGCGGGCGGTGGGCCGGGGCCACGGCGCTCGCCGTGCTCGGCTGCGTGCTCTTGGTGCTGGGCCCCGAACTCGCCGGTGGCGGTGGGGCGGTGGACCCGCTGGGCGTGCTGCTGGCGGCACTCTCCGGGCTCTCGTACGCCGTGTACTCGCTGATCGGCGGACGGCTGATCTCGCACGGGCACCCCTCGGGCGGGGTGATGGGGGCGATGTTCGGCGGCGGTGCGCTGATCGTCCTGCCGGTGCTGCTCGCCGGTGACCTCGGGTGGCTGGCCACGGCGCGCGGGGCGGGAGTAGTCCTGCACCTCGCGGTGGTCACCACCTTCCTCGCGTACTGGCTGTTCGGCCGCGGCCTGCGGCACACCACCGCCCAGACGGCCACCACGCTGACCCTCGCCGAGCCCGCCGTCGCGGCGGTCCTCGGCGTGGCCGCCCTCGGCGAGCGCCTGCCCGCCGTCTCCTGGTGCGGACTCGCCGTCCTGGCCGGGGGATTGGCCTTCCTCGCCCTCCCCGGAAAGCGGTAGTCGCATAGCCTGCGCGGGAAGTCGGCCGGGCCGGCTTCCCGCGCGATGGTGCAAAGCGGTTGCGGCCGGTGATCCCGTTTGCTGGGCTTGCGGGCGGGTCCGATCGGGCCCGCCCGCAAGCCTTGCCGCTACGAGGGGACTCCCGTCATGCCCGACACCGCCGCCGTCACGCTCGACCTGCTCGCCCGCTACCGGCGGGCGATGCTCGTCCTGGACGCGGACGCCCTCGCCGACCTCTACGCGGAGGACGGGGTGCACGAGTTCCCGTTCCTCTTCCCCGGGGTGCCCGAGCGGTACCGGGGGCGGGAGGAGATCCGGGCCGGCTACCGCGCGATCTGGGGTGCGAGCGCGGCGCGGCCGCGGGAGATCCGGGAGGTGGGCGTCCACCCGGGGGCCGACCCCGAGGTGCTCACCGTCGAGCAGCAGGTGATCGGCACCCTCGCCACCACCGGCGAGCCCTTCACGGTGCCGGGCCTGTTGGTGATGCGCGCCCGGGGCGGTCTGCTGGTGCACGTCCGGGACTACATGGACGGCCTCGGCGTGGCCCATGCGATGGGCCGACTGGGCGCCGTCGCGGCGCAGTTGGGGGCCGGGGAGTAGTGAGAGACCGGCCGGCCTCCCGCGAGGGCCGGGCGGGTCAGAGGCCGAAGTGGGCGGCGATGCCGGCCAGGACGCAGTCGAGGCCGGTCTCGAACTGCCAGCCGGGGTCGTCCTTGCGGGTGGCCTCGCGGAGGTAACGCTGGTAGCCGGGGTAGCGGCCGGTGCCCATCAGCCAGCTCATCCGGGGGGCGAGGCCGGCCCGGGTCTGGTCGCCGTCGGACCAGCCGCGCTCGCGGCGCAGGGCGTCCAGGGCGACCTCGGCGGTGACCGAGCCGTGGACGTAGCCGGTGACGGTGCGGAACACCGCCATGGTGGTGTCGGCGTCCAGGCCGTGGCCCGCCAAGGCGGCGAAGGCGCGCTCGGGGACGGCGAGCTGGTGGGGGCTGAGGGAGAACGGGGTGGCCGTCCGGACGGTCCACGGGTGGGCGAGGTGCATGGCGCGCAGGTGGACGGCCAGGGCGCGCATGGCGTCCCGCCAGCCCTCCGTGGGGGCGTCCAGCGGGAGTTGGCCGTACACGAAGTCGACCATCAGCTCGATGAGTTCGTCCTTGCCGGAGACGTACCGGTAGGCGGCCATCGGGGCGACGCCGAGGGCGGTGGCCAGCCGGCGCATGGTGACGGCGTCCAGGCCCTCGGCGTCGGCGATGGCGACCGCGGCCTCGGCGATCCGGTGGGGGGTCAGGGTGGTGCGCGGCGTGGGGGCCGGGCGCTCCAGGCGCTCCCAGAGCGAGACCTGGGGTTTGTCGCTGGCGCCACTGGGGGCCTGCTGGGCGGGCATCGGGCGGGCTCCTTCCGGCCGGGGACGCTCTCACCGTAGCACTCACGGTGTACGGCGTATCGGCAGTGGACGGCGTACGCGCCGCTGTGTACGTTGTATCCACGACGGATACGCCGTACACAGCAGTCATCCCGGAGGGGGATCCCCATGTCCACGGAGCAGAAGCCTGCGGAGCAGAGCGCGGAGCAGAGCCTGAAGGTCGCCGTCCTCGTCGGCAGCACCCGCGAGGGCCGCTTCGGCCCGGTCGTCACCGACTGGCTGCTCGGCCACCTCGAAGCCCACGGCGGTCTGACCGCCGACCGGATCGACCTGGTGGAGACCCCGCTGCCCACCACCTTCCCGTCCTTCGGTGGTGAACTGCCGCCGGGTGACGCCGAGTTGCTGGCCGCCGTGTCGCCCCGGCTGGAGGCGGCCGACGCCTTCGTGATCGTCACGCCCGAGTACAACCACAGCTTCCCGGCCCCGCTGAAGAACGCCATCGACTGGCACAACCGGCAGTGGCACGGCAAGCCGGTCGGCTTCGTCTCGTACGGCGGCCTGTCCGGCGGCCTGCGGGCGGTCGAGCAGCTCCGGGTGGTGATGGCCGAGCTGAACGCCGCCACGATCCGCAACACGGTCAGCTTCCACGGCGCCGCGCAGTGCTTCGACGCCGACGGAAGGGCGACCGACCCGGCCGCGGACGCCGCCGCCAAGACCATGCTCGACCAGCTCACCTGGTGGGCCCGGGCGCTGCGGGACGCCCGGCAGGCCCGCCCGTTCGCGGCCTGAGCCCGGTGGAGGGGGACGGAGGGGGAACGGACATGGTCGCGGAACCGGTCGAGGACAGGCCCAGGCCGCCGCTGCTCGGCGTGATCGGCCTGATGCTCGGCATCTTCCTCGCGGCCCTCGACGGGCAGATCATCGGCACCGCGCTGCCGACCGTCGTCGGGGACCTCGGCGGGCTGGAGCACCTCTCCTGGGCGGTCACCGCCTACCTGCTGACCTCCGCCGCCGCCACCCCGCTCTGGGGCCGGCTCGGCGACCTGTACGGGCGCAAAGGTGCCTACCAGTGGGCGGTGGTGCTCTTCCTGGCCGGCTCGATACTGTCCGGACTGGCCCAGGACATGGGGGAGTTGATCGCCTTCCGGGCGGTGCAGGGGGTCGGCGCGGGCGGACTGATGGTCGGCGCCCTCTCGGTGATCGGGGTGCTCATCCCCGCGTCCGACCGGGGGCGGGTGCAGTCGGTGATCGGTGTGCTGATGCCGATCGCCATCATCGGCGGGCCGCTGCTCGGCGGCTTCCTCACCGACCGGCTCAGCTGGCGCTGGGCGTTCTACGTCAACGTGCCGGTGGGCCTGCTGGCGCTGCTCGCGGTCGGGACGGGGGTGCGGCTGCGGACGGAACGGGTGCGGGCGCCCTTCGACTGGGCCGGGGTCGCCCTGCTGACCACCGGCATCACCGCGCTCACCCTGGTGGGCAGCTGGGGCGGCACCGCGTACGCCTGGACCTCCCCGTGGATCCTCGGGACGGCGGCGGTGGCGGTGGCCGCGCTCGGCTGGTTCGCCCGGACCGAGCTGCGCGCCCCCGGGCCGCTGATCCCGCCCGCGCTGTTCCGCAACCGCGACTTCACCGTCGCCCAGGTGCTCGGCTTCCTGGCCGGCGCGCTGATGATCGCCCTGGTCGGCTACCTGCCGCAGTACCTCCAGCTGGCCCGGGGCGCCTCGCCCACCGTCGGCGGCCTGCTCCTGCTGCCGCTGATGCTCGGCATGCTGGGCGCCCAGCTGGTGACGGCCCGGCTGATGGGCCGGCCGGGCGGCGAGCGGCGCTACCCGCTGCTGGGCGGGGGGCTGGCCCTGGCCGGCTCCGCGCTGCTGCTGCTCCTGCGCGCCGACACCCCGACCGCCCTCGCCTCCGCGCTCACCGCCGTCGCCGGGGTCGGCCTCGGCCTGGTGCTGCAGAGCACCATGCTGACCTCGATGGGCGCCGTCCCGCCCCGGGACATGGGCGCCGCGATGGGCGTGGTCACCCTGCTGCGCGGCGTCGGCGGCTCGCTCGGCATGGCCGCCCTCGGCGCGGTCTACACGGCCCGGCTCACCGGCTCGCTCGCCGCCCGGCTGGGCCCCGACGAGGCGGCCCGGCTGACCGGCGGCGGCGGCCTCACCCCGGCCGCCCTGACCGGGCTGCCCGGCACCGTCCGGGAGGCCGTCGGCACGGCGGTGACGGCCGGCCTGCACGGGGCGCTGGTCGGTGGGGTGCTACTGGCGGCCGCGGCCACCGCGGTGGCCTGCCTGGCCCGCCCGCGGCGGGAGGAGCCCCAGGAGCCGGCGGAGGCCGCCGCACCCGCGGAGGCGGGCGCGGCGCGGTGATCAGGGGAGCGCGACGGCCCCCGGCGGAGCGGAACTCCGCCGGGGGCCGCCCGCACTCTCAGGCGATCAGCACTCGATGACGTTCACGGCGAGGCCGCCGCGCGAGGTCTCCTTGTACTTGATCTTCATGTCGGCCCCGGTCTCCTTCATCGTCTTGATCGCCTTGTCCAGCGAGACGTGGTGCCGCCCGTCGCCGCGCAGCGCCATCCGGGCCGCGGTGACGGCCTTCACCGAGGCCATGCCGTTGCGCTCGATGCAGGGGATCTGGACCAGGCCGCCGACCGGGTCGCAGGTGAGGCCGAGGTTGTGCTCGATGCCGATCTCGGCGGCGTTCTCGACCTGCTCGGGGCTGCCGCCGAGGACCTCGGCGAGGCCGCCCGCGGCCATCGAGCAGGCGGAGCCGACCTCGCCCTGGCAGCCGACCTCGGCGCCGGAGATGGAGGCGTTCTCCTTGAACAGCATGCCGATGGCGCCGGCCGCGAGCAGGAAGCGGACGATGCCGTCGTCGTCGGCGCCCGGGATGAAGTTCAGGTAGTAGTGCAGGGTGGCCGGGATGATCCCGGCGGCGCCGTTGGTCGGCGCGGTGACCACCCGGCGGCCGGAGGCGTTCTCCTCGTTGACCGCCATCGCGTAGAGCGTCACCCACTCCATCGCGTTGGCGGGACCGATCCCCTCGGCGCGCAGCGCCCGGGCCGCGGCCGCCGCCCGGCGGCGGACCTTCAGGCCGCCCGGCAGGATGCCCTCGCGGGTCATGCCGGCCCGCACGCACTCCTGCATCACGGACCAGATCTCCAGCAGCCCGGTGCGGATCTCCTCCTCGCTGCGCCAGGCCTTCTCGTTCTCCAGCATCAGGCCGGAGATCGACAGCCCGGTCTCCCGGCTGAGCCGCAGCAGCTCGTCACCGGTGCGGAAGGGGTACTTCAGCACGGTGTCGTCGGGCTTGACCCGGTCCGCGCCGATCGCGTCCTCGTCCACCACGAAGCCGCCGCCGACCGAGTAGTAGGTCTTCTCCAGCAGGGCCGAGCCGTCCGCCGCGTACGCCCACAGGGTCATGCCGTTGGCGTGGTACGGCAGCGAGCGGCGGCGGTGCAGGACCAGCTGGCTGTCCGGGTCGAAGTCGATGGTGTGCTCGCCGAGCAGGCTGAGCCGCTTCTCGGCGGTGATCCGCTCGACGTCCTTGTCGGCCCGGTCGACGTCGACGGTGCGGGGCGAGTAGCCCTCCAGGCCCAGCAGGACGGCCTTCGGGGTGCCGTGGCCGTGGCCGGTGGCGCCGAGCGAGCCGTAGAGCTCGGCGCGGACGGACGTCACCCCGTCCAGCAGGCCTTCGGAGCGCAGTCGGCGGGCGAACATCCGGGCGGCACGCATCGGACCCACGGTGTGGGAGCTCGACGGGCCGATGCCGATGGAGAAGAGGTCGAAGACGCTGAGGGCCACGGGGGACGTCCTTGTCTGGTCTCGTGGAAGGACTTGCAGGCAGGGGAGGCGGACACGGGACGGGGCACCGCACGCACTGTCCAGTGTGCGCGGTGCCCCGGGGTCCGAGGTACGCCGGCGGGGTGAGGCCGGTCACCCCTCCCGAACGATCACCGGAGTGATCAGAGGTTCGGGTACAGCGGGTACTTCGCGGCGAGGGCGGTGACCCGGGCCTTCAGTGCGTCGGCGACGGTCTCGTCGAAGGCGGGCTTGAGCGCCTCGGCGATGATGTCGGCGACCTCGCGGAAGTCCTCGGCCTGGAAGCCGCGGGTGGCCAGCGCCGGGGTGCCGATGCGCAGGCCGGAGGTGACCATCGGCGGACGCGGGTCGTTCGGGATGGCGTTGCGGTTGACGGTGATGCCGACCTCGTGCAGTCGGTCCTCGGCCTGCTGGCCGTCGAGCTCGCTGTTGCGCAGGTCGACCAGGACCAGGTGGACGTCGGTGCCGCCGGACAGCACGGACGCGCCGGCCTCGGCCACGTCGGCCTGGAGCAGGCGCTCGGCGAGGATGCGGGCGCCGTCCAGGGTGCGCTGCTGGCGCTCCTTGAACTCCTCCGAGGCCGCGACCTTGAAGGCGACGGCCTTGCCGGCGATCACGTGCTCCAGCGGGCCGCCCTGCTGGCCGGGGAAGACCGCGGAGTTGATCTTCTTGGCGAACTCGGCCTTGGACAGGATGACGCCGCCGCGCGGGCCGCCCAGGGTCTTGTGGGTGGTGGTGGTGACCACGTCCGCGTAGGGCACCGGGTTGGGGTGCAGCCCGGCGGCCACCAGGCCGGCGAAGTGCGCCATGTCCACCATGAGCAGCGCGCCGACCTCGTCGGCGACCCGGCGGAACGCGGCGAAGTCCAGCTGGCGCGGGTAGGCGGACCAGCCGGCGATGATCAGCTTCGGCTGGTGCTCCTTGGCGAGGCGCTCGACCTCGGCCATGTCGACCTGGCCGGTCTTCTCGTCCACGTGGTACGCGGCCACGTTGTAGAGCTTGCCGGAGAAGTTGATCTTCATGCCGTGGGTCAGGTGACCGCCGTGGGCCAGGGACAGGCCCAGGATGGTGTCGCCCGGCTGGATCAGCGCGAACATCGCGGCGGCGTTGGCCTGCGCGCCGGAGTGCGGCTGGACGTTGGCGTGCTCGGCGCCGAACAGGGCCTTGATGCGGTCGATCGCGATCTGCTCGACCACGTCGACGTGCTCGCAGCCACCGTAGTAGCGGCGGCCGGGGTAGCCCTCCGCGTACTTGTTGGTGAGCACCGAGCCCTGGGCCTCCATGACCGCCACCGGGGCGAAGTTCTCGGAGGCGATCATCTCCAGGGTGGTCTGCTGGCGGTGCAGCTCGGCGTCGACCGCGGCGGCGATCTCCGGGTCGAGGGAGTGCAGGGACTGGTTCAGAACCGTCATGGTGGTGGTCTTCCCGGGAGGAGGAGGGAAAGGGGCCGGGCGGGGCGGCCGCCGTGCGACCGCCCCTGCCAGGGGCTCAGCCCTGGGGGTTGATGAGCGCGGTGTACTCGTCCGCGCCGAGCAGCTCGTCGGTGGCCTCGACGCGCACCTTGAACAGCCAGGCGGCCCCGAACGGGTCGGCGTTCACGGCGGCCGGGTCGGCGACGACGTCCTCGTTGATCTCGGTGACCTCGCCGGTCACCGGGGAGAACAGGTCGCTGACCGACTTGGTGGACTCCAGCTCGCCACAGGTCTCACCGGCGGTCACGGTGGAGCCGACCTCGGGCAGCTGCACGTAGACGATGTCACCGAGGGCGGTGGCGGCGTGCTCGGTGATGCCGATGGTCGAGACACCGTCCGCGTCCGCGGCGGTCAGCCACTCGTGCTCCTTGGTGTACTGCAGGTGCTGGGGGTTGCTCATGGCGTCATTCTCCAGGATGGGAAGCGGGCACGGCGAAGCGGGCCGTCACTCGGACGGCTGCGACGTGCGGGTACGGGGGGAAAACGGGCCCGAGGGCCTCAGCGGGCGCGCTTGTAGAACGGCAGCGCCACGACCTGGACCGGCTCGTGCCGGCCGCGCACGTCCACCGCGACGGTGGTGCCGGGGACGGCGTGGGCGGCGTCGACGTAGGCCATCGCGATCGGCTGCCCCAGGGTCGGGGACGGCGCGCCCGAGGTGATCCGGCCGATCGGCTCGCCCTCGGTGGAGACCACGGTGTACTCGGCGCGCGGCACCCGCTTGCCCTCGGACACCAGGCCGACCAGCACCTTCGGCGGGTTGGTCTCGGCCGCGGCGGCGGCCTGCTCCAGCGCCTTGCGGCCGACGAAGGCGCCCTCGTTGGTGGTCTTGTCGAAGCGCACGACCCGGCCCAGACCGGCGTCGAACGGGGTGAGGTCGGTGGACAGCTCGTGCCCGTACAGCGGCATGCCGGCCTCCAGGCGCAGCGTGTCGCGGCAGGACAGGCCGCACGGGACCAGGCCGCGGCCCTCGCCGGCGGCGGTCAGCGCCTGCCAGACCGGCTCGGCGTCGACCGGGTGGCAGAAGATCTCGAAGCCGTCCTCGCCGGTGTAGCCGGTGCGGGCGAGCAGCACCTCGCGGCCGGCCACCAGGGCCGGGAGGATCGCGTAGTACTTCAGGCCGGGCAGGTCGGCGTCGGTGGTCTCCGCCAGGATGCCGGTGGCCTCGGGGCCCTGGACGGCGATCAGCGCGTAGGTGTCGCGGTCGTCGGTGACGACGGCGTCGAAGCCCTTGGCACGGGCGATCAGCTCGTCGAGGACCAGCTGGGCGTTGGAGGCGTTGGCGACGACCAGGAAGGCGTCCTCGCGCAGGCGGTAGACGATCAGGTCGTCCAGGATGCCGCCGTCCTCGGCGCAGATCATGGTGTAGCGGGCGCGCAGCACACCCAGCGCGGAGACGAAGCCGACCAGCGCGTGGTCCAGCATCTCGCCGGCCTGCGGGCCGGTGACGGTGATCTCGCCCATGTGCGAGAGGTCGAACAGGCCGGCCTTGGTGCGGACGGCGAGGTGCTCCTCGCGCTCGCTGCCGTAGCGCAGCGGCATGTCCCAGCCGGCGAAGTCGGTCATGGTCGCGCCGAGGGCGCGGTGCAGCGTGTCGAGCGCGGTCAGGCGGGGGGACGACATGGCCAGGAACTCCTCGGTCGGGGCACTCAGGGGTGCGCGCGCCGGAACGGACCCGCTCGGGGGCCGACCCTGCGCGCGGGCATGCGGCGGCGTGGGTCTCCCCATCTGTCGTCGAACCTGAGAGCTTCACCGCCCACCTGCCCGCAGCCGTTTCCAGCGTCGGGCTGGTTCCAGCTTGGGGGACAGCATGGCGGCTTGCACCGTGGGTGGGCGCACGACAGGGCCGGGCGCCGCTTTCCAGATGTGCCTAACCCGTGCGGTAGGGGTGCCTGAGAGATTCCGGGGAGGACTTGCTCCTTCGGCGCCGGCTGTACCTGATCGGCACTCCGGGCTCTCCCGCGCGGGTTCGAGCGGCCGGTATGGAGTTGTGGGGCCCGCGGCGCATGCCGTCGGACGCGCACATCATGGCACGTCCGGGACGAGGAGGGGAGAGGGGACCCGGTCACACGGCGGGACCCGGTCACAGGGCGCGGTACCCGAACACGGGCCCTGGGAGTGACGACCGGGGGCCCTAGACTGCTGCGCGTCGGCGCAGCAGAGGGCGGCCGACCGGCAGAGGGCGGAATCGGCGGCACATGGGGTACCCGGTGGAGCAGCAGCAGGGGTGGGGCGGACCGGAGGAGGCGCCGTCGGGCGGCTCCTGGCCGGCCAACGAGCTGGAACAGGTGCTGACCGCGGCCCTGGGCGACCCGGGCGCGACGCCCCGGGTGATCGAGGTGCTGGCCCGCAGTCAGGTGTGGGTGCCGCTGCCGGCCGGGGCCGACCCGCAGGGGCAGTCGCTGGACCTGCCGACCGTCGAGCTGGGCGGCGACCCGTACGTGCCGGTGTTCTCCTCGCAGGAGGTGTTCCTCCAGCAGGCGCCGGGAATGGCCTTCGCGATCGCGCCGGTGTGGGAGCTCGCCCGCGGGCTGCCGCTGGGCCTGGGCATCGCGGTGAACCCGGACGCGGCGGTGGGCATCCCGGTGCCGCCGCAGGGGGTCGCCGAGCTGCGCCGCGGTCCGCGCGAGGACCGCTGGGAGGCCGCCGGCGACACCGCGGAGCCGACCGGCGGGCGGGTGGCGCTGCGCGAGCCGGTGCCGGGCGAGGACCCGGAGCACTTCCTGGCCGCCTGCCGCGGCGAACTGTCGGCCCTGCCCGGGGTGTTGACCGCGCGCAGGGCGCTGGCCAGCGTCGAGGGCGAGCCGACCGTGATGTTCGTGGGCGTCCAGCTGGACCCGGCGGCGCCGGCCGATCCGGCCGCGGTGAACGACGCGCTCGGCCGAGCGCTGGGAACCGCGCCGCTGCCCGGCGGCGTCCACCTCGTACTGCTCGACCTCGCCGACGACCCGGTGGTCGAGTGGCTGCTCACCCGGGTGATGCCTTTCTACGCGCGGGTGTGAGCGGGGTCCGGATCAAGGCACGTCGCCGTGGCGGTGGCCGGTGCCGCGCCATAGGGTGCGTGCAGACGGCCGACGGGCCGGCGGTTGAGGGAAAGAGGCGCGGCGAGGTGGGCGCATGAGTGCGGGAGCGGGAGCGGGCGGTGTGCCGGGGCCCTGGGGCCAGGCACCGGCCGGGCACCCGGGAGCTGACCCGGGCGCGTTGGAGCGCGCCCTGCGCGACGTCGCGCCGGAGCGCTACGACGCGTACGAGCGGCTGCTGCACGCCCTGGCGGACGGCAAGGTCTGGATGCTGCTGTGGCACGGCACCCCGGGCAGCCCGGACGCGCAGTACGGGAACATGGAGATCAGCGGCCACGGCTACGCGCCGGCCGTCACCTCGCCCGAGCAGCTGACCTCCTCCGGCTGGGCGCGGGCCCACGAGGTCATCTCCGGCCGGGAGATCGCGGCCTCGCTGTACCGCACCCGCTGGGGTCTGTGGCTCAACCCGCACGCGCCCGGCGGTGGCGTCGGGGTGCCCTGGGCGGACCTCAGGCGCGTCGCCGCGGGCCTGGACCGGCTGCCGGCCGGGCCGTTGAAGCTCAGCGAGCCGCAGCTGAACGCCCAGCCCTTCTTCGCGCTGCTGGAGCGGCAGGCCGGCGAGGTGCGCGCGGTACGGGCGCTGCGCCGGGCCTGGGTGCAGCCCGCGGTGGGGGAGCCGTACCTGGCCATCGGCCTGGACCTGTACGAGAGTTCGCCGCCGGCGGTGGAGGCGGTGCGGGCGCTGATGCAGCGCGCGATCGCGGTGGCCCCGGAGGGGCTCGCGGTGTCCACGGTGGCGATGTCGGACGAGTACGACCCGGTGGCGCTGTGGATGCGCGCCAACGCGCGGCCGTTCTTCGACCGGGAGGCGGGACGCCCGCCGACCGGCCCGTACCCGCCGGTGCCCCCGCCGCCCTACCCCGGTCAGTCGGCGCCCGGTTACGCCTACGGCACCCAGCCGCCGGCGCAGGGCTGGCAGCAGCAGTCGCCGCAGCACCCGCAGCGGCCCTGGCCCGGATACCCCGGGCGCTGATTCCCAAAACCCATTCCCCGAAGCCGACTTGATTGTCCGTCAAGTCGGCTTCGATGCTTTCCGGACGAATTTCCGGAAGTGTGGCCCGGTCATCTTGACATGGCAGTTACAGCCATGTGAAGAGGTATATGCCGAAGATCGGGGAGGTGCATGTACGCAGATCACAGTTGGGCATCTGTCGGTTGTCAGGGCTGGCGCAAGCCAGTTCGGATGGCAGAGAGTTCTGCGCAACGCACCGCGTGTACTGGAACCCCACAAAGGTGAGCGCGGACGCCGACAGCCCGCCCGCGCGACGCCCATCCCGCGTGGTGGCAGTGCCTGTGCACGACGCACTGCCGTCAACACCCGCTCCTGCTAAGCACCTCCGCACGTCCGCAGCCGCACCGCCGAAGCCGGCGACCGGCACCCGTGGGGCCGGCCACCGTCGGCGAGGGGACCAACTGACCATGACCGCATCCGTGACCACCGCCGGGAACGATCCGGAGACCTCCTCCGCCACGAGCCCGGCCAAGAAGATCGAGGGCCGCTCCCTCGGCCAGATCGCCTGGACCCGCTTCAAGCGGGACAAGGCCGCCGTCGCCGGCGGTGTCGTGGTGATCCTCCTGATCGCGCTCGCCGTGCTGGCCAAGCCGATCGAGTCGCTGTTCGGGCTCAACCCGGACGCCCTCAACCAGGACCTGCTGGACGCCGACCTCGGCGGTCTGCCGCTCGGCGACTGGGGCGGCATGAGCTGGGACCACCCGCTCGGCGTCGACCCGCTCCAGGGCCGTGACCTGCTCACCCGTGTCATCGAGGGTTCCTGGGTCTCCCTGCTGGTCGCCTTCGGCGCGACCCTGCTCTCCAACACCATCGGCACCGTGCTCGGCATCATGGCCGGCTACTACGGCGGCTGGGTGGACACCCTGATCAGCCGGGTGATGGACGTCTTCCTCGCGTTCCCGCTGCTGCTCTTCGCGATCGCGATCTCGACCTCGCTCCAGGGCGGGGCGTTCGGCCTGCACGGCCTTCCGCTGCACATGCTGGTGCTGATCTTCGTGATCGGCTTCTTCAACTGGCCCTACATGGGCCGGATCGTGCGCGGCCAGACGCTGTCGCTGCGCGAACGGGAGTTCGTCCACGCGGCCCGCAGCCTGGGGGCGCGCGGCCCGTTCATCCTGTTCAAGGAACTGCTGCCCAACCTGGTCGGTCCGATCCTGGTCTACTCGACCCTGCTGATCCCGACCAACATCCTCTTCGAGGCCGGGCTGAGCTTCCTCGGCGTCGGCATCCAGCCGCCGCAGGCCTCCTGGGGCGGGATGCTCCAGGACGCGATCCGGTACTACCAGGTGGACCCCCAGTACATGGTGGTCCCCGGCCTGGCGATCTTCGTCACCGTGCTCGCCTTCAACCTGCTCGGCGACGGGCTGCGCGACGCCCTCGACCCCAAGAACAACTGACTTCACTGCTCCCTGACCCGGCGTCATGCTGACCGCACGTCACATGATCCGACGTCAAAGCTCCCTCCATCGCCTCCACATCCTCTAGGGGTTGATCTCACCCATGCGTAGGTCCCGTACCGTCGCCCTGACCGCCGCGGCCGCTGCCGTGGTCCTGGTCGTGACCGGCTGCACCAGTTCGTCGAAGAGCGGAGGGTCCTCCTCGGCCTCCGGTGACGCCGCGGGCGGCTCCGGCGCCAACGCCGCCACCAAGGGCGTCGTCAACGCCTCGGACAAGAAGGGCGGGACGGTGACCTTCGAGATGAAGGGCACCCCGGACTCGCTCGACCCGGGCAACACGTACTACGCGTACATCTACAACTTCTCGCGCCTGTACGCCCGTCCGCTGACCACCTTCAACCCGGCGCCGGGCGAGGAGGGCAACAAGCTCGTCCCCGACCTCGCCGAGTCGATGGGCCAGCCCAGCGCGGACGGCCTGACCTGGACGTACAAGCTGCGCAAGGGCCTGAAGTACGACGACGGCACCCCGATCAGCTCGAAGGACGTCAAGTACGCCGTCGAGCGCTCGAACTACGCGCTGGACGTGAACTCCAACGGCCCGGTCTACTTCCACGACCTGCTGGTGGACAACGCCACGCCGTACGCCGGTCCGTACAAGGACAAGGAGGGCGGCCTCAACTCGATCGAGACGCCCGACGACACCACGGTCGTCTTCCACCTGAAGCACCCCTTCGCCGACTTCGACTACCTGGTCAGCGCCCCGCAGACCGCGCCGGTCCCGCAGGCCAAGGACACCGGCTCGGAGTACGTGAAGCACATCGCGTCCTCGGGCTCCTACAAGTTCGAGTCCTACGAGGACGGCAAGCAGGCCGTCCTGGTGCCGAACACCAACTGGGACCCGAGCACCGACCCGATCCGCAAGCAGCTCGCGGACAAGCTCCTGCTCAAGTTCAACATCGACCAGGCCACCATCGACAAGGACCTGCTGGCCGGCAACGCCCAGGTCGACCTGGTGGGCGGCGGCGTCGACCCGCAGACCCAGGCGCAGATCCTCCAGAACCCGAAGCTGAAGGCCAGCACCGACAACGCCTACGGCGGCCGCCTGGTCTACATGGCGATCAACTCCAAGCTCGCGCCGTTCGACAACGTCGAGTGCCGCAAGGCCGTCCAGTACGCGATCGACAAGGTCTCGGTGCAGACCGCGGTCGGCGGCCCGATCCGCGGCCAGATCGCCAACACGGTGCTCCCGCCGGACATCGCGGGCCACCAGGACTTCAACACGTACGAGACCAAGGACAACAAGGGCGACGAGGCCAAGGCCAAGCAGGCCCTGAAGGCCTGCGGCAAGGAGGGCGGCATCAACACCGTCCTCTCGGCCCGCACCGAGCGCGCCACCGAGGTCGCCGCGGCCACCTCGATCCAGGCCGCGCTGAAGAAGGTCGGCATCAACGCCGAGATCCAGCAGTACCCGCAGGGCAAGTACCTCCAGGACAGCGCCGGCTCGCCGCAGTTCGCCGCCGAGCACAACATCGGCCTGATGATGATGCAGTGGGGCGCCGACTGGCCGACCGGCTACGGCTTCCTCCAGCAGATCGTCGACGGCCGCACGATCAAGCCGTCCGGCAACAACAACCTCGCCCAGCTGGACGACCCGGCGGTCAACAAGCTGATCGACGACGCCGCGATCAACCCGGACAAGACGGCCCGCGAGAAGATCTACAGCGAGATCGACAAGAAGGTCATGGACCAGGCAGTCTACGTCCCGCTGACCTACTTCAAGGTCTTCCTGTACCGCCCGGACAACGCCACCAACATGGTCTCCACCTCGGCGTTCTCGGGTGAGTACGACTACCTGAACATCGGCACCACCAAGTAAGAGCCTGGCTCCGCATCCCTGAAGGCAGGTGAAGGCAGCGGCGCCCGCCGCCGTCCGGTAGACCCCGGACGGCGGCGGGCCGCCGGAGCCGCCCAACTGTGTTTGCCTACATCATCCGCAGGATCATCGCGGCGGCGATACTGCTGCTGGTCGTCAGCGCTGTCACCTTCGCGATCTTCTTCCTGCTCCCGCGCCTCGCCGGAGAGACGGCCGACCAACTGGCCGCCCAGTACATCGGGAAGAACCCCTCACCCGACGCGATCGCCGCGGTCAAGAAGAACCTCGGCCTCGACCAGCCGCTGTACTCCCAGTACTGGAACTTCCTCAAGGGACTGGTCAGCGGCGCCGAGTACAACTTCGGGCCCGAACCGGCCACCTGCCACGTGCCCTGCTTCGGCTACTCCTTCAAGAACCACCTTGAGGTCTGGCCCGAGCTGACCAAGCGCATCCCGACCACCATGTCGCTCGCCGCCGGCGCGGCCGTGCTCTGGCTGGTCTCCGGCGTCGCCACCGGCGTCGTCTCCGCCCTCAAGCCGCGCTCGATCTTCGACCGGCTCTCCATGGGCGTCGCGCTCGCCGGCGTCTCGCTGCCGGTCTTCTTCACCGGCGCGCTGCTGCTCACGGTGTTCAGCTACGAGTGGCCGATCCTGGACAACCTGCACTACGTCGACTTCACCGAGAACCCGCTGATGTGGGCCCGCAACCTGATCCTGCCCTGGATCTCGCTGGCCTTCCTCTACTCCGCGCTCTACGCCCGGCTCACCCGCGCCGGAATGCTGGAGACCATGAGCGAGGACTACATCCGCACCGCCCGGGCCAAGGGCCTGGCCGAGCACAAGGTCGTCACCCGGCACGGGCTGCGCGCCGCGCTCACCCCGATCGTCACCATCTTCGGCATGGACCTCGGGCTGCTGCTCGGCGGCGCGCTGATCACCGAGCAGGTCTTCTCGCTCCAGGGCGTCGGCCAGTTCGCCGTCCAGGCGATCGCCGACAACGACCTGCCCAAGATCCTCGGCGTCACCCTGCTCGCCGCCTTCTTCATCGTCGCCTGCAACCTCGTGGTCGACCTCCTGTACGCCCTCGTCGACCCCCGCGTGAGGCTCTCGTGACCGAGCTCAAGAAGACCACGGCGGACGCCGCGCAGACCCCGCCCGGCGATCCCTTCCTCTCGGTCCGGGACCTGCGGATCCACTTCGACACCGACGACGGCCTGGTCCGCTCGGTGGACGGGGTCAGCTTCGACCTGCACAAGGGACGCACCCTCGGCATCGTCGGCGAGTCCGGCTCCGGCAAGTCCGTCACCTCGCTGGGCATCATGGGCCTGCACCGCTCCAAGCGGGCCCGGATCAGCGGCGAGATCCGGCTGAACGGCGAGGACCTGATCGCGGCCGGCCCGGACCGGGTGCGCCGGCTGCGCGGCCGGGAACTGGCGATGATCTTCCAGGACCCGCTGACCGCGATGCACCCGTACTACACGGTGGGGCAGCAGATCGTCGAGGCGTACTGGGTGCACCACCCCCAGGCCTCCAAGAAGCAGGCCAGGGCCAGGGCGGTCGAGATGCTCGACCGGGTCGGCATCCCGCAGCCCGACCGCCGGGTGGACGACTTCCCGCACCAGTTCTCCGGCGGCATGCGCCAGCGCGCGATGATCGCCATGGCGCTGGTCAACGACCCCTCGCTGCTGATCGCCGACGAGCCCACCACCGCCCTGGACGTCACCGTCCAGGCGCAGATCCTGGACCTCATCCGCGACCTCCAGCAGGAGTTCGGCTCCGCCGTCATCATCATCACCCACGACCTCGGGGTGGTCGCCGAGCTGGCCGACGACATCCTGGTCATGTACGGCGGCAAGTGCATCGAGCGTGGACCGGCCGAGACCCTCTTCGACGCGCCCGAACACCCGTACACCTGGGGCCTGCTGGGCTCGATGCCGCGACTGGACCGGGAACTCCAGGACCGGCTGGTGCCGGTCAGGGGCACCCCGCCCAGCCTGATCAACGTGCCGTCCGGCTGCGCCTTCCACCCGCGCTGCCCGTACGCCGCCCTCACCGAGGGGCGCTCCACGAGCGAGGTCCCGGTGCTGGCCGAGGCCGCGCCCGGGCACTTCGCGGCCTGCCACCTGGCGGCCGGCGAACGGCACCGCATCTTCGCCGAAGAGATCGCGCCCCGGCTGTGAGCCCGGCCTCGTACCACCTTTCTGGAGAGAACCGATGACGGACACTCAGACGACCGGGACCCCGTCGCCGGCACCCGCCCCCGGCCGCGAGCCGCTGCTGAAGGTGACCGGCCTGACCCGGCACTTCCCGATCCGCAGCGGGCTGCTGCGCCGCCAGACCGGCGCGGTGCGGGCCGTCGACGGCATCGACTTCACGGTCAACGCCGGCGAGACGCTGGGCGTCGTGGGCGAGTCCGGCTGCGGCAAGTCGACCATGGGCCGACTGGTCACCCGGCTCGACGAACCCACCGGCGGGGCCATCGAGTTCGAGGGCACCGACATCACCCACCTGAGCGTCGGGGCGATGCGGCCGCTGCGCCGCGACATCCAGATGATCTTCCAGGACCCGTACTCCTCGCTGAACCCCCGGCACACCGTCGGCACCATCGTCGGCGCGCCGTTCAAGCTCCAGAACGCGGTGCCCGCGGGCGGCCTCAAGAAGGCCGTCCAGGAACTGCTGGAACTGTGCGGACTCAGCCCCGAGCACTACAACCGCTACCCGCACGAGTTCTCCGGCGGCCAGCGCCAGCGCATCGGCATCGCCCGCGCGCTCGCGCTCAAGCCGAAGATGATCGTCGCGGACGAGCCGGTCTCCGCGCTGGACGTCTCGATCCAGGCGCAGGTGGTCAACCTGCTGGACGACCTCCAGCAGGAACTCGGGCTGACCTACCTGATCATCGCGCACGACCTCTCGGTGGTCCGGCACGTCTCGGACCGGGTCGCGGTGATGTACCTCGGCAAGATCGTGGAGATCGCCGACCGGGACGCGCTCTACCGCAGCCCGATGCACCCGTACACCAACGCGCTGATGTCCGCGGTGCCCGTCCCCGACCCGCGCCGGCGCCACAGCGGGGGCCGCGAGCGCATCCTGCTCAAGGGCGACGTCCCCTCGCCGATCAACCCGCCCAGCGGCTGCCGCTTCCGCACCCGGTGCTGGAAGGCGCAGGACGTGTGCGCGAGCCAGGAGCCGCCGCTGGTGGCGCTGGAGTCGGGGCACCAGGTGGCGTGTCACTTCCCTGAGCGGAGCGAGGGGAACGACTAGCGCAGCCCGGAGCGGAGCGAGGGGAACGACTAGCGCAGCCCCGAGAACGCGCCGGCCGGCGCTGCCGCGTCCTGACCGCCGGGGCTCGTACGAGAGAGGCCGCCCACCCCGGGTTTCCGGGGCGGGCGGCCTCTTCGTCGTCCCTGCCGTCGTCGGCGTCGCGGGTCAGGCGCTGCCGACCGGTACCGGCGTCGCCTCCCGGGCCGCCGCCGGCTCCGGTGCGCGCGGGCCGGGAGGGGCGGCGGCAGCCGGGCCGTCGTGCAGCGGGGCAGCCGGGAAGCGGCGGTTCAGCGCCTTGACCGCCTTGCGGCCGAGGTTCTGGAACGGGATCTCGACCAGCCGGTAGGCGAGGTAGCTGAGCAGCAGCAGCGCGGCCGTGAAGGCGACGAACTGGACGCTGCGGCCCTGCCAGGACTCGAACGGCTTACGGTCCTCCAGCAGCCACTCCATCCCGTGGATGACCGGGTTGTGCAGCAGGTACAGCGAGTAGCTGATCGTCCCGAGCCAGGACAGCCAGCGCGGGAACCGCCGCCGGCGCAGCAGCATGCCGACCGCGAACACCGCCCAGGCGGCCAGGTAAGCGAAGGAGAACGCCTTCCAGGACTCGCTCCAGGTGTGCCACAGGGCCTGGTCGCGGTTGTACATGTAGCCGGACACCACGCCCGAGGTCAGCACGAAGGCGCAGCAGAGCAGGGCCGGGACCTTGTCGATCTGGCCGTGCTCCAGCCGGTACAGCACCGTGCCGGCGAACATCGTTGCGAAGATGATCAGGGTCTCGAAGGCGGCGGCCCGGCTGTTCAGCAGGATCAGCACCAGGCCCAGCCCGCCGATCATGGAGCCGCCCCAACGGGTCAGGTCGGCCCGGCCGGTGAAGATGCAGACCATCGCCGCGACCACCAC
Source organism: Streptomyces sp. CBMA156 (assembly GCF_014596515.1). GTDB lineage: Bacteria > Actinomycetota > Actinomycetes > Streptomycetales > Streptomycetaceae > Kitasatospora. The sequence goes on from NZ_MSJQ01000249.1 coordinate 58,584, forward strand.
GATCCCGGCGGCCAGCACCAGGTGCCGGATGGCCGGCAGCCCGCTGCCGGTGATGGTGCTGAGCGGCAGCCAGGCGCCGAGGACGAGCGCGGCGGCGGCGAAGCCGATCGAGATCGGGGCGCTCTGCCGGTGCCAGCCGCGGACGAACAGGGCCGTCACGAAGTAGTAGAAGATCATCTCGTAGGTGAGCGTCCACATCACCCCGATGACGTTGGTGACGCCCATCATGTCCTGGACCATCAGCCCGTTGCCCGCCAGCGTGAGCAGCGGGTGGTCGAACACCCAGCCCTGGATCACCGTGTGGCTGCGCGGCAGGATCAGCAGGCTCAGCACCACGGTGACGATGACCACCGGGTAGATCCGGAAGAACCGGCCGGCCCAGAACGCCCGCACATCGCCGCGCCGTTCCAGCGAGGCCGGGATGATGTACCCGCTGACCAGGAAGAACAGCATCACGCCGAAGATGCCGGGGTCGAGGTAGCGCGGCACGTGGTTGGCGTGCAGCCAGACGAACGGCAGGGCCAGGTGGTAGACCGCCACCGAGAGCGCGGCTATGCCACGCAGGGCATCGAGCCAGCCGAGTCTCGACGAGGCGACGGCGGCTCCGGTGCCCGCCGCTGCGGGGGGGCCCGAGCGGCGTCGGGTCGCACGTTCGATGAGCTTCACAGACGGGAGGCTACCGGAACGCGTACGTGCAGTACGGGCGGCGGTCCGGCGCTCCGACCCCGAGCAGTGGCCCTGCCGTGTCGGCAGCAGCCAGAACCCGAGCACGAGGGTGTCGGCCCTGATCGACGCGTCGTGCCGGTGCCGCCTTGGAAGGGACGGCGTAGTCGGCAGTGGGCCGCGCCGGCCGATGGGGTCGGCCGGCGCGGTGGGGTGTTGGTGTGGTGGGGGTTTCAGCGGCTGGTTCCGCCGAGTCCGGAGGGGCCCTGCCAGGTGCCGTTGTTGACCCAGTCGTTGGCGAGGCTGCCGTAGGTGTCGATGAAGGCGACGTGGGTGCCGGCGGCGTCGGTGGCGATGGAGGAGCCGGGGCGGGCTTGGCCGCCGATGCCTGCGGGGCCCTGCCAGGTGCCGTTGTTGACCCAGTCGTTGGCGACGTTGCCGTTGGGGTCGATGAAGAAGATGTGGTCGCCGTTGGCGTTGAAGGCGAGGGGGGAGTCGTTGCGGGCTTGGCCGCCGAGTCCGGAGGGGCCCTGCCAGGTGCCGTTGTTGACCCAGTCGTTGGCGAGATTGCCGTTGTTGTCGACGAAGGCGACGAGGGTGCCGGCGGCGTTGGTGGTGAGGGAGGAGCCGGGGCGGGCCTTGCCGCCGATGGGGGAGGGGCCCTGCCAGACGCCGTTGCTGACCCAGTCGTTCATCACGTTGCCGTCGGGGTCGATGAAGAAGGCGTGGTCGGCGTTGGCGTTGAGGACCACGGGGGAGTCGCTGCGGGCCTTGCCGCCGAGTCCGGAGGGGCCCTGCCAGGCGCCGTTGCTGACCCAGTCGTTCATCACGTTGCCGCTGGGGTCGACGAACGCGACGTGGCCGGCATTGGCATCCATCGACACCGTGCCGAGGCTGGACGACCCGCCGGAGGATCCGCCGGACGTCGCCCCGAGCGAGACACCGGGGTAGTAGACGCCGAGTATCGACTGCCAGGACTGGCCGGCGAGGGCACAGTTCTGGGACCCCCACTGGCTGAGCGTGTTCGGGTACCTGGACAAGCCGGAGCCACAGGACTCCGAGGTGTTCCCGGTGAGCGTCGCCTGGTAGGAGGCCTGGAAGATCGAGCCGTTCTTGGTCATGGCGGTGTTCCAGGTCGACTGCACCGCGGAGCTGGTGGAAGCGGTCGCCCGACCGGGCACGTAGCGCTGGTAGTTGATCGAATCGTCGACGTTGTAGCAGGTTCCGCTGTGGGAACCACCGCGCCAGTTGTTGATCCAGTACCACGCGTAGGTCTTGGCTGCCATCGCGCCTGCCTGAAGTGAGGCAGGCTGCCAGGAGGGGACCCATTCGCTGGGCAGTACGTCCTGGACGTACGACTGGAACGGCACGTTGTACACGCCGATCTCGGTGCCCGCCACCGGGGCACCGGTGCTGGTGTGCTGCGCGTACTCCAGTACTCGAATGGTGGAGGGCGGGGTTGAATCGGACGAGTAGCCTCCGCAGTTGCCGGACGTAGCCGGTGCCACAGCGATTCGGGGAGCGAGCGGGGTGCTTGGCGGCGTGATCTGATCACTGGCCGACTGGGCCCGGCTCGTCAGCCGCACGTTCAGCGAATCGCCCGTGTTCGCCGGGGTCACGCCGGTAAGTCGGTACGTGCCGAATTTCGGAGCCGTCACCGTGATCGTCACGGCCTTGCCGGCCGGATCCGGGTAGTCGAACTTGAATCCGCCCGAGTGGTCGGTGTGGCCGACGAGAGTGCCGTCCACCTCAATGCGCGCGCCGGGGACGGCGGGCATCGAGGCGGCAGGGGTGATCACTCCGTCGGACATCCGATCCGCGCGGGCATCGGTCACGGTCCCTGACATGCTGATCGAGAGTGGTGGCGAGCCGTCCGGCAAGGGGGACGCAGCTGCCGTGCCTGCAGCGGCACAGCATACGGCCGCCATGGCCGTGACACCGCTGAGCGTCAGACGTAGACCACCACGGATGACAGACAATTTCGGCTCCTCAATCTGTGGGCCGCGCCGGCCGATGGGGTCGGCCGGCGCGGTGGGGTGTTGGTGTGGTGGGGGTTTCAGCGGCTGGTTCCGCCGAGTCCGGAGGGGCCCTGCCAGGTGCCGTTGTTGACCCAGTCGTTGGCGAGGCTGCCGTAGGTGTCGATGAAGGCGACGTGGGTGCCGGCGGCGTCGGTGGCGATGGAGGAGCCGGGGCGGGCTTGGCCGCCGATGCCTGCGGGGCCCTGCCAGGTGCCGTTGTTGACCCAGTCGTTGGCGACGTTGCCGTTGGGGTCGATGAAGAAGATGTGGTCGCCGTTGGCGTTGAAGGCGAGGGGGGAGTCGTTGCGGGCTTGGCCGCCGAGTCCGGAGGGGCCCTGCCAGGCGCCGTTGCTGACCCAGTCGTTGGCGAGATTGCCGTTGTTGTCGACGAAGGCGACGAGGGTGCCGGCGGCGTTGGTGGTGAGGGAGGAGCCGGGGCGGGCCTTGCCGCCGATGGGGGAGGGGCCCTGCCAGACGCCGTTGCTGACCCAGTCGTTCATCACGTTGCCGTCGGGGTCGATGAAGAAGGCGTGGTCGGCGTTGGCGTTGAGGACCACGGGGGAGTCGCTGCGGGCCTTGCCGCCGAGTCCGGAGGGGCCCTGCCAGGCGCCGTTGCTGACCCAGTCGTTCATCACGTTGCCGCTGGGGTCGACGAACGCGACGTGGCCGGCATTGGCATCCATCGACACCGGCGAAGTCGAAGTCGTCGGCGAGGTGGTGTCAGGGACGATGTTCTTGTAACGCAGGGCTTCGTAGTAGGAGATCGGGTACCCCTCGAGCGTGCTCGAGTAGACGCTGCCCTGCTGCTGGTCGGTGACCCGCCCGGGCTTGTGTTCAGCGTCGTAGTTGAAGGTCCCTGCGGACTTGTTGACCCACGAGTCGAACAGCACGACGTGATCGGCGGTGTAGTCCAGGGCGTCGCCCGGCTGGAGGCTCGTGTTGCCGCTGATGTTTTCGGCGACGACGGTCGAGAAGTTCGGAAGCATCTGGGTGGTCGGACTGCTCTTCAGACCCCAAGCCATGGAGACGAAGCCGGAGCAGTCCTCGCGATAGGGGCCGCCGACAGTGTTGTCCTGCCACGAGGCATATTGGCTGTACGGGACGGCGTTGTCGATCCAGTCGTGAGCTCGGGCGATCATCTGCTTCTGCGTGATCGCCCCGCCCGGCGCGGCCGGTCCGATGGTGCCGGTCGAAGTGGCGATGCCGGACCCGATGGGAACGGTACCGGCGAACGCGTCGCCGGCCGGTATCAGCGCGGCCATCGCACCGAGCATCGAGGCAGCGGCGAGGACGGCGACGCCCTGCTTCTTCTGTATGGATGACATCGATGTCCTTCTCTTGGAGGGCGGTTGGTGCTCGGCTGATCAGCGTGCGCCGGCCTGGGTGGCCAGCAGGTTCGTGAGCAGCGACAGCACGTTCGGGTCCTGGCGCACGTCGTACGGGCCGGAGGCCGGAGAGTCCTTGGCCAGCTCGTCGAAGTGCAGGACCAGTACGGACGTGCCGCGCGTGGCGAGGAAGAGGTGGTTGGTCTGCGAGCCCGGGGCCGAGATGCCTGCGACCCCGCTCCAGCTGCGTGCGAAGGCAGCGGTGTCTTCGGCACCGGCGGTCTGGTGTGAGAGTGCGTCAGCCGTGAGGTGATTCGTGGTCTGCAGGGTCCTGGAAGTGGCCTGGCACGCGGACATGCCGGAGTGGATCCCCTGGTACGCGGCCGAGGCCCCGGCCGCTGTGCCGAATGTGTAGGTCTCCAGCACGGCCGGGTTGCCGCCGCTGCTCAGATACGGCTGCTGCTGCCAGGTGGCGGCGCCGTGCACGTTCGCGCACTCGTTCAGCGTGATGTCGTGGCCTGTGACCTCGCGTACCGGCCCCGGGGCCTTCGCGGTCCACGACTGGGCCGTGTAGGTGCCCAGGTCGGAGCCGACCGTCACGGCGGTCGAGGTGTCCAGGGCAGGCTTTGCGGCGTCGCTGCGCGGCGCTTCGGCGGAACTCTCCGCGGCCGGCTTGTCCGGTGCTGTGTTGGTACCGGATGAGGTGACCCTGGAACTCGCCGACGGGACTGGAGCCGCCGAAGCCGAGGAGGGGGTCGACGGTGCCGCGGCCGGGGAAGCAGCGGCCGAGTCGGCGGTTGGCGTCGTGCCGACGGGCGGCACGCCGAGGGGCGTCGTGCTGACGGCCGTCGCATCCACCGTGGCCGCGGCCTTGACCTGGTCTGCGGTCGGCACGTGTCCTCCGCTGCCGCCCGACACCGCCAGACCCAGCGCCCCGATGCCGAGTGCGGCGCCTGCCGTCACGGCTGCCGCCAGGCGGGAACCTCGGATGGAGAAGCTGAAAGCGGGCATGACGAACTGACTCCTCGAAGAGTGATGCGCGGGCGGTGGCTCCGTGGCCGATTCCGGCCGGAAGGCGGGTGTGCGGGCTCGCCGGTCGGGAGCGCCTGAGGGGTTTCGCAGGGAGCGGTGGCCACGGGGCCGTCCGCAGCGAGGCAGCAGGCCGTGTCGGTCGGTCAGGCCTTGGGGCTCGGCCCTTCGGCCGGTGGATCCGGCATCAGCTGGGGCGGCAGGTAGCACCTGCGTAGCACGGGTGATGCCTCGTGGCTTCGCGTGAGCAGTGCGGTGGCCCGCTGAAGGGCACCGTGTGTTGTGGTCGCTGCCGGGTCAGATGACAGGAAGTACATCAGGAGGTCGACCCGGCTGCTGTCGTGAGAGCCCGAGATGTGTTCCAACCCGTCTTCCGGCAGGGCGTGCGCCCACAGGATTCCCAGGACCTCGGCTACCTCGCCTGCCGATTGGGGCGGCGCCGCGGGGCGGCGGAGCAGGCTCGTGTAGACGAGGTCCATCTCGTGCCTATCCCCACTGCGCGTTGTCGGCGAGGTGGAGGGTGGCGTCGGCCACTGTCGAGGTGGGGCTCTGGCCGCCGTCGGCCACGGCGGGCAGCAGTACGAGGGTGCTGGCGGCTAGGGCGGCGGCCGCGGTGGCCAAGACGAGGCGAATGTTGAACATGGTGTTGGTCCTCCATCGGAGATGTGACGGGTTCGGTCTGGCGTCCCGCGGTTGACGCTCATGCCGATGTTCCGGCCGCCGGCTTGGTGTTCCCTGCCGGCGATGAACAGCTTCGTCCCTGGGATGAGGCCGGGGAAGGGCTTGTGGCTGTCGCCAACTCGCCTGGCGTCATCCCGCCTTTGTGTCATGAGCTTGTCAAATGCCTTGGTCAGACATTGAGAAGATATTGAAGGGTTGGCACCCGCGGTGCGACGATGCGGTGTGTGCGTACCGCAGTGGGTGCGGGCGCGAATCCGGGGGGAAACGCGATGCTGGAAGCGCTGGGTGTCAGTGCGCTCGCAAGTACGGTCTATCAGGCCATGCTCGACCATCCCGAGTACGGCGTCTCTCAGCTGGCCCAGCTGTGCGGCGTCTCCCCTGTCCAGGCGCACGACTGCCTGGACGAACTAGGGCGTCTGTTGCTGGTGCGAGCCTCGACGGAGCACCCCGGCCGTATGTGCGCCGTCTCGCCCGAAGTCGGCTTGGCGGACATGATTGCCCGCCAGGAGGCTGATCTGGCGGCCCGCCAGGCCCAGTTCGCGGCTTCCCGGGCGGCTGTCACGCGTCTGGTGGCCGAACGTGCCGGCTCCCAAGCCACCCACGGTGAACGCCTCCTGGGCATGGACGCCATCCAGGGGTGCATTGAGCAGCTGGCCCGGAACATGAACCAGGAATGCCTGGGTGTCCATCCCGGCGCCAGCCACCGCCCGGAGGACCTCGCGGCGGCACGGGGCGCGGACGAGAAGCCGCTGGCCCGCGGGGTCGCCATGAAGACCCTCTACCAGGACACCACTCGCAACGACCCTCACACCACCGCCCACGCCCACTGGCTCCTCAGCCGAGGCAGCGAGGTGCGCACCGCTCCTGTTCTCCCGCAGCGACTCGTCATCTTCGATCGGGCCCACGCCTTGGTCCCCATCGACCCCGCAGACACCCGCAAGGGCGCGCTCCACGTCACTGAGCCCGGCATCGTCAACGCCCTCCTCGATCTCTTCGACCAGGCCTGGGCCACAGCCGTCCCCCTCGGCGCCATCCGTTCCGAAGACCCCGAAACCGGCTTGACCGGCACCGAACGCGAACTCCTGCGCCTGCTCGCCGGCGGTCTCACCGACGACGCCGCCGGCCAGCGTCTGGGCATCTCCTCGCGCACCGTGAGCCGCCACATGGCTTCGATCATGGAACGTCTCGGCGCTGCCAGCCGCTTCGAGGCAGGCCTCAAGGCGGCTCAGCGGGGCTGGCTGTAGGCCGGACGCCTGCCTCGACAGGACTTCATCGGTGCCCGTCGGACCCTCCCCTCGTCCCTCCGGACCGAGTACGCACGATCGACTCGTTCGTAGACGACGGGGAGGGCTCCCGATGGGCTGCCCCATCCGGTCTGTGGTCGTTGTCCGGAGGGCTCGGGCGCATCGGGTACACATGGACGGTGACATCCCAGCTCTTCCCGACCGACGTGCAGCAGTCGCTGGACCTCGTCGGCATCTTCGTCTTCGCCCTCTCCGGGGGTCTGCTCGCCGTCCGCAAGAACATGGACATCTTCGGGATCTGTGTGCTGGCGGAGGTCACCGCGCTCGGCGGCGGGGTGATGCGCGACCTGGTGATCGGTGCGACGCCGGTCGCCGCGTTCACCAACCTCGGGTACTTCGTGACGCCGCTGGGTGCCGCGCTGGTGGTGTTCTTCCTGCATCCGGAGGTCGAGCGGATCAACCGGGCGGTGCAGACCCTGGACGCGCTCGGGCTCGGGCTGTTCTGCGTCACCGGCACCGCCAAGGCGCACGACTTCGGGCTCGGCGCGGTCGCGGCGATCGCGCTCGGCATGGTCACCGCGGCCGGCGGCGGTGTGATCCGCGACGTGCTGGCCGGCGAGATCCCCTCGCTGCTGCGCTGGGACCGGGAGATCTACGCCGTCCCGGCCCTGGTCGGCGCCACCATGGTCGCGCTGCTGATCGCCGTCGACCGGCTCACCGGTGTGACCGGCACCGCCGCCGCGCTCACCGCGTTCGTGCTGCGGATGCTCGCGCTGAAGTACGGCTGGCGCGCGCCGCGGGCCTGGCACCGCAACGGTTCTCGCACCAGCGAGGAGTAGGCGAGCCGCCGTACGCGAGCGAGATCGCCTCGGCGGTGCAGAGCAGTTCCGGCACCATCCGGGCCAGTTCGGCCGGCGGCACCAGGCCGGCCGGGGCGCTCAGCGCGCAGGCCGCCACCGCCCGTCCGCCGCTGCCCGCCACCGGCGCGGCCACGCAGGTCACCGGCTCCCGGTGCTCGGCGGACTCCGCGGCCCAGCCCCGGCGGCGCACCGCCGCCAGCTCGTCCGCGGACTCGTCCGACAGCTGGTCCGACAGCTCCTCGGTGAGGGCGCCGTCCGCGGGCAGTCCGGCGAGCAGCACCCGGCCGACCGCGGTATCCGTCACCGGGGCCCGGCGGCCGATCCGGGACGGTTCGGCTCCCGCGGGACCGGCCACCTCGTCCAGGTAGAGCACCTCGCCGTCGTGCAGCACGGCGAGCCGGACGGTGTAGCCGCAGCGGGCGTTGAGTGCGGCCAGGTACGGCGCGGCGACCTGCCGGACGTCGAAGTCCTCCAGCGCGCGGTGGGCCAGCGAGAGCACCCGGCCGCCGATCCGGTAGCGCAGGTCGGGCTGGCGGCGGGCGAAGCCGTGCTCCTCCAGGGTGCGCAGCAGCCGCAGGGCGGTGGACTTGTGCACCCCGAGGCTGCTGGCGGCCTGCTCCAGCGAGAGCGGCGCGTCGCCGAGTGCGTCGAGCAGGGTCAGCGCGCGGTCGACCGACTGCGACATGGCGTTTTCCCGTGGATCCGGCTGACTGGTGGCGTCAGGCTAACCGCTGGGTGGCTCAGTGGTACAAACCAGTGCCGGACGCGGCCGTCCGGCAGCGGTGCACCGGGTGGGCACCGTGACGCGTCGGACGGGCGGCAGCGGTGCGCCGGGCCGGTGCGGGCGGAAGGTGGCCGGATCAGTGCGCAGCCCTGGAGGAGTGCCCGGCGCCGCGCTCTACAATCGGATGGTTATGCCATACCTGGACCATGCGGCGACCACGCCGATGCTGCCCGAGGCGATCGCCGCGATGACGGCGCACCTGGGGGTGGTCGGCAACGCCTCGGCCCTGCACGCGGCCGGCCGACGGGCCCGCCGGGTGGTCGAGGAGTCCCGGGAGTCGCTCGCCGATTCCCTGGGTGCCCGCCCGAGCGAGATCGTGCTCACCGGCGGCGGCACCGAATCCGACAACCTGGCGGTCAAGGGCCTGTACTGGGCCCGCAGGGACGCCGACCCGGCCAGGACCAGGGTGCTGTGCAGCCCGGTCGAGCACCACGCGGTGCTGGACGCTGTGCACTGGCTCTCCGAGCACGAGGGCGCCGAGGTCGAGTACCTGCCGGTGGACCCGCTGGGCCGGGTGCACCCTGCGGAGCTGCGCGCGGCGATTGAGCGCGATCCGGCGTCGGTCGCGCTGGTCACCGTGATGTGGGCCAACAACGAGGTCGGCACCGTCCAGCCGGTGCACGAACTGACCGCGGTGGCCGCCGAGTACGGCATCCCCGTGCACGCCGACGCGGTGCAGGCCCTCGGCCAGGTTCCGGTCTCCTTCGCGGAATCCGGCCTCACCGCGCTCACCGTCACCGGGCACAAGATCGGCGGCCCGTTCGGCATCGGCGCGCTGCTGCTCTCCCGGGGTGCCGCGCCCGTACCGCTGCTGCACGGCGGCGGGCAGGAGCGCGACGTGCGCTCCGGCACCCTCGACGCCCCCGGTGCGGCCGGCTTCGCGGCCGCCGCGGCGCTCGCGGTGGAGCGCCGGGCCGAGCACGCCGTCGCGCTGGGCACGCTGCGGGACGAGCTGGTGGCCTCCGTCCTGGCCGCCGTCCCGGACGCGGTGTACAACGGCGACCCGGCGGCCGGGGGCCGGCTGCCCGCCAACGCGCACTTCTCCTTCCCCGGCTGCGAGGGCGACGCGCTGCTGATGCTGCTGGACGCCCAGGGCATCGAGTGCTCGACGGGTTCGGCCTGCTCCGCCGGGGTGCCGCAGCCCAGCCACGTGCTGCTCGCGATGGGCGTCGACCCGCTGCTGGCGCGCGCCTCGCTGCGGTTCTCGCTCGGGCACACCTCGGTGCGGGAGGACGTCACGGAGCTGGCGAAGGCCATCGGGCCGGTCGTCGAGCGGGCCAGGAACGCGGGGCTGGCCTCCGTGCGCCGGTAGCACCGGCGGCTTCGACGGCCGGGCATGTCCGGCGGCCCCGTAGGCTTGTACCCACCATGACTGACTTCCCGGGTGCCCCGACCACTCCGTCCACCGGCCGTCTGCGCGTGCTCGCGGCGATGTCCGGCGGAGTCGACTCCGCCGTCGCCGCCGCCCGCGCCGTCGAGGCGGGGCACGAGGTGACCGGCGTCCACCTGGCACTGTCGGCCAACCCGCAGTCCTTCCGGACCGGTGCGCGCGGCTGCTGCACGATCGAGGACTCCCGGGACGCGTGGCGCGCGGCCGACGTGATCGGCATCCCCTTCTACGTCTGGGACCTCGCCGAGCGCTTCCGCGAGGACGTGATCGACGACTTCGTCGCCGAGTACGCGGCCGGGCGCACGCCCAACCCCTGCCTGCGCTGCAACGAGAAGATCAAGTTCGCGGCGCTGCTGGACAAGGCGGTCGCGCTGGGCTTCGACGCCGTCTGCACCGGCCACTACGCCCGGATCGTCGACCTGCCGTCCGGGGACCGCCAGTTGCACCGGGCGGTCGACGCGGCGAAGGACCAGTCGTACGTGCTCGGTGTGCTGGACGCGGACCAGCTCGCCCACTCGCTCTTCCCGCTCGGTGACACCACCAAGGAGGAGATCCGGGCGGAGGCCGAGCGCCGCGGCCTGGCCGTCGCCAAGAAGCCCGACAGCCACGACATCTGCTTCATCGCCGACGGCGACACCCAGGGCTTCCTGGCCAAGCACCTCGGCACCGCGACCGGCGACATCCTCGACGCCGACGGCACCAAGCTCGGCGAGCACGACGGCGCGTACGGCTTCACCATCGGCCAGCGCAAGGGCCTGCGGATCGGCCGCCCGGCGGCCGACGGCAAGCCGCGGTACGTGCTGGACATCTCCCCGGTGAACAACACCGTGACCGTCGGCCCGGTCGAGGGCCTGGACGTCACCGGGCTGACCGCCATCCGCCCGCGCTGGTGCGGCACCGAGCCGCTGGCCGACGGCCGCTACACGGCCCAGCTGCGGGCCCACGGCGAGGAGGTGCCGGTGCACGCCTCGGTGGCCGAGGGCGAGCTGCGGGTGCGGCTCGACACCCCGGTGCGGGGCATCGCCCCCGGCCAGGCCGTGGTGGTGTACGACGGCACCCGCGTCGTCGGCTCGGCGACCATCGCGAGCACCGAGCGCCCGGCCGTCACCGCCTGAGCGGGGGACGTTCGCGGGCCGGTCCAGCCAGGCCCACCGCGCCTCCTCGGTGACCGTCAGCTTCTGCGTTCCTGTGACGTGCTCTTCGCCTCGACCAACAGTGACACTGACAAGCGCGTACTCGACCAGCTCTGGATGAGGGCGGTGCTCCTCGTTCGGGTGAAATGACGGCGGGCCTGCCGACCGTACGGGACCATGAAGTACGGTCGGTTCCGGGTTCGCGCACGGAGTGGAGGTGGCGCAGTGTCCTACGAGCCGAGGCTGGCAGCAGCGCTGTCCGGCGCCACGATGCGGCAGCTTTCGCACTGGCGGAAGTCCACGGCCGCGCGGGGAGCCGTCTTGGTGCCGGAGCTCTCGGCGGCTCGACCGGTTCTCTACTCGTTCAGGGATGTCGTCGCCCTGCGCGTCTGCGTTCGCCTGCGCCAGGAGGCGTCGCTCCAGAAGATCCGGCGCGCACTGGACACCCTGCGCGACGGTCTCGACGAGCGGGAGCACCTCTCCGGATACCGGCTCGTGGCCGGGGACGGCACGATCTACCTCGCCGCGCCCGACCACGCGGTGGACCTGGTGCGCAGGCGCGGCAACGTGGTCATCCACGACATGGTTGATGTGCTGCAGCCGTTCTACCGGAACGGCCGCCAGATTCCAGCCCTGCTGCGCCCGAGGAACCACCTGACCGTCGACCCGCTGGTGCGTGGCGGCGAGCCGGTGATCGAGGGGACGCGCATTCCCGCTTCCGAGGTCGCGGCGCTTCTGCGGGACGGCGTCCCTCCGGAGTCGATCAAGGACTTCTACCCCGGTGTCGCCCCGGAGGCGGCACGCGATGCGGCGGATTTCACCGCCTATGTCGACAGCTACTCGGATGAGGGCCCCCGGCAGGCCGCGTCTTGAGGATCCTGCTCGACGAGAACGTCCCTCTCCCCTTGGCCCACATGGCGCGGCTGCTCGTGAAGCAGCACGAACTCCGGCACGTGGCGGAGATCGACGGTTGGGCCGGTACCAAGGACATCGAGCTCTACACGAGGGCCGCCTCGGCGGGCTTCCAGGTCGTGATCACCAACGACGGCAAGCAGATGTCCCGGCCGCTGGAGGTGGCTGCGATCGCCGCGTCGGGGCTGCACAGGGTCGAGTACCGGCACAACCACAAGCACGGCGGCCTCGTGGGGCTCGGAGTCGCCCTTGCTACCGTGTGTGCCGGACTGCCGCACGCGTTGGGTGAGTTGGAGAAGGCCACCGGTCAGCTGCTGATATCCCTCACCTCGGTCGACCCCACACGTCAGAGCCGACTGCGCATCGTCGATCCGTTCGCAAGCCCGCCGAAGCACTGGCCGACGTCCGGCGATCCGTCCCAGGAGCCCGCCCGGGGGCAAATCCGGTGAGCGGGTGCCCGGGCTCGTGATAGACCAGACGACACTATGAACATCTCTGTCTTCTGCTCCGCGTACTCGCTCGACGACCGCTACTCCGCCCCCGCCGCGGAGTTCGCCCGGCTCCTGGGGGAGGGCGGGCACACCCTGGTGTGGGGCGGCTCGAACGCCGGGCTGATGGGGCTCCTCGCCGACGAGGTGAAGGCGGCCGGCGGCCGACTCGTCGGTGTGATGGTCGAGATGCTGAGGCACAAGGCGTACACCGGCGCCGACGAGCTGGTGTGGACGGCCGACCTCCCGGAGCGCAAGCGGGAGCTGGCCTCGCGGGCGGACGCGGTCGTCGTCCTGGTCGGCGGGCTGGGCACCCTGGACGAGGTCACCGAGGTGCTGGAGCTCAAGAAGCACGGGATGTTCGACAAGCCGGTGGTCGTGCTGGACACCGAGGGCTTCTACTCGGGCCTGCGGACCCAGATGGAGCGGATGGACGCCGAGGGCTTCCTGCCCCGCCCCCTCGCCGAGCTGATCACCTTCGCGGACACGCCCGCCGAGGTGTTTGCGCAGCTCAAGGCCTGAGAGGATCGGGACCATGGCTGCACATCTGATCACCGGCGCCGGCTCCGGCATCGGCGCCGTCCTCACCGAGAAGCTCGCCGAGCGCGGGGAAGAGCTCTGGCTGCTGGCCCGCGACGCCCGTCGGGCCGCCGAGCTGCGCGAGCGCTTCCCCGGGGCGAAGACCCTGGCCGGCGACCTCGGCGACCCGGGCAAGCTGTCCTGGGCCTTCGGCCACCAGCAGTTGCCCGTCCGGCTGGACTCGCTGCTTCACGTCGCGGGCATGGTCGAACTCGGCACGGTCGGCGACCTGACGCCCAAGGCCTGGCAGGAGACGCTCAACGTCAACCTCGTCGCCCCCGCCGAGCTGACCCGGCTGCTGCTGCCGTCCCTGCGGCTCGCCAAGGGCCAGGTGGTCTTCGTGAACTCCGGCGCCGGCCTCAACGCCCACGCCGAGTGGTCCGCGTACGCGGCCAGCAAGCACGGCCTCAAGGCGCTCGCCGACTCGCTGCGCCAGGAGGAACGCGCCAACGGGGTCCGGGTCACCTCGGTCTACCCCGGCCGGACCGCCACCGCGATGCAGGTCAAGGTGCACCAGCAGGAGGGCAAGGAGTACGACGCCGACCGCTGGATCGAGCCCGAGTCCGTCGCCAAGGCGGTCCTCGCCGCCCTCGACGCCTCCCGGGACGCGGAGATCACCGACATCACCGTCCGCCCCGGACGGTAGCGCGCCGCAGGGGAAGCCGGCCCGGCCGACTTCCCACGCGTTCGCCGCGTGGTCGTGGTCCCACCCGGCCCGGCTCCCCTGGCAACCGGCCCCCGTTTCCGAGCCCCGCGCTCGGGACGGGGGCCGTTCGCGTGCGGCCCGTTGACCTGCGGAAAGCCGCTGGCGCGGCCCATTCGGTTGTGGAATGATCCGCTCCGCCCTCCAGTCGATCATTTTCGGACACAGGAGGGGCAGAAAGCGCCATCGGCGCTTCAGAGTGCCCAGGGGGCTCCCATTTCCAGATTCCGCACAGCTCTCGCTGTCGGCGTGACGCTGCTCGGGGCGGTCGGTCTGCCGGCCGTCGGCGCAGGTGTCGCGGCCGCGGCGGGCGGCACGCTCTACGTCAACAACGCCGCGGGTGCCAACTGCACCGACAGCGGCAGCGGCGCCCAGCCGGCGCCGTACTGCACGATCGGCGCGGCCGCGGCCGTCGTCCAGCCGGGGCAGACGGTCGAGATCGCCGACGGCGTGTACGCCGAGGACCTGACCTTCACCCGGTCGGGCACGGCCGAGGCGCCGATCACCTTCCGTGCCAGGAAGGAGGAGTTCTCCCCGGGCGGCGGCGCGAGGATCGGCGACTGGAACAAGCCGGTCAACGGCCTCGTGGTCAAGGGCGCCGGCTACCTCCGCTTCGAGAACCTCATCGTCAACTCCGCCTTCCAGAAGCCGACGGTGCTGGTCGACGGCGCCCACGACGTGTCGTTCGACAACATCGACGTCTCCGGCGGCACCGGCATCCGGATCACCAACGGCTCGGACAAGGTCCTCTACGGCCGCGGCGCCTTCGGCTACGTGCAGGGCCCGGCGGTCACCGTGGACGGCGGCTCCACCGGCACGGTGGTGACCACCAACCAGATCCAGGCCAACTACGTGCCGGAGATGACCGGCGTCCTGGTCAAGGACGCCCCGAACACCGTCGTGGTGAGCAACAGCGTCACCTCCTCCTGCTTCGCCGGGATCGTGCTGGACGGCACCTCGACCGGCGCGGTGGTCGAGAACAACGTGGTGAACACCGCGAAGAACCAGAACTCGGCCTGCGCCGCCCCGGGCAACGCCACCGGGATCACCGTCGGGGCGAACGCCGTCGCGGGCACCAAGGCCGACTACAACCTGATCGACCCGAGCAGCGGTGCCGCGGCGTACAAGTGGGCCGGCACGCCGTACACCACCCAGGCCGCGTTCACCGGGGCCACCGGTCAGGGGACGCACGACTTCGTCGCCTCGACCTGGGTGCAGAAGGGCCCGGACGCGCCGGTCGACCACCGGATCGACTCGGCCGACGAGAACGCCCCCGGCATGCTGCCGACCGACCGCGGCGGCTGGGCCCCGGTCGACAACCCGACGGTCGCCAACACCGGTACCGGCAGCGGCTTCCGCGACCGCGGCGCCTACGAGGACCTCGACACCGGCAGCGCGTTCACCCCGGCCGGTCCGACCCGCCTGCTGGACACCCGGGCGCCGATCGGTGTCCCGACGGCGAAGGCCGTCCCGGCGTTCGGCACCGTCGACCTCCCGGTGACGGGCGTCGCCGGAGTTCCGGCGGAGGGCGTGACGGCCGTGACGCTGAACGTCACGGTGACCGACCCGCAGCAGGACGGGCACCTGACCGTCTACCCGCACGGTGACCAGGCACCGACCGCCTCCAACCTGAACTGGACGGCCGGGCGGACGATTCCGAACCTGGTGACGGTGCCGGTGAAGGACGGCAAGGTGTCGTTCTACAACGCCTCCGGCGGCACCACCCACGTGATCGCCGACCTGGAGGGCTACTTCAGCCCCAAGGGTTCGCTGTTCCACCCCCAGGGCCCGACCCGGCTGCTGGACACCCGCGCGCCGATCGGCGTCCCGGCCGCCCAGGCCGTGCCCGCCTGGGGCACCGTCGACCTCCCGGTGAGCGGCGCCGCGGGCGTCCCGGCGTCCGGTGTCACCGCGGTGACGATGAACGTCACGGTGACCGACCCGCAGCAGGAGGGCCACCTCACCGTCTACCCGCACGGTGACGCGCTGCCGAGCGCCTCCAACCTCAACTGGACGGCCGGGCGGACGATTCCGAACCTGGTGACGGTGCCGGTGAAGGACGGCAAGGTGTCGTTCCACAACGCCTCCGGCGGCACCGTGCACGTGATCGCCGACCTCGCCGGCTACTACGCCACCGACGGCAAGCTCAGCTACCGTCCGGCCGGTCCGTACCGGGTCCTCGACACCCGCCAGGACACCTACTGGGAGTCGGGCACCCGCCCCGCGGGCACCGTCCCGGCGTGGGGCACGCTGGACATCCCGTTCGAGGTCCCCGGCGCCACGGCGCTGACCCTCAACGTGACGGTCACCGAGCCGGGCACCGAGGGCCACCTCACCGTGTACCCGCACGGCGGCGCGGCGCCGAACGCCTCGAACCTGAACTTCCTGCCCGGCGAGACCATCCCCAACCAGGTGGTCGTCCCGATCAAGGACGGCAAGGTCTCGTTCTACAACGCGAGCGGCGCTCCGCTGCACCTGATCGTCGACCTGTCCGGCTACCAGGCGTACTGATCCCGCCAACGAACGAACGGCCCCGGTACCGAGCCCCGCGCCCGGTACCGGGGCCGTCGGCGTGAGCGGGCCCCGCCCGGCTGAGTAGGCTCGGGCGGGTGAGCACCCCACATCCCTTCCCCGACCTGCGCGGCGCCGCCACCGGCGTCGGCTCGCTGCCCGGCACCGACGCCCGGGAGGCGGCCAAGACCGCCACCGGCGCGCTGGAGCACCTGCCGTTCCTGCCCGAGCTGCCCGCGCGCGGGCCCGGCGCCGACATGATCGGGCGCGGCGCCGGCCTCCTGGTCGAGCTGTTCGCGCAGACCGAGCCCAGCGGCTGGCGGTTCGCCGACCGTCCCGGCCGGGACACCCGGCGGGCCCACTCCTGGCTCGGCGAGGACCTGGACGCGCTGGAGGAGTTCACCCAGGGCTACCAGGGCGCGCTCAAGCTCCAGGCCGTCGGCCCCTGGACGCTGGCGGCGAACGTCGAGCTGAAGCACGGCGAGAAGGCGCTGTCCGACCACGGGGCCTGCCGCGACATCGCGGGCTCGCTCACCGAGGGCCTGCGCCGCCACCTCGCGGACGTCCGCAGGCGGGTGCCGGGCGCGCAGCTCGTCCTCCAGCTGGACGAGCCCTCGCTGCCCGCCGTCCTGTCCGGGTCGGTGAAGACCGCCAGCGGCTTCCAGCGGCTGCGCGCCGTCGACCGGCAGGTCGCCGAGGAGGTGCTGCGGGAGGTGATCCGGAGCCTCGACGTGCCCGTGGTGGTGCACAGCTGCGCCCCGGACGTCCCGGTCCCGCTGCTGCGCCGCGCCGGAGTCGCCGGGATCTCCCTCGACTTCTCCCTCCTCACCGAGCGCCAGGACGACGACCTGGGCGAGGCCGTGGAGGCGGGCACGGCGATCCTCGCTGGTGTCGTTCCCGCCACTGACCAGGCAGTGTCCGACCCTGCCGGTAGTGTCCAGGGTGTCAGGACCCTGTGGCGCAGGCTCGGGTTCGCCCCGGAGCTGCTGGGCCGCCGCGTGCTGGTGACGCCGACCTGCGGGCTGTCCGGGGCCTCCCCGGCGTACGCGCGCAAGGCGCTGTCGCTCGCGTCGCGGGCGGCACAGAGCCTGGTGGACAACCCGGAATGAGAACGTAGGAGGGCTTGCGGTGACGGCTGTCGAGGGCTGGGAGGACGTCCCGGCGGAGGTGCGCAGGCGGCACGCCGAGCTGGCACAGGAGATCACCGACCACCGCGCCCGGTACTACGAGCAGGACGCCCCGATCGTCAGCGACGCCGAGTTCGACGCCCTGATGCGGGAGCTGGAGGCGATCGAGGCCGGGCACCCGGCCCTGGTCACCCCGGACTCGCCGACGCAGAGGGTCGGCGGCGACGTCGCGGAGGGCTTCACCAAGGTCGAGCACCGGGAGCGGCTGCTCAGCCTCGACAACGCGATGGACGACGAGGAACTCGCCGCCTGGGCCGAGCGGGTCGCCCGCGAGCTGGACGGCATCGACTACCACTACCTGTGCGAGCTCAAGGTGGACGGCCTGGCCGTCAACCTCACCTACGAGCGCGGCGAGCTGGTGCTCGCCGCGACCCGGGGCACCGGCCGGGTCGGCGAGGACATCACCGCCAACGTCCGCACCATCAAGGAGATCCCGCACCGCCTCAAGGGCGAGGACATCCCCGAGCTGGTGGAGATCCGCGGTGAGGTGTTCCTCCCGACCGAGGCCTTCGAGGAGCTGAACGCCTCGCTCGCGGCCGAGAACGAGCGCCGCAGGGCGGAGAACGAGGCGCGCGCCGAGGAGGGCAAGCGCCCGCAGGCCCTCCTCAAGCTGTTCGCCAACCCCCGCAACGCCGCCGCCGGTTCGCTGCGCCAGAAGGACCCGCACGTCACCGCCTCCCGCCCGCTGCACATGGTGGTGCACGGCATCGGCGCCCGCACCGGGTTCGACATCGACTGCCAGTCGCACGCCTACGACCTGCTGCGCGCGTGGGGCCTGCCGACCGCCCGGCACAACAGGGTGGTCGGGACCCTCGACGAGGTGCGGGAGTTCATCCGGCAGTTCGGCGAGCAGCGGCATTCGGTCGAGCACGAGATCGACGGCGTCGTGGTCAAGGTGGACGAGATCGCCCTCCAGGGCCGGCTCGGATCCACTTCCAAGTCCCCGCGCTGGGCGATCGCCTGGAAGTACCCGCCGGAGGAGGTCACCGGCAGGCTGGCGCAGATCCGGGTCGGCATCGGGCGCACCGGCCGGGCGACCCCGTTCGCGGTGCTGGCCGAGCCGGTCAAGGTCGCCGGTTCGATGGTGCAGTACGCGACGCTGCACAACCAGGAGGTCGTCAAGGCGAAGGGCGTGCTGCTCGGCGACACGATCGTGCTGCGCAAGGCCGGTGACGTGATCCCGGAGATCCTCGGGCCGGTGGAGGACCTGCGGGACGGCACCGAGCAGGAGTTCGTGATGCCCTCGCACTGCCACGAGTGCGGGGCCGAGCTGCGTCCGATGTCCGAGGGCGACATCGATCTGCGATGCCCCAACGCCCAGTTCTGCCCGGCCCAGATCCGGGAGCGGATCGCCTTCCTGGGCGGCCGCTCCTCGCTGGACATCGACGGCCTCGGCTACGTCGCGGCCACCGCGCTGACCCAGCCGCTGGAGCCGGCCGAGGCGCCGGTGAAGGATGAGGGCGACATCTTCGGGCTGACCATGGAGCAGCTGCTGCCGATCCAGGTGCTGGTGCGCGACCAGAAGACGGGCATGCCGAAGCTGGACGACCGGACCGGCAAGGAGAAGAAGGCCACCTTCTTCGCCAACCAGAAGGGCGAGCCCAAGAAGACGGCCGGTCTCCTGCTGGAGAACCTGGAGAAGGTCAAGGAGCGTCCGCTCTGGCGCTTCCTCAACGGGCTCTCGATCCGGCACGTGGGGCCGGTCGCCGCGCAGGAGCTGGCCCGGGAGTTCCGAGACCTGGACCGGATCTTCTCGGCCACCGAGGAGGAGCTGGCCGCCGTCGAGGGGGTCGGGCCGATCATCGCCCGGTCCGTGGTCGAGTGGTACCAGGAGGAGTGGCACCGCGACATCCTGGAGAAGTGGCGCACCGCCGGCGTCCGCTTCACCGAGGAGTTCGCGGACGAGGAGGAGGCGGACCGTCCGCTGGAGGGCCTGACCGTCGTGGTGACCGGCACCCTGGCCGGCCACACCCGGGACGGCGCCAAGGAGGCGCTGACCTCGCGCGGAGCGAAGGTGACCGGTTCGGTTTCGAAGAAGACCGATTTTGTGGTCGCTGGTGACAATCCAGGGTCCAAGTATGACAAGGCCGTTCAGCTCGGCCTGCCGGTCCTGGACGACGCCGGGTTCGCCGTGCTGCTCGCCGACGGGCCGGCCGCCGCCCGTGCCCACCTGGGACTTCCGGAGCCGGAGGGGGCGGAAGAGGCGGAGAAGGAGCCCGTCGAGGACTGACCCGAGCGGCCGGTGACCGGATCGGTGTTGTTATCGTCCTGATGCAGCGTCATCGGGTGCCGCCCTGTGAAAGCGGGCATTGTGTCACTGTGCGACACCCGGGCGCGGTGGCGCGTTTCCGGTTGTCCGAAAGTCTGCCCACCGGGTGGACCCCGGCATACCCTGGAGCGCAACAGAGTGTCAGCAGGGGTGGGGGCACCGGCTGGGCCGGTGTTCCGCGGGGTCGCTCCATGCCCGGCAGCTGTCGGTACCGGCACGGTGCCTCACCGTAAGGCGGCCTGACGGGGCGGGCCCGACGGAGGACAGGGCTTATGGATCGTACGACCGGCGGTGCGCCCACACGCCCGCCGCAGGGGGTGGCGGGGGCGGTCCTGCTGCTCGGCGTGCTGCTGGCCGGAGCCGCGCCGCTCATCCCGCTGGCCGTCCTGGTCTACCGGTACGAACCCGAGTTGCTGCCGCTGTTCGCCGTGCCCCTGGCGGTGCTGGTGGCGGCCTGGCGGATCGCCCGGGACCGCGCCCGCGACCAGCTGACCGACCCCCTGACGGACCTGCCCAACCGTCAGGCTCTGCTGCTGGCCGCCCAGGAGGCGATCGCGGAGTGTGAACAGGGCTACAGCGTCGGTCTCATCCTGCTCGATCTCGACCGCTTCCGGTCGCTCAACGACACACTCGGTCATACGGCCGGCGACCGGCTGCTGGTTCACATCGCCCGCCGGCTGCACCGGGCGCTGCGCTCCGGCGGTCCGGCCGGCAGCGCCACCCGGGAGTCCATCGACGACGTCTTCGCCGGCCTGCCCAGGCACTACCGCCGCGGCCGTCCGATGGTGGCCAGGATGGGCGGCGACGAGTTCGCCGTCCTGCTGCCCGGCATCAACTGCCCGGACAGCCTGGAACGGGTCGCCAAGGCGCTGATCGCCGAACTCGCCGCCCCGATCCGGCTGGACGGACTGCTGCTCGTCCTGGAGGCCACCGGCGGCGTCTGCGTCTACCCGCAGCACGCCCAGGACGCCGAGTCGCTGCTGCGCCGGGCCGACGTCGCGATGGGCCACGCCCAGCGCGGATGCAGCGGCGTGGCCCAGTACGACGAGACCCAGGACGCCGACACCCCGTACCGGATCGGTCTGCTGGGGGACCTGCGCCGGGCGCTGGAGACCGGCGAGGTGCAGCTGCACTACCAGCCGAAGGTGGCCTTCGACGGCCGGGTGGTCGGCCTGGAGGCGCTGCTGCGCTGGGAGCGGCCCGGGCAGGGGAAGGTCTCGCCGGATGAGTTCGTCGGGCTCGCCGAGTCCAGCGGCCTGATGCCCCGGCTCACCGACTACGTGCTGGAGGCGGCCGTCGGCCAGCTCGCGTACTGGCGCGAACAGGGCCTCCAGGTGCAGGTCGCGGTCAACGTCTCGCCGCGCGACGTGCTCAACCCCGGCTTCGCCCAGCGGGTGGCCGGGCACCTCGTGCGCCACCAGGTGCCCGCCCACGCGCTCCAGCTGGAGATCACCGAGCGGCTGCTGCTGGACGACTCCCGGCGGGCCGCCGACACCCTGGCCGAACTGCGCGGCTACGGCGTCGGGATGTCCCTGGACGACTTCGGCACCGGGCACTCCTCGCTGGTGCGGCTGCGCAGCCTGCCGGTCGGCGAGCTGAAGATCGACCGCTCCTTCGTCTCCCGGATGGTCGCCGACGACCACGACGCGGCGGTGGTCCGCTGCTCGGTGGAACTCGCCCACTCGCTGGGCCTGACCGTGGTCGCCGAGGGAGTCGAGGACGACGAGACCTGGGAGCGGCTGCACTGCATGGGCGTGGACGCCGTCCAGGGCTGGCTGGTGTCGGCGGCGCTGCCGGCCGAGCAGGCCACCGCCTGGCTGCGGGTGCACCGCATCGGCGCCCCGCCGGTGGAGCGGCTCGGCGTACCGCCCCAGCTGCACGCCGGCTTCCAGCCGGCTCAGGGCACCAGGCCGATCGCCCAGCCCGTCAGGCCGCCGGTGCTGCCGGTGCTGCCGCCGACGCTCCCGCCGTGCCGGCCGCCGGTCATCCCGCCCACGCTGCCGCCGGTGGCGCCGGTGGCCCAGGTGGCGCAGGCCGCGCACATGGAGATCAATCCGCAGGGCTGGGCCCGCACCAGGCCGCAGTAGCACCAGCCCGCAGCGGCGCCGGACCGCGGCAGCAGCCGGCGGACGGCGCGGCCGGGGGCGCCCGCAGGACGTCGCGCCGGGGTGGTGACGGGGCAGTGACGGGGCAGTGACGGGCGCCTCGGTTCACGCGTTGGCCGGTGGCCGGTCGCGGCCCCATAGGATGGGGTCCAAAGACCACGAGGACGGAGCGTCGAACCCGGCTGCTCCGACCCGGGCCCGGCACCGTCCGCAAGGCACCGCCGGGCCTCACCAGAACTCACCCTGAGGATCGCTGCATGCCTGGCATCACGCGCGAGGAGGTCGCCCACCTCGCCCGGCTGTCGCGTCTTGAGCTGAAGCCCGAAGAGCTGGACCACTTCGCCGAGCAGCTCGACGTGATCATCGGCGCGGTCGCCCGCGTTTCCGAGGTCGCCGGACAGGACGTCCCGCCGACCTCCCACCCGCTGCCGCTGACCAACGTCATGCGCGCGGACGAGGTACGGCCGTCGCTCACCCCGGAGCAGGCGCTGTCCGGCGCCCCCGCCGCCGAGGAGCAGCGATTCCGTGTGCCGCAGATTCTCGGGGAGGACTGACCGAAATGACCGAGCTGATCCCCACGCCGATCATCAAGTGGACGGCCGCCGAGACCGCGGGTGCCATCGCCAAGGGCGAGGTGTCCGCCGTCGAGGTCGCGCAGGCCCACCTGGACCGCATCGACGCGGTCGACAAGAAGGTCAACGCCTTCCTGCACGTCGACACCGAGGGCGCGCTGGCCGCGGCCAGGGCCGTCGACGAGAAGCGCGCCAAGGGCGAGGAGCTGGGCCCGCTGGCCGGCGTCCCGCTCGCGCTCAAGGACGTCTTCACCACCAAGGGCATCCCGACCACCTGCGGCTCGAAGATGCTCGAAGGCTGGATCCCGCCGTACGACGCCACGCTGACCGGCCGTCTCAAGGACGCCGGCGTGGTCATCCTCGGCAAGACCAACATGGACGAGTTCGCGATGGGCTCCTCCACCGAGAACTCCGCGTACGGCGTGACCGGCAACCCGTGGGACCTCTCCCGCATCCCCGGCGGCTCCGGCGGCGGTTCGGCCGCCGCGCTGGCCGCCTTCGAGGCCCCGCTGGCGATCGGCACCGACACCGGCGGCTCGATCCGCCAGCCCGGCGCCGTCACCGGCACCGTCGGCGTCAAGCCGACCTACGGCTCGGTGTCCCGCTACGGCCTGGTGGCGTTCTCGTCCTCGCTCGACCAGGGCGGCCCGTGCGCCCGCACCGTGCTGGACGCGGCGCTGCTGCACGAGGCCATCGCCGGGCACGACCCGCTGGACTCCACCTCGATCGACGCGCCCGTCCCGGCCGTGGTCGAGGCCGCGAGGATGCGCGACGTCCGCGGCATGCGGATCGGCGTCGTCAAGGAGTTCGCCGGCGAGGGCTACCAGGCCGGCGTGATGCAGCGCTTCGACGAGTCGGTGGAGCTCCTGCGCGAGCTGGGCGCCGAGGTCGTCGAGGTCTCCTGCCCGTCCTTCACCCTGGCGCTGCCGGCGTACTACCTGATCGCGCCCAGCGAGTGCTCCTCCAACCTGGCCCGCTTCGACGCCATGCGCTACGGCCTGCGGGTCGGCGACGACGGCACCCGCTCGGCCGAGGAGGTCACCGCCCTGACCCGCGAGGCCGGCTTCGGCCCCGAGGTGAAGCGCCGCATCATCCTGGGCACCTACGCCCTGTCCTCGGGCTACTACGACGCCTACTACGGCTCGGCCCAGAAGGTCCGCACGCTCATCTCGCGCGACTTCGACGCCGCCTTCGCGGGCGTGGACGTGCTGGTCTCGCCGACCACGCCGACCACCGCCTTCCCGATCGGCGAGCGCGCCGACGACCCGATGGCGATGTACCTGGCCGACCTGTGCACGATTCCGTCGAACCTGGCGGGCAACGCGGCCATGTCGCTGCCGGTCGGCCTGGCCCCGGAGGACAATCTCCCGGTCGGCCTCCAGATCATCGCACCCGCGATGGCGGACGACCGCCTGTACCGCGTGGGCGGTGCCGTCGAGGCCGCACTCAACGACAAGTGGGGGCACACCCTGCTGGAGGAGGCACCGGCACTGTGAGCAAGATCGAGAAGGCGAAGTCCCAGTCCGCTTCGCTCAAGGGGTGGAAGCACTCGAAGCCCGGCCTGTGGCTGTCCATCGGCACCAGCGCGTTCGGCGCGATCTCCATCGCCAAGGACGTCCGCAAGGCCCGCGAGGAGAGCGACACCCTCAAGCTGGTCAACGCCCTGGTCGGCGCGGCCGCGCTGGTCACCGGCACCGCCCTGCTGGTGCGCGAGCTGCGTCACCTGGGCTCCGACGACGTGCTGCTGGGCTAGCAGCCGTGGCGGGCCCGGGCTGACGGCCCGGGCCCGCCGTGCCCCCGGGGAAGAAACAAGGAGTAGGAGATGATCACCCAGATTCGCATCGACGGGTTCAAGTCGTTCGTCGGCTTCGAGCTCGATGCGCATCCGGTCACCGTGCTCCTGGGCGTCAACGGCGCGGGCAAGTCGAACCTGTTCGACGCGCTGCGGCTGGTATCGGGAACGCTCCACCACGGCTTCGACGCCACGGTGGCCGGCGACCGGAGGCTGGCCGTCCGTGACCTCTTCCACCGGGGCGGCGACGACCGGGCCCCGCTGCGGGACTCGTTCCGGATCACCGTGGGCGCCGTGGTGCCCTCGGCCGACGGCCCCCTGCCGGTCAGGCTGCGGGTGGAGGCCGGGCTCGTCCTGCCGACCGCCTCCCGGGCGGGCGCGCCCCACCGGGCCGCGCTGGTCCGCGGTCAGAGCCGGATCTGGGTGAGCCGGCTGGAGAACACCGACTGGATGGACCGGCTCGGCTATCCCGACGGGTTGCGGGCCGACATCGTCCGGGCCCGCGACGCCTTCACGGCCAGGACCGGCACCTGGGCGGCCACGATCGGCGGCCCGATCCTCGGGGACCCGACCGCGGCCGACGACGACGAGCTTTTCGGCACCCACCGCGAGGCGGCCGGCACCCTGGAACTCCTCGGCCTGGCGGCCAGGGAGACCGCGGCCTGGCAGCCGTACGTCCTCGAACCCGGCGCCCTGCGCCGGCTCGGCCGCCCCGAGGCGGACGGCCCGCTGGAGCCGCACGGCGGCAACCTCGCGGTCGTCCTGGACCGGATCTCCGCCACCGACCCGGAGAGCCGCACCCGGCTGGTGGCCGACCTCGCCGCACTCGTCCCCGGCGTCCGCGACCTCCGTACGGAGGTCGTCAGGACCAGGGGCGAGTACGACTTCGAGGTCGAGTTCCAGCACACCGGCTGGGTCTCGCCGGCCTCCCTGTCGGACGGCACCCTGCGCGCCCTCGCCCTGCTCGCCGCCTTCTGGGACCGGGACCGGGCCGGGGTGCTCGCCGTCGAGGAGATCGAGAACGGCATGCACCTCTCCCAGGTGGCCGACCTGGTCCGCCGGCTCGGCCGGGGCGCCGGGCTGCCGGCCCCCGCGGACCGCACCACACCGGGCCAGCTGCTGGTCACCACCCACTCGCCGGCCCTGCTGGCCGCGCTGCGCACCGACCTCTCCGGCGGGGTGGTCTTCCTGGACCAGGCGAACCACGTCGACCCGGAGCGGGGGACGGTCTCCCGGATCACCACCGCACGCCCGTTGCGGCCCCGGGACCCGGAGGCCGAGCCGGGCGGCTCCACCACCCCGCAGGCGGTGGACCGGCTGCTGCGCGGCCTGGAACGGGGGGCGGCGTGAAGGGCGACCGACCGCTGTACCCCGGGCTGGTCGTGGAAGGCGTCAGCGACGCCCCCTTCCTCCGCATCCTGATCACCCGGCAGCTGGAGGAACTGCTGCTGGCCAAGGCGCCCGGCCCGGTGTCGGTGCACGCCTGCGAACTCGCCGACCGCAGGATCACCGGATCGGGCACCGCCGAGGAGGTGGCCGAGTCCGCCTGGAAGCTGGCGCAGGACTGCCACCTGGTCTTCGTCCACAGCGACGAGAAGGAACGCGGCACCGCCGAGAAGCTGACCGCGCTGCTCCGCGAACGGGCCCGGGGCACGAAGTCCGCCGAGCCGGTGGCGCTCGTCCCGGTCCGGATGACCGAGTCGTGGATGCTGGCCGACCGGGAGGCGATCAGCCGTTCGGTCGCCGGCGCGGACCTGTCCGGGTACCCGTACAAGTCCCCGGCCGCGGTGGAGAAGGCGCACAACAGCCCGACGCACCAGGCCTATGCGAAGAACGTCTGGGAAGCGATCGCCGGCAAGGGGCACGGCGGCGTCCTCGACGACAGCATGGAACTACTCGCCCAACACATCGACCTTGAGCTTCTCTCCCAGCTGCCGTCGTACCAACGATGGCGTGTGGACACCGAAGACGCACTGAAGACGAAGGGATTCCTGTGAGCACCATGAATCTGGTGTCCTACGACGACGCACTGGCCTCCTACGACCCGGTGATGGGCCTTGAGGTCCACGTCGAGCTGGGTACCAAGACCAAGATGTTCTGCGGTTGCTCGACCGAGCTGGGCGCCGAGCCGAACAGCCAGACCTGCCCGACCTGCCTGGGCCTGCCGGGCTCGCTGCCGGTGGTCAACGCGATCGGCGTGGAGTCGGCCGTCAAGATCGGCCTGGCGCTGAACTGCGAGATCGCCGAGTGGTGCCGGTTCGCGCGGAAGAACTACTTCTACCCGGACATGCCCAAGAACTTCCAGACCTCGCAGTACGACGAGCCGATCGCCTTCAACGGCTACCTCGACGTGCAGCTGGAGGACGGCACGACCTTCCGGGTGGAGATCGAGCGCGCCCACATGGAGGAGGACACCGGCAAGTCCAGCCACGTCGGCGGGGCCACCGGCCGCATCCACGGCGCCACCCACTCGCTGCTCGACTACAACCGGGCCGGCATCCCGCTGATCGAGATCGTCACCAAGCCGATCGAGGGGGCCGGCGAGCGCGCCCCCGAGGTCGCCAAGGCGTACGTCGCCGAACTGCGCGAGCTGATCAAGGCGCTGGGCGTCTCCGAGGCCCGGATGGACAAGGGCCAGATGCGCTGCGACGTCAACCTGTCGCTGCGCCCGAACGGCACCGAGACCTTCGGCACCCGCTCGGAGACCAAGAACGTCAACTCGCTGCGCAGCGTGGAGCGGGCCGCCCGGTTCGAGATCCAGCGGCACGCCACGGTGCTCACCGACGGCGGCACGATCATCCAGGAGACCCGTCACTTCCACGAGGAGGACGGCAGCACCACCTCGGGCCGGATCAAGGACAACGCCGAGGACTACCGCTACTTCCCCGAGCCGGACCTGGTGCCGGTGGCCCCCGCCCGGGAGTGGGTCGAGGAGCTGCGTGCCGCCCTGCCCGAACTGCCGCGGGTGCGCCGCGCCCGGCTCCAGGCCGAGTGGGGCCTGTCCGACAAGGACATGCAGTCGGTGCTCAACGCCGGTGCGGTGGAGTCGATCCAGGAGACCATCGCGGCCGGTGCCCCGGCCGACCAGGCCCGCAAGTGGTGGATGGGCGAGTTGGCCCGCCGCGCCAACGAGACCGGCACCGAGCTGAGCGAGCAGCCGATCACCCCGGCGCAGGTCGCCCGGGTCGCCGCGCTGGTCGCCGAGGGCAAGCTGAACGACAAGCTGGCCCGCCAGGTCATCGAGGGCGTGCTGGCCGGCGAGGGCGAGCCGGACGAGATCGTCGGGAAGCGCGGCCTGGCCGTGGTCTCGGACGACTCCGCGCTGGGCGCCGCCGTCGACCAGGCCATCGCCGAGAACGAGGCGATCGCCGCCAAGATCCGCGACGGCAAGGTCGCCGCGGTGGGCGCGCTGGTCGGTGCGGTCATGAAGGCCACCCGCGGCCAGGCCGACGCGGCCCGGGTGAAGGATCTGATCCTGGAGCGGCTCGCCGTGGAAGGACAGTAAGCGGAGTCTGGAGCGGCTCGCCGTGGAAGGACAGTAGGCACAGCCCGGCTCCTCAGGCTGTCAACCCTGTCTTCCTAAGGCATCTAAGCCATCTAAGGCCCTCTAAGTAAGGCCTAAGGCCCGGTCTCACCTCTGTAATGGGGTGAGGCCGGGCCTTAAACCTTCTCCGGCGCCCGATCTGCCCCCGATCTAAGGCCTCCGGGCCCCGGAAGATGCGGCACGCTCCCGATGCGGCACCCCCCACTGGCGGAGGAAGCTCTTACTCGTCAGCAGGACGGCGAAACACAGTGAGACCCGCAGGGGGAGCAGAGATGATCGAGTACCAGACCTTCCAGCAACAGGCCCACGAGCTCGTGGCCCGCGCCGAGCACGAGCGCCTGGTGCGCGAGGCCAAGGAAGCGAGCCGGCTGCGGCAGCGTCCGGTGGCCACCCGCTTCCAGCGGCGCCCCGTGCGTCAGCCCGAATGCTGACGGTTCGGCACCCGGACGGTGCCGACGGAGTCCCGGAGGGGGAGACGCTGCGAGTGAGCGTCTCCCCCTCCGGGCGTTCGGGCCCCGCACCCCGTTCGCGCTGGGAGATAACCCCTCGGCCGGTCCCCACCGGCTATGGCATGCTCGCCTCCATGCAGCACACATCGGTCAGCCCCGTCTTCGTCGGCCGTGGCAACGAGATCACCGAGCTGACCGACGCGCTGCGCCGCGCGGGCACCGGCAGCCCGCAGGCCGTCCTGATCGGCGGCGAGGCGGGCGTCGGCAAGACCCGGCTGCTGGAGGAGTTCCTGGAGCGCGCCGCCGCCCGGGGCGCGGTCACCTCGCTCGGCGGCTGCCTGGAGGTCGGCGCCGAGGGGCTCCCGTACGCACCGCTGGCCACCGCGCTGCGCAGACTGCACCGCTCGCTGGGCGCCGAACTGGAGGCCGCCGCGGCCGGCAGCGAGGGCCATCTCGCCCTGCTGCTCTCCGAGTTCGGCGAGGTGGACGGCGAACCCAACGACGAGTACAGCCGGGCCCGGCTGTTCGAGCACACCGCGAGGCTGTTCGAACGGCTCGGCGCGGACCGTACCCTCGTCCTCGCCGTCGAGGACCTGCACTGGTCCGACCGTTCCACCCGCGAGCTGCTCGCCTTCCTGGTGCGCACCCTGCACCGCTCCCGGGTGCTGCTGGTCGCCACCTACCGCACCGACGACCTGCACCGCCGGCACCCGCTGCGCCCCTTCCTGGCCGAGCTGGAGCGGCTGCGCACCGTCCAGCGGCTGGAGCTCGCCCGGTTCGACCGCCGCGAGGTCGCCGCCCAGCTGGCCGGCATCCTCGGCACCACCGCCCCCGACCGCCAGCTGGTGGACCGCATCCACCGCCGCTCGGAGGGGAACCCGTTCTTCGTCGAGGAGCTGGCCACCGCCTTCGAGGACGGCTGCGGCGCCGGGCTGACCGACTCGCTGCGGGACATCCTGCTGGTACGGGTCGAGGGCCTGGCCGAGGATGCCCAGCGGGTGGTGCGGATCGCCGCCGAGGGCGGCTCGCACGTCGAGCACGCCCTGCTGGCCGCCGTCCTGGACGACGACGAGGAGGCGCTGATCGAGGCCCTGCGGGTGGCCGTCGGCGCCAACATCCTGCGCCCGGACAGTGAGGGCGAGGGCTACCGGTTCCGGCACGCGCTGGTCCGCGAGGCGGTCTCGGACGACCTGCTGCCCGGCGAACGGCACCGGATCAACCGCAAGTTCGCACTCGCCGTGGAGGCCCAGCCGCAGCTCGTCCCCGGTGACGCGCTGCCCGCCAGGCTGGCCAACTACTGGTACCACGCGCACGATCCGGCCCGCGCCCTGCCGACCGCCCTGGACGCCGCCCGCGCGGCCCGCCGCCGCAACGCCTTCGCCGAGCAACTCGGCATGCTGGAACGGGCCCTGGAGCTGTGGGACCTGGTCTCCGAGGAGGTGCTGGCGCACACCCTGCGCCCGTACGACTGGGCCGAGACCTACCCGCCGGGCTCCTGCGACCACAGCGGCGCGGACGAGGACTGCGGCCGGATCCAGCTGGTCGACGTGCTGGCCGAGGCGGTGGTCGCGGCCCGGCGCAGCGGCGACCGGGAGCGCGGCCTGAGCCTGGCCAAGCGCGGCATCCGGCTGGTCGACGAGGCCGAGCACCCGGTGCGGGCGGCCTGGTTCCGGATCAACCGGGCCCGGATGCTGGGCAGTCTGCGCCGCTCCGGGGACGACGAGGAGATCGCCCACGCGCACCGGCTGGTGGAGCACCTGGCGCCGTCCGCCGTGCAGGCCGAGGTGTTCGCCCTCGGCGCCGGGTCCGCCATGCTCAAGAAGCCGGGCCCCGAGCACGTCGGGCTGGCCGAGCGGGCGATCAGGACCGCCCAGGAGGTCGGCGCCCACTCGGTCGAGGTGCACGCCAGGATGACCCTCGGCAGCCTGCGCTACGAGTTGCAGGGCGACGCCGAGGGCGGGCTGGCCGAACTCGCCGGCGCGGTCGAGCGGGCCCGTCTGCTGGGCGTGCCCGACCTGCTGCTGCGCGGCATCAACAACCTGGCCAGCATGCAGCGCGGGCTGGGCCGGTCCGAGGAGGCCGTCGCCCTGAGCAGGGAGGGCCTGGACTTCGCCGACGGCAAGGGCCTGCTGCGCAACATCGGCACCATCCTGACCGGCAACCTGGTCGAGGCGCTGACCGACCTCGGGCGGGTGGGGGAGGCCGCCGAGGTGCTCGCCGCCTGCGAGCTGACCAGCCTGACCGGCACCCACGCCGAGTTCCTGGACCGGATGCGCGGTGAACTCGCCCTGCTGAAGGGCGACCTGCCCGTCGCGGCGACCATGCTGGCGCAGGCCAGGGCGGCCAACCGGGTCGGCCAGGTCCAGCACAGCGTGCCGATCAGCCGGCTGGCGGTGCGGCTCGCGGCGCTCGGCGGCCGGCCGCTGGAGGCCAGGGCCGAACTGCTCGCCGCGCTCGCCGAGGAGGGGCGCAGCGGCAACGAGTCCGACGTCTACCCGCTGCTGGCCGAGGCCGCCGCGGTGGAGGCGGACAGCCGGGGGCTGCCGCTGGCCGAG